>JAADDY010000028.1 GCA_013153725.1 Thermodesulfobacteriota bacterium
TTACGAGCTCTGCGCCACCAACATCGTAAACATCCTTGATCTCTCCGGCATTCCGGTCTGGGGGAGGGAGCGGGGAGAGGCCGATCCTCTCATCCTGGGAGGCGGTTCGGCGGTGGCCAACCCCGAGCCCGTGGCCGACTTTTACGACGCCATCATCATCGGGGAGGCGGAAGAGGCCATCCTCGAGGTGGTGGAGAAGCTCCTGGCGGCAAAGGAGACCCGGGCCTCCCGCCGGGAACTCCTCGAAGAACTCTCCACTCTTCCGGGGCTTTATGTTCCCTCTTTTTTTGAGGCCCGTTACGAGGCCGGAGAATTCAAGGGGCTTTTCCCTCTCAAGGCCGGGTACGAAAAGATCCGGCGCCGGGTGGTTCCCACCCTGGATGCCGTGCCATACCCCTATCGTCCCCCGGTCCCCTGGGCCGAAATCGCCCACGATCGCCTGGCCCTTGAGATTTCGCGCGGCTGTACCCGGGGTTGTCGTTTCTGTCAGGCAAGCAGTCTCTATCGCCCGGTGCGTGAAAGAGACATTCCCCGGCTGCTGGCCATGGCCGAAGAGGGGCTTTCGGCCACCGGCTGGGACGAGGTTTCCTTTCTTTCCCTCTCCGCCGGAGACTACTCCTGCCTTACCGAGCTCATCGTGAGCTTCAACCGCCGTTTCCTGCCAGAGAAGGTGGCCCTTTCTCTTCCTTCACTGCGGGTGGGAAGTTTGAACGAGACCATCATCGGCGAGATCAAAAAGGTCCGGAAGACGGGTTTCACCCTGGCGCCGGAGGCCGGTACCGAAAGGCTGCGGCAGGTCATCAACAAAGACATCTCCGAAGAGGCCCTTTTCGAGACCGCGAAGACCGCCTTCGAGGCCGGCTGGCGGCACCTCAAGCTCTACTTCATGATCGGGCTTCCCACCGAGACCCCGGACGATCTCGAAGGCATCGTGCGCCTGGCGCGCAGGCTCACCCGGGTGAAGGGAAAAGATGGCCCACAGGTAAACGTTTCCGTCTCCACCTTCATCCCCAAGCCCCACACCGCTTTTCAATGGGAGAGACAGATCACGCTTGAGGAGACCAGGGCCAGGCTTTCTTTTTTGAGGGCGAGGCTTTCCCGGCGCAAACTCAAGTTTAAGTGGCACAAACCGGAGCAGAGCTTTCTCGAAGGGGTGCTTTCCCGGGGAGATCGGAGGCTTTCGGCCCTCATCTACGAGGCCTTCAGGCGCGGGGCAAGGCTTGACGGCTGGAGCGACGAATTCCGGTTCGAGGCCTGGCTTGAGGCGGCCAGAGCCCTCGGGCTCGACCTTTCTTCCTATTTGCGGGAGCGCGGGCTCGACGAGCCCCTCCCTTGGGAGCACATCGACCTCGGGGTCTCCAAGGGCTTTCTCCTCGAAGAGAGGGAAAGATCGCTTGCGGGGCAGACGAGCCCGGATTGTCGCTTCAGTCGCTGCCTGAAGTGCGGGGCCTGCGATTTCAAGGAGATCAAGAATCGCCTGGCGAAAGACTGCGAGGTGCCGGAGATCAAACCTCCCGTGCGCCGGGAAGAAGGGCGGTTTACCTATCGTCTGGTCTATCAGAAGCGCGGTTGGGCGAGGTTTCTTTCCCAGCTTGAGGTCATGCGGGTCTTTCACCGGGCGGTGCGAAGGGCAGGGCTTCCGGTGGCCTTCTCCGAAGGGTTCCATCCTCTGCCCAAGATCTCCTTTGCCCGGGCCCTTCCCGTGGGGGTGGAAAGCCTTTTTGAGGTGGCGGCGATAGAGCTGGTGAAGCGCCTTGCCCCGGAGGATCTCAAGGAAAGGTTGAACGAAAAACTCCCCGAAGGGCTGCGAGTAAAAGAAGTGGCACCGAGCATCCCGGAAGCCGCCCTTCTCGTCCCCGAGGAGACCACCTACGAGATCGAGCTCCCAGAGCCCCTGGAGGAGGAAAAGGTAAAGGCCTTCCTTTCCAGGAGAAGCTTTGTGCTTACCGTGCGCCGCGGCAAAAAGGAAAAAGAAGTAGAAATCAGGCCTTACGTCGTTTCCCTCTCTCTGGCTGGCCCGCGGACTTTGAGGCTCGTCCTCTTTGAACCCCGGGAGGGTGGAGTGCGTGCCGAGGAGGTGGTAGCAGCCCTTCTGGGGGTGGCGCCGAAAGAACTTCCGCCTTTGAGGATACTTAAGCTTGCTCCTCAGGACTCAGAGCCTTTCAAGGAGGCTTTCAAGCGTCCGCTTGACGAGCTCTAGCCCGCGGAGCTCTTCCGGCGGGAGGGCACTTTCTCTTTCGAGGTGCAGGATCAAGGCCGGATTCCCTCTGAAGTTTACGGGGATGTAGACCTGGCCATCTCTGGTGGTGATTTCTCCTTGCAGGAGGAACTTTCTGAGATCTTCCTCTTCTCCGATCTCACCCTCCAGAGTGAAAAGCCTCTCCCCCTCGCGGTAAAAGAGCCTTCCCCGGGCGGATATCTCTTCGCAGAGGGTCTGAAGGACTTTTTGGGCCAGCTTGAGGGCCTCTTCCGGGAGAAAGGGGCCAAGGGTGAGGGATTCATCTTCGGCTCTTGCCTCTGGAAGCTTTATGGCAAGGCTTTCGAGGATACTTGCAGGCAGGTGCTTGGCGGTGCTTACCAGTTGTTTGAGGACTTCTTCGATTTCCCGGGGATTCTCAAAGATATTCTGCCAGCCCACCGGCCCCTTGCCGGAGATCAGGCCGGCTGCCATGATATCGGCATAGAGGCAGAGATGCCCCAGCTTTCGGGGACGAATGTAGAGCTCCCGGCCTTCCAGGTTGTTCACAATGTTTTCTGGCAGATTCCATTGTTTGGCAAGCCTTTCTCCCACGAGATAGAAGAGCTCCTTCTTCCGTCGCGGGACCTGGGCCCGAATCTTCTGGTAGCAGGAAGGGTCGTAGAGGAGAAGGATGAGCCTTCCGAGCCTCTTGAAAAGGCTTGCGAGATAAGCCTCCTCTTGAGGAATCCCCTTTTTGCGGGCGGCCTTGGCTGCCAGGTGGGCGGAGAGGATAGAAGTAGCCATCTCACGCGAGAAATTGCCCCTTTCGAGGGTTTCTGCCGGTACGGTGGGGGAACTTTCGGCGAGGATCTTGAGGTTCTGGAAGCCGATTATCACCACGGCTCGCGAGATGGTCTTCAGGGGGTAACCGCTGGGATTGTAAAAGACCGAATTCCCTGCCCGCAGTATCTGGCAGCAGAGCCCCGGGTCCAGAAGAACGATCCGGATGAGCCGTTCCGGGGTGGCTTCGGTCTCCGTGCGAAAGTGGCGCAGGGCCTGGATACTCTCCTTCAGGACCGGGAAGTTGGCAATCCGCTTGAGCCGGCTTATGAGACGCAAAATTTCAGCCTTCATTTATATTTTGCATCGGCTGAAAGCACGAGTTGGTGAAGAATCTGCCAAAATTGAGAGAGACTTCGGGCCTTCAAAGCCTCGGGGAGGAGTTTTCTCTTTCCAGGAAGGCCCTTTAAAAATTTCCCCGCCCAGAGTTTGAGGATCTTGAGGGTCTCTTCTTCGCGGCGGTAGAAGCTGAGATAGTCTGCCAGCCGTTTGAGGAGCCCGAGGCGCTCTTGTGGGCCAAGTTCTATTTCCTGCCCGCCTTTCCATTCGGCGAAAATCCAGGGGCGGGCAAGGGCGGCCCTTCCGATGAGCACCCCGTCTGCCCGTGTTTCGCGAAAAAATTTTTCGATATCAGCGAGGCTCTTCACGTCGCCGCTGCCGTAAACCCTGGCCTCTTCTGCCACCAGGTTTTTCAAGTCGCGGACCCTTTCCCAGCGTGCCTTCCCGGAAAAGCCCTCCCGGGCCGTCCGAGGATGGAGGACAAGGATGTCCACCCCGGCGCGAAGGAGGGTTTCGGTGATCTTTTCGAGCTCGTCTTCCGCAAAGCCCAGCCTGAATTTGACGGAAAAATCTGCTCCGAAAGTGTGGGCCACCGCGGCCAACTCTCTGGCAATCTCAGCGAGAAGGGGAAGGTTCGTAAGGAGAGCCGCTCCGGCTCCGGTTTTTATCACCTTTCTTGCGGGGCAGCCGGCATTCAAATCAAGCCCTTCTGGTTTGAGGAGGTTTAGCACTCTTTCTGCCGCCCTCACCAGGAGGTGCGTCTCGCTTCCCTGGAGCTGGAACCGCAGGGGGCGTTCCTCCTCGAAGACGTGAAACTGGGGAAGCCCTATCTCTCCTTTGGCGAGGACGAAATTGGCGCTGGTGAGCTCGGTCCAGGTGAAATCCGCACCAAGCTCCCGGGCAAGCCTCCTGAAGGCGCTCTCCGTAAACCCCGCCAGAGGGGCCAGGCCCACCACCTCTGAAATTTTGCTTCTGTTTTTTGACGACTGCTTCATGACTTAGGAGTGGAAGACTCGCACTTTTTAGCGAATTTTTCAATCAACCGAAACAATTCCTGAAAAGACAAAAAAGGGAGCCCCAAGATGAAAAAGCATTTCCTCCCGGTTTTTCTCCTCCTGGCGGTCTGTTTTGCTGGCCTTTCCCTGGTTCAAGCTCAAGAGGAAGAAAAGTACTACGTGGGTAGCCGGGCCTGTGCGGACTGCCACGAAGAAGAATACGCCACCTATCAAAAGTTCGCCAAGAAGGCCCATTCCTTTGAGGCCGTGGTCAAAATGAGAGACAAGCTCACCACCGCCGAGGTTCAGGAGTGTTACCACTGTCATACCACGGGGTACGGAAGACCTGGAGGGTTCAAAGACGAACACACGACCCCGGATCTCAAGAACGTAGGCTGTGAAGCCTGCCACGGGCCAGGTTCTGCTCACGTGGAGAGCGAAGACCCGGAAGACATCTGGGGAGATCACGAAAAGATAAGGAATGTTTGTGAGGCCTGTCATACCAAAGAGCGCGTGGAGGCCTTCAACTATCGGCCGCTTCTCCACGGCGGAGCACACTAAAGGAGGGGGAAATGCTCGGAAGCCTGAGACGTTACACCAGAGGGATAAAGGTTCGGATTCTCTTTCCGGTGATAGTTTTCCTGGTGGCCGAAGCGATTCTGTTCCTGTTCTTGCATCACCACTACATGCAAAGGCTCTCTTCGGAGATCGGCCACGAAGATGCCATCTCCCTCCTGAGTTCAGTGAGGGCCGCCATCGAATACCCGATGACCACCGGCGACGAGGAAAGTATTCGCCAGATGCTGAAAAACGTGGGACGCAACGCCCCGGTAAAAATCTACATTGCCGATCCCGAGGGCGTGGTGACCTACGCGCCCACACCTGCCGAAGAGAGAAAGACTCTCTGGCAGGATGTCCCAGAAGAGTTTGCCTCGCTGGGGAAGGAGGCCGTAAAACGGGGCGAAAAAGAAGCGCTGGTCAAACTCTGGAAAGAGGGAGACAGGGGCGAACTTCTGGGTCTCAAAGTCATTAGAAACACCAGGGCCTGCGCCCATTGCCATGGAACGTCAAGAGAGGTGCTGGGTTTTTTGTTTTTGCGCAGTGACATTTCCCCGGTGGTGGCCCTCGGAAGCAAAAGTCTGCGCTCTTTTAGTGTGATCACGATCCTGGTCTTGCTCTTTTCGGTGCTGGTGCTCACGCTTCTCCTCCAAAAGGTGGCCATCAAGCCCATTCGTTCCCTCTGTGCCAAGTTGCAGGACCTTGCCGTGGGAGAGGCGGATCTCACCCGTGAGCTTCCGGTGAAGGCCCTCAATTGTTCCGAAGAGATGGCCTGTGGGGAGAGCAACTGCAGAAGCTTTGGCAAAGAGGTCCCCTGCTGGTACATCTCCGGGAGTTATGCCACGGATCCGGATTGCCCGAAGATCACCGAGGGAGAATACCGGGATTGTAAGGAGTGTCAGGTCTATGAGAAAGCCGTTTGTACGGAGATCGACGAAGCGGCCTCTTTGGTCAACGCCTTCATCCATCGTATGCGTCAGATGATAGCCGAGGCCAAGTCTCACGCTGAAAACGTAGGACTTGAGGCCCAGAAACTTCGCCAGGAGTCGGAAACCATGAGCGAAGTTGCCACCCGCACCAGCCAGGGTACCAGGTCTCTCCTCCAGTCCGCCGAGGAGACGCGCGAGATGGTCGACCAGGTGGTGAGGGCGATGGAGGAGATGAACGGTGCGGTGGTCGAGATCTCCCGTAACACGAGCCTTTCCCGCGAAAAGACACTTGAGGCCACGGAGAAGGCCCGTCACGCCGTGGATGTGATCAAGAACCTCTCGGCGGCCTCTGAAAAGATCGGCGAGATAAGCCAGCTCATCGGAAACATTGCGGAGCAGACCAATCTCCTGGCCTTAAACGCCACCATCGAGGCCAGTCGGGCCGGGGAGGCGGGCAAAGGTTTTGCGGTGGTGGCCAACGAGGTAAAAGAGCTCGCCCGCAAGACCAGCGAATCCGTGGAGGTGATCGACAAGAACGTCCAGAGGCTCAAGGGGGACGTCTCTCAGGCCGTCTCTGCCATCAACGAAATCCTGGCGGTGATCGAAGAGCTCAATCACATGGCCCAGAACATCGCAAGTGCGGTGGAGGAGCAGACCGCCACCACCGAAGAGATCAGCACCAGTGCCCAGCAGACGGGAGAAACCGTGGCTCAAACCACCGGGCTGATCAAAGAGATCGCTCAAGGGAACGAAGCCGTCTATGAGAGCAGCCACCGGGTAAAACGAGCCGCTGAAAAACTGACGTTCCTCTTCAAGGAGCTTCAGAATCTTCTGGCGTCCTTTAAGGTGTAAAGCCCTGAGAGTGGTAGAGGGGACGGATCTCGGGAGCATCTTCCCAGGCATTGTATGGAGCGAAGCGAAGGGATCTGGGATCGCTTCAGGCCTTCGGCCTTCGCGATGACATGGCGTGGTCTTGTGGTAGGGATCCGGCGGCTATGGGCGCTGCGACGAGGATAGCACGGGGGGTTCATAGGCCCCCGTGCTATGACCGTCATTGCGAGCGAAGCGAAGCAATCTCAAAGAATTCGGACTTATTTCTCCACCTTTTCCACCCGCACGGCCTTTCCTTCGCGCCGGGGTATCTTGCCTTCCGGGAGCAAAATGACATCGGCCCGGAAGCCCAGGTAATTGTAAATTTCTTCTTCCAGGCGGTGTTTCAGGCTCTCGTCGAGGCTTCGGCTCTCCACCAGAATCTCGATGAAGTCCTTGCCCTCTTTCTTCCCGATGCGGATGAGGTAATCCGGAAGGGTTTCGGGATGGGCCATGATGATTTCCTCGATCTGGCGCGGGTAGAAGTTTACCCCTTTAACTTTCAGCATATCGTCGGTGCGCCCCTTGATCCGGGCAAGGCGCAGCATCGTCCTCCCGCAGGCACAGCGCCCACGGGAAAGGACGCGGGTGATGTCTCTCGTGCGGTAGCGGATGAGAGGGAGCCCCTCCCGGGTGAGAGTGGTAACTACTAATTCTCCTTCCTCTCCATCCGGCAGGCTCTCTCCGGTCTCCGGGTCCACGATTTCGATGAGGTAATGGTCTTCCCATACGTGGATGCCGTTGTGGGCCACGCAATCGATCCCCAGGCCCACGCCACCGGTCTCTGTCATGCCGATGATGTCGAAGGTCTCGATGCCGAGCTCTCGTTCGATGAATTTGCGAGTCTCGTCACTCCAGACCTCGGCTCCAAAGATGCCTACCCGGAGTCTTGCCTGTGAGAAGTCAAACCCTTCGCTCTTGGCCACCTCGATGAGGCGGAGGGGATAGCTCGAGATGGCTGCCAGAGCGGTGGTGCCGAAATCTTTGATGAACTTGAGCTGCATGAGGGTACGCCCGGGGCCGATGGGCACCACGAAGCAGCCGATCCTCTCTGCCCCGTAATGGAACCCAAAACCCCCGTTGAAGAGGCCAAAGCCCGGGGTGATCTGGAAGACGTCTTTGTAGGTGAGGGTGGCGGCGGAGAGACACCGCGCCATGATCTCTGCCCACTGTTCCACGTCGGAGCGGGTATAAGGGTTTATGACGGGTGTGCCCGTGGTCCCCGAAGACATGTGAAAACGCACGAAGTCTTCCTTGGGGGCACAGGCGAGCCTGAAGGGGTAGGCCTCCCGCAGTTCGTCTTTGGTGATGAAGGGAAGCTCTTTGATGGAAGCAAGGTCTTTGATGTCTTCCGGAACAAGGTCGCCAAAACGCGCGGCATAGGCGCGGTTGTTCTCCAGAATATGGCGCAGGGTGCGACGCAATCTTTTGAGCTGGAGCTTTTCGAGCTCTTCACGAGGGATGGTTTCCAGACGAGGCTGGTACATCTCTATTCCTCCTTGCTGGCCATTTCCTTGGCTTTTTGGGTGGCGCGTTTGAACCCCTCACGAGCTTTCTCGATGTAAGTCTCGTCGATACAGAAGGCAAGCCTGATGTGGCCCGGGCCGCCAAATCCACGGCCTGGCACCGCGAGAATGAGCTCTTCCTGAAGGAGACGGCAGAACTCCACGTCGTCTATCGGGGTCCTGGGGAAGACGTAAAAGGCGCCCTTTGGTTTCACGAATTCAAGCCCCGCCTCCTCCAGCACTTCGCAAAAGAGGTCCCGGCGCCTTTCGTAGATGGTCACGTCTACCGTTTCTTCGGCGCATTTGGCCGCGATGCGCTGGGCGATGGCAGGTGCATTCACAAACCCCAGGATCCGGTTGGCCAGAATGAAGGCCGCAAGAAGCTCTTCCTTCCCCTCGGCTTCGGGGTGAAGGGCAAGGAAGCCGATCCGCTCCCCGGGGAGGGAGAGCTCCTTGGAAAAGCTCGTGACCACAACGGAGTTTTCGTAATACGGGAAGATGGGCGGGGTCTCAAGACCGTCGAACACGAGGTTGCGGTAGGGTTCGTCGGAGACGAGATAGATGGGATGCCCTACCTCTTTCGACTTTTCTCGCAACAGTTCGCAGAGGGCCTTGATTTCCTCTGGCCCGTAAAGTTGCCCCGTGGGGTTGTGGGGAGAATTGATCAGAACGGCCTTGGTTCGCGAGGTGATCGCCCCTTCGATGGCGGAGAGATCGAGGGAGAAATCTTCCTTGCTCGGGACAGGCCGGGCCACTCCCTGGTGGTTTTCCACATAGAACTTGTATTCCACGAAAAAGGGGGCCGGGAAGACGACTTCGTCGTCCGGGTCGAGCAGGGCCTTGAAGATGACGTTCAGGGCCCCGGCAGCCCCGCAGGTCATGACCACGTGTTCCATGGGGGTGGCGTATTTTTGTTCCTTGGAGACCTTGATGGCCATGGCCTCCCGGGCAAAGGGGAAACCGGCGTTTGGCATGTAACTATGAAAGGAAGGCTGGTCTTCTCTGACGATTTCCTCAAGGGCCTTTTTCACCGCCGGAGGCGGGGGCACGTCGGGGTTTCCGAGGCTGAAGTCGCAGACGTTTTCCGCCCCGAAGCGGACTTTAAGCCTGGCCCCTTCTTCGAACATCTTGCGGATCCACGAGGCCCCGGCCAGGTATTCTTTGATTCGTGCCGAAGCAGACATCTTTCCCTCCTCAAAAGGTTTTTAGAGCTTTAAACCTTTCCGCAAAGACCAAGTCAAGTGTTATGTTAAAGGCATGGAAAGAAGTATCAAAGTGAGACTCTTTGGCACCTTGCGCCTCAAGTTCCGCCCCTGGGAGATGGAAGTCCCCCTCACCTCTCCCATGAAACTCAGAGACCTCCTCGATCTCCTTGAAGAAAAGTACCCCGGGCTCAAAGAGACCCTTCTCTCAGACGGAGAACTCCGCAAGGGGGTGATCATCCTCAAGGGAGGCCAAAACGTCTGGCACTTGAAGGGGCTTGAGACGGAAATTTCCCCCGGAGATACCATCGTCATCTTCCCCCCGGGGGCAGGGGGATGAACCTCTATGCTCGCCAGCACGGGCTTTTCAGCCCGGAGGAATGGGCCCGTCTCAAGGCGGCCACCGTCCTGGTGGCCGGCCTGGGAGGGCTTGGAAGTTTCGTGGCTGAAGGTCTTTGCCGGTCGGGTGTGGGGGGCCTTGTGCTCCTTGATGACGACCGGGTTTCTCCCCCTGATCTCAACCGCCAGATCCTTTACACCGCAGACGATATGGGGCGATTTAAGGCCCAGGTGGCCAAGGATAGGCTCCTCAAGATCCGCGATGATCTCTGGGTGGAAGCCTGGGTGCAGCGTTTGACCCCTGACTTCACGATACCAGCCAGGGTTTCCTTGGTGGTGGACGCCCTTGACAACTGGGAGAGCCGCTTCGTGCTGGACGACCTCGCTTTCAAGGCCGGGAAGCACCTGGTCCACGCGGGCCTCAAAGGCCCTTTCGGGCAGGTGCTCACCCTTTCTCCCTCCTCTCCGCGTCTCAGAGAAGTTTTTGCCGGCGTGGAGGAAGAATCTGGCCCTTTGCCGGCGACTTTCTCCATCTGTGCGGTGTTAGGGGGCCTGGTGGTGGAAGAGGTTCTCAAAATCGTTTGCGGGCGCGAGGGGGCACTTGTTGACCGTTTGCTCCTGGTGGATCTTACGACCTACGATTTCGAGATCGTCCCGCTGGCCAGGTAAGGGAAAGCCTCGCGTAGCCCTTCAAGGATCATCTGCACGGCGATGACCGCCAGAATGAGACCCATGAGCCGGGTGATGACCCCGATTTTGGTGCGTCCCAGGCGATTTGAGATGGCTTCACCGTAAACGAAACAATAGTAGGTCAGAAGGCAGACCACGCCAAAAACCCCGATGATGAGGAGGAGATCATAAAAATGGGTCCTTGAGCCGGCGAAGGACATGGCGGTGGTGATGGTTCCCGGCCCCGCAAGGATGGGAGTGGCGAGGGGAGTGATGGCGATGGAGTCTGGATCGGCCTCTTCGTGTTCTTCCTCTCCCGGGTGATGTTGCCGTGAAGGTTTGCCCCGCAAGAGCTGGTAGGCGATGAGAAAGACGAGGATGCCCCCTGCAATGCGAAAGGCCGGAAGCGTGATGCCAAAGAAGCGGAAGATGAAGTTGCCGGTAAAGACAAAGAGGGAACAGATGATGAAGGCCCCGATAACCGCTTTTTTGGCCACCCGGCGACGGGTTTCTTCGTCGAACTCCTCCACCAGGCTTATGAAAACGGGGACGTTTCCGATCGGGTTCATGATGGCGAGAAAACCGCTGAAAACCTGGAGAATGAAGCTTAACATCGGATTTTAGCTCTCCTGCCCCTTTGCTTCTTTTTGCTGCCCGGTTAGATTAAAATGAGTTTTGGCAAAATTTACCAGAGGAGAATCCCAAATGATTATTATTCTCAAGCCTGATGTAGACCCATCTGGCCCCGAAGTCCAGCGCATTTTGGAGACCCTTCACTACTATCAAGGAGTCTCGACCAGAATATCAGGAGTTACCGGCGCCGAACGTAAGCTTGTGGAGATTTACGTCATCGGAGACACCTCTCGTATCCCGGACGAAGAGATAGCCATGCTTCCAGGGGTGGAGCGGGTCGTCCGGATCTCCAAGAAGTACCGCCTGATCGGGCGGCACACCGCCGACCAGGAGGGCCTGGGCTTCGATTACAATGGCCTCCATTTCGACCAGGATTCCTTCCATATCTTTGCGGGCCTTTGTGCCGTGGATACTCCCGAACACGTGGAGATGATGTTTTCCGCTTTGAAAGACGCCGGTATCGTGACCTCCCGCATGGGGGTATACAAGCCGCGGACAAACCCGTATTCCTTCCAGGGGCACGGGCGCAAGTGCCTGCCCTGGCTCTTTGAGCTGGCCGGCAAATATGGCATCCGCTGTGTCGCCATGGAGGTCTGCAAGGAGGCCCACATCGAAGAGATCTACGAAGAGCTAGAACGGGCCGGGCGCCCCACCGGGGTCATGCTCCAGATCGGCACCCGCAACGCCCAGAATTTCGAGTTGCTCAAGGCCGTGGGTAGCCAGCAGGAGTTCCCGGTGCTCTACAAGAGGGGAATGGGTATCACCATCGAAGAGAGCCTAAACGCCTGCGAATACATCGCAAGCGAAGGCAACCGCAACATCGTCTTCTGCCTCCGCGGAGTGAAGACCAACCTGGGAGATCCGCATCGCAACCTGGTAGATTTTGCCCATGTGCCGGTGGTGAAGGGGCTTACGAGGCTTCCGGTCTGTGTGGACCCCACTCACTCCGTCGGTCGCCGTCAGTTTGCTCCCGATGGTATTCAGGAGATCTTCCACGCCGCGGCGCAGGGAGTAATCGCCGGAGCCAACATGATTCTTGTCGAGTTTCATCCCCGCCCGGAGAAGGCCCTTTGCGACGGCCCCCAGGCCCTCACCCTGGAAGAGCTGCCCCATTTTGTGGAAGACATGAAAATCGTGCGTGAGGCCTATCAGCAGCGAAAGGACCTCGCGAGCCGTTACGCCCTGCAGGCCCTTTCTCCTTCCATGCAAGCCATAGGAGGATAGAGTGAGGCGGCTCCACTACATCCAGCACGTGCCTTTCGAGACTCCGGGGGCGATCCTCGACTGGGCCCGGAGCCGGGGGCTCGAAGTCTCACACACCCGGGTTTTTCTCGACGAGCCCTTTCCCTCGGCCCTTGATTTCGACTTTCTCGTTCTCATGGGCGGGCCCATGAGCGTGCACGACGAGGGGCAGTATCCCTGGCTTCCAGAGGAGAAGACCTTCCTCAAGAACATCCTGGGGGAGGACGAAGACCGCATCAAGATTCTGGGAGTCTGCCTCGGGGCCCAGCTTTTGGCCGAAGCTCTGGGGGCGGAGGTCTATCCCAACCAGTACAAAGAGATCGGCTGGTTCCCCATCGAACTCACCAAAGCGGGCCGGGCCCATCCCCTCTTTCAGGACTGGCCACCGAGCTTCAACGTTTTTCACTGGCACGGGGAGACTTTTTCCCTCCCGAAGGAGGCGGTAAGGCTTGCGCGTTCCGAGGCCTGCGAGAACCAGGCCTTTCTCTATGAAGATCGCGTGCTCGCCCTCCAGTTCCACCTCGAGGTTACCCCGGAGATCGTGGCCGAACTCCTGGAAAAGAGCGCTGACGATATCGTTCCCGGGCCTTACGTGCAGGAGCCCGAGGCCATCAAAGGGCAGGCCGAGCTTTACGAATTCTGCCACGAAAGGCTTTTTCGCCTGCTTGACGACTTCATAAGGCTTTAAGGGAGGAAAGCCTTTCCGCCAGGGCGAGAAATTTCTCGGGCTCCACTTCCTCGGCCCGCACGTCGGGTGAAAGTTTGAGCTCCGCAAAGATCTTGAGGAGTTCTTCCCTGGGCAGCCCCAGCGCTTTCAGGTTTTTAACGAGTTTTTTGCGCCGGGAAGCGAAGGCAAACTTGAGAAGCCTCGTGAGCTCCCTTTCATAGGGGAGTTCCTCCTTCAGGACGGTGATTTTCACCACCGTGGAATAGATCTCCGGGGGCGGGTAGAAGTTCCCAGGAGAAAGGGTGAGGAGCTTTTCGACTTTGCAGGTAAGGGCAAGCCACACGCTCAGCTGGCCGTAATCTTTGCTGCCGGGTCTCGCCAGAAGCCTTTCGGCCACTTCCTTTTGGAACATGAAGACCGCGAACTCCCAGGCCTTTCTTTCCTCAAGCAGCTTGTAAAGGAGGCGGCTTGAGAGATAGTAGGGAAGGTTGCCGAAGAGAAGGAGTTTCTCTCCGAGCTCCTCGGCCAGGGCAGAATAATCGAGCTTGAGAATGTCTCCCTTGCGAATTTCGACGTTTGGCGGGAGGAGATTTTCCTCTTCCAGGATGCGGATGAGTTCGTCGTCGATCTCGTAGCCGATCACCCGGGGGGCTTTCTCCGCGAGCGCCAGGGTGAGCACTCCGAGGCCCACCCCGAGCTCTACCACCGGGCGGTTCGGTGGTATCTGCGAGAGCTCGACGATCTTCCTCGCAAGGTTCAGATCGACGAGGAAATTTTGGCCGAGTCTCTTCTTGGCCCGGAGTCCGTGGTGTTTGAGGAGGGAGGCCGGAGACTTGAACTTAAGGTTGGTAGCGGGGGAATTGGCTTCTGGCATAGACGTCGAGATCGAGGCCGGAGAATTCGCCTCGGAGCCATTTTTGATAACCTGCCACACCCACCATGGCGGCGTTATCGGTGCAAAATTCCGGCCGCGGTAAAAAGAGACGAAAACCCTTCTCCCGGGCGGCCTGCTGAAATTCCTTCCGGAGGCGCTTGTTGGCCGCAACCCCACCGGCGACGACCAGATCCTGCACCTCCGTGGCAGAAAGGGCTTTCAAGGTCTTTGTGACGAGGACTTCCACTACCGCGGCTTCAAAACTGGCGCAAAGGTCGTGTATCGGGACGGGAAGCCCCTTCTTTTTGAGGTCGTTTACAAAATTCACCACCGCGGTTTTGAGGCCGGAGAAGCTGAAATCGAAATTTTCTTTGTCGAGCAGGGGGCGGGGCAGGGGGATGCTTCCTGGCTCACCTTCTTCGGCCAGACGGCTTATGATCCGCCCTCCGGGGTAGCCGAGCCCCAGGAGTTTGGCCACCTTGTCGAAGGCTTCGCCGGCGGCGTCGTCTCTCGTCTGCCCCAGGAGGTAATATTCGAGGTAGTCCTTCACCAGAAAGAGGGCGGTGTGCCCCCCTGAGACCACCAGGGCCAGGAAGGGGAAGTCGGGCTTTTCTTCTTCCAGGAAGGCGGCCAGGAAATGGGCGTTTATGTGATCTACCGCGAGGAGGGGGATCTTTCGGGCGAAGGCGAGCGCCTTGGCGAAGGAGACCCCGATGACGAGGGAGCCAATGAGCCCCGGGCCGTTGGTAACGGCCACCGCTTCGATCTCCTCGAGCGTGAGCCCTGCTTTGGCAAGGGTTTCTTGAGCGAGCGGCAAGATGAGCTCCATGTGTTTGCGAGAGGCAAGCTCCGGAACGATGCCGCCGTAGCGGCGGTGGAGCTCTTCCTGGGAGGCCACGAGGTTGGCCAGTATCTTATGGCCGTCTTCGAGGATGGCAAAGGCCGTCTCGTCACAGGAGGTTTCAAGCGCCAAAAGCTTCATGGCCCAAAATGTAACCAACAAAATACGATTTTGCATGGGGAGGCCAGCTTCCGAAAAGTTTGGCATGGAGAAGGATTTCAGAGAGCGTGTGGCTGGCCACCGGGAAAGACTGCGGCGCAAGTTCTGGGAATATGGTCTTGAGGCCTTCACCGACGAGGAGGTGCTCGAGCTTTTGCTCATCTTCGGCACCCCGCGCAAAGATTGTAAACCCGCCGCGAGAGAAGCCCTCAAACGCTTTGGAGATCTGGCTTCGGTCATGGAAGCCCCGCTTGAGGAGCTCTGTCAGGTCCCGGGGATCGGGAAGAAAAACGCCCTTGCCATCAAGTTCGTGCACGCCGTGGCGAGGAGGTTTCTGGCGCGGCGCATCGAGAAGAGACCTTATCTCTCTTCGGCGCGGGAAGTTTACGAATATCTCGCC
>JAADDY010000006.1 GCA_013153725.1 Thermodesulfobacteriota bacterium
AATACCTTGAGCTTCTGGCCCTCTGGCGCCAGGAGATCCTCTCGCGGGATCTCAGCGAGAAGGAGCGTCGTCAAATTTTTGAACAGCTGGTCCTGGCTCCGGTACCTCTGTGGCTTAAGAGAGGGGAGCGGGAGCACGTGAAGGCGCTTGCCAAAACTTTTGACCTTCCCTTCCCGGACGGTGAAAATATTTGAAGGCCGTTTCACCGTCAGAGAATTTACCTTTACGGCCCTTTTTGACGAAAAAGGCCGTCTCCTTCACCTCACCTTCAGGGAGGAGCCAGAACAGCGGGTGCTCAAAAGGATGGCGCGCTATTTTCCGGGAGCCCGGATAGAAGAAGGGGCACCCTTGCCCTGGAGATCCGAATTGCAAAGGGTCCTTCAGGGATACCTGGAAGGCCGCGCCAGAGAGCTTCCCTTTCCCGTGCGTTTCTGGGGGACACCCTTTGAGAAGCGTGTCTGGGAGACAATTTCCGAGATCCCCTATGGAGAAGTGAGGACTTACGCCTGGGTGGCGGAAAGGCTTGGCAAGCCCGGGGCTCTGAGGGCGGTGGGGCGGGCTCTGGCTGCCAATCCGCTTCCCCTTTTCATCCCGTGTCATCGGATTGTCGCCCGCCGTGGCCTCGGGGGTTTTTCGCAGGGCCTTGAAATCAAAAGGATGCTCCTCGAGTTGGAAGGCGTTCTTCGTCAATAGTTTGACACCTTTTTTCGGAGACAAAGTCTTCCCTCCCCAAATGTCCGCCGAAGTGACGGCTTTGCTTTTTTCTCTCCTGGCACCCTCCTTGCACTTTACCGCTTTAGCTCACAAAGGAGGCCCTTATGGCGGACAAGGAGAAGAAGGCTCCCGAGGGGGAAGAAAAAAAGGGTGGCAAGAAGAAACTTCTTTTTCTCATCATCATTGGGTTGGTTCTTCTTGTTGGGGGAGGCGGTGGGGCTTACTTTTTCCTCTTTGCCAAGAGTAGCCCTTCGGCAGAGGAGCTCGAAAAAGAGGCCCCTCCACCGGAGCCCGAGGTGGGGCCTTTCCTGCAGCTCGACCCCTTCATCGTGAACCTTGCGGACCCCACCGGGCACCGGTACCTGCGGGCCAAGATCACCCTGGAGTTTCGCAACGACGAGGCCTTTCAGAAGGCCAACGAGCGTATTCCCCAGATAAACGACGCCATCATCATGGTGCTCTCGAGCAAGACCGTGGAGGAAATGCTCTCCCCGGAGGGAAAGCTCGAGTTGCGCCTGGAGCTCATCCGGAAGCTCAACAATCTTCTGGGGCCCAACAGCGTCAAAAACATCTACTTTACGCAGTTTGTGGTGCAGTAAGCCATGGGAGAGATCCTTTCTCAGGAAGAAATTGACGCTCTCTTAAGCGGGATCGACGAGGGGGCGGTAGATACCACCCCGGAAGAGCCCAGCTACGACGAGGCGGACGTCAAACCCTTCGATTTCCGGAACTACACCGTGGCGGCCCGCCTCAAGATGCCGGGACTCGAGGTGGTGAACGATTACTTTGCCCGGGGTTTTCGCGGCACGCTTTCTTCCATGCTCCGGGAAGTGGTGGATATCGTGGCGCTTCCCATCAAGATGGAGCGCTTCAAGGATTTCCTGAACCGCATCCCGGTTCCGGCATCCCTTCATCTTTTCAAGATCGAGCCGCTGCGGGGGCATTGTCTGCTCAACTTCGAAAGTCGCCTGGTCTTCGCCTTCGTGGAGAGGTTCCTGGGAGGAAGCGGGCGACGTATGACACGGGTGGAGGGCCGGGAGTTCACCCATATCGAGCAGCGGCTCATCAAGCGTGTGGTGGAAGCGGCCCTCCAGGAGCTGGAAAAGGCCTGGCGCGGTATTCACCCTGTGAAACCCCAGTACGTGCGAAGCGAGATCAACCCCCAGTTTGCCCGTGTCATGCAGCCGGACGAAACCGTGGTGGTCTGCACCTTCAGCCTGGAGCTCGAGGATTTGAAGGGTGAGCTCCTCATCTGTTACGGCCTGGGGACGCTTCAGCCCGTCAAAACCAAACTTTACTCTCCGTTCCAGAGCGATGAGGATGCCGATCCTTACTGGCGCCAGCAGCTCGAAGAAATCATCCGTTCGGTGATGGTAGAGCTTCTCGTGCCCCTGGGCTCCGCAGAGGTCTCCGGAAGAGAGCTCCTCGATCTCACCGAGGGAGACATCATCCAGCTCGACACGAAGATTGACCAGCCGCTTCCGGTTTACATCACCGGTCTCAAAAAGATGCTCGGAGAGCTAGGCCTTTACCGGGGCCGGAAGGCCATTCGGGTAATCGAATTTTTGAAAGAGGAGTGAAAAGATGTCCGAAGAACTCCGTCAAGATGATATTGACGCCCTTTTGAACCAGGATCAGGAGAAGGAAGAGAAGCCTCAGCCGCCGGAGGAAGAAGCTCAGACCGCGGAAAAGGAGGCCGAGGGTGAGGCAGAGGCCCCGGAAGTGGGGGATGCCGAAGCCGATCTTCTGGCCCAGTGGGAAGAGGCCCTCAAAGAGGCCAAGGAGGCGGAAGGCAAGAAGGAGGCCCCTGCTGAAGAAAAGAAAGAAGCGCCTCCGGCCTCCCAGCCCAGTTTCGAGGAGTTTCGCCAGGGTGAGGGGGGAGAAGAGCATCCGAGCCTTGACTTCATCCTGGATATCCCCCTGGAGATCTCGGTGGAGATCGGGCGTTCCAAGATGATCATCAACGACCTCCTCAAGCTCTCTCAGGGTTCCATCATCGAGCTCAACAAACTGGCCGGGGAGCCGGCAGAGATTTACGTGAACCAGAGGCTCATGGCGCGGGGCGAGGTGGTGGTGGTGAACGACCGTTTTGCCGTGCGGCTCACCGAAATCATTTCGCCACAGGAAAGGGTGAGGCAGCTGGGTTCATGAGCGGGCTTTCGCTTTATTTCCAAGTGCTTGGCCTGACTTTGCTCCTTTGCGGAGCGCTGGTTCTCGTCCTCTGGGGCGTGCGTCGCTTGCGTTTTGGGCGGGCTCCTTCTTCGGAGGCCATAAAGCTCGTGGCCTTTCGCCCGCTTTCGGCCAAGTCACAGCTTCTTCTGGTGGAGGTGGAGGGTCAGAAACTCCTTCTGGGCCTCGGGGAAGGTGGGCCCAGACTCATCTGCCGTTTGGGGAAGGGTGATGCGGTCAAGGATTAGACTCATCCTCCTGACGATTTTGCTGCCCAAGGCCGCCTGGGCCTTTACGCTCCCCACCGTTCGTTTGGGGCTTGAGCAGGCCAAGGGGCCGGAGCAGATGGCCACCGTGCTCCAGATCATCCTTCTCCTCACCATTCTTTCCGTGGCCCCGGCGCTCCTCTTGATGCTTACGTCTTTTACCAGGCTGGCGGTGGTCTTTTCTCTCCTGCGGCATGCCCTTGGCACCCAGCAAACACCGCCCAACCAGGTTTTGATCGCCCTGGCCCTTTTTCTCACCTTCTTCATCATGAGTCCGGTCTTCAGCCAGGCCTATCAGCAGGCGGTGAGGCCCTATCTCGATGGCGAAATAGGCGACGAGGAGTTTTTCAAGAGTGTTTTGAAACCCTTCCGGGAATTCATGTTCCGCAATACACGGGAAAAAGACCTGGCCCTGATGATCAAGCTCTCGAGGGGGGAGAGGCCAGCCAGCAAAGAAGACGTCAAGACCCTGAGTCTCATCCCGGCCTTCATGATCAGCGAGTTGCGCTCGGCCTTTGAAATCGGCTTCTTGCTCTACATCCCCTTCCTCATCATCGACATGGTGGTGGCAAGTGTCCTTCTCTCGATGGGAATGATGATGCTTCCGCCGGTGATGATCTCGCTGCCCCTTAAGATCTTGCTCTTTGTTTTGGTGGACGGCTGGAACCTTTTGGTGGGCTCTCTGGTGAAGAGCTTCTTTTAGGAGGAGTGACGGATGACGGAAAACATGGTCCTCGGGCTTGCGAGACAGGCCATCGAACTCACGCTTCTCATCTCGCTTCCCATGCTGGCTGCGGGCCTCATCGTGGGGCTTCTCATCAGCATTTTTCAGGCGGTAACTCAGATCCAGGAGATGACCCTTACCTTTGTGCCCAAAATCGTGGCGGTCCTCCTGGCACTCCTCCTTTCTTTCCCGTGGATCATGCGGAAGATGATCGCTTTTACCGAACAGATCATCCTTGGGATTCCGGGGTACCTGAGATGAACGGCGATCTTTACCTCTTTCTGGCACGTTATGCCGCGGGATTTGCCCTGGTGCTCTTGAGGGTGGGCTTCTTTCTGGCCTTCCTCCCGGTTTTCGGCAGCCGCATGGTCCCGTTGCAGGTGAAGGCGGGGCTTGCCCTGCTTCTGGCCCTCATTTTTGCGCCCCTGGTGGCAGAGAAGGTCTCCTTTCCCCAAAGTGTCTGGGAATTCTTCCTTCTTGCTATTCCGGAGGCCATTTTGGGAATGGCGCTTGCCTTCATGGTGCGCCTGGTGCTTGCGGGCATCCAGTTCGGGGGCCAGCTTCTGGGTTTTCAGATGGGCTTTGGTGTGGCAAACGTCATCGACCCGGCCACAGGGCTTCAGGCTCCCGTTCTCTCCCAGGTGGCCTATCTCATCGCCCTGCTCCTCTTCCTGGCTTTCAACATGCACCACTTCTTCCTGCTCGGCCTGGGGGAGAGCTTTCGAGTCCTGCCGCCGGGAGAACTCGGTCTGCGGGCCACCCTCTTTGAGTTTCTGGTGCAAAGAGGGGAGACCGTCTTTGTGATGGGGCTCAAGATTCTGGCCCCGGTGATGACCATCCTCCTTCTCGTCCAGATTGCGCTGGGAGTGGTTTCCCGTTTCGTTCCGCAGATAAACGTGATGATCGTCAGTTTCCCGCTCACCATCGGGATAGGGCTCTTTTTCTTCGGCCTTACGCTGGAGATTCTGGCAGAGGTCTTGAGGCCAGCTTACGGAGAGGCGGTGAGGTTCATGCCTTTCATCATGAGGCTTTTTAGGGGTTAGCCGTGGCGGAAGAAAGCTTCCAAGAAAAAACCGAAGAGCCCACGCCAAGAAGGCGGGAGGAGGCTCGCAAAAGAGGTCAGGTGGCCAAGAGTCGGGAGGTGGCCGCGGTGGCGGTGCTCTCTGGAGGGCTTCTGGCCTTCGTCCTGGCGGGAAGCTACATGTTAACCCAGCTCCTTCTCACCTACCGGGTCTTTTTGACCTTTCCGAGAGGGGGGTTCGATCTCTATCGGGCCGAGAGTATCCTCTGGCTCGCCGTCAAAATGGCCATCAAGACCGTTTTGCCGGTGGTGGCCTTTCTCCTGCCGGTGGCCTTTCTTTCCCTCTATCTTCAGGTGGGAGGCGTGACTGCCTGGGAAAGCCTCCTTCCGAAGGGTGAGAGGATCGACCCTATCAAGGGTTTCAAGCGCCTCTTTTCCCTTCCTTCTCTGGTGGAGTTCTTGAAGTCCATCTTCAAGCTCACCATCATCGCTCTGGTGGCCTATCTGGTGATTTCCTCCGAAAAAGAGAGGGTCCTCCTTCTGGCCCGGGCCGATGTTCCGGAGTTTGGGCGGGCGATATTCATCCTTTCACGCAATCTCATTTTCAAGACCGTCATCGCCCTCATGGTGCTTGCCGTCCTCGACTTTCTCTTTCAGCGCTGGGAGACGGAGCGCCAGCTCCGGATGACCCGCCAGGAACTCAAAGAAGAGCTCAAACAGACCGAGGGTGACCCCTGGGTCAAGTCCAAGATTCGTCAAATTCAGCGAAGCATGGCCCAGAAACGCATGATGGCCGAGGTTCCCAAGGCCGACGTGGTGATTACCAACCCCGTGCATTACGCCGTGGCCTTGAAATACGAGATGAAAGAGATGCCAGCACCGCAGGTTTTGGCCAAGGGCAAGGGGCACATGGCGCAAAAGATCAGGGAGATCGCTGAGAAGGCCGGGGTGCCGGTGGTGGAGAATCCTCCTTTGGCCCAGGCCCTCCACAAAGAGGTGGAGATCGGCGAATTCGTTCCCGCCGAACTCTACCAGGCCGTGGCCGAGGTCTTGGCGTACGTCTATCGCCTGAAGGGGAAGGTTAACTGATGGCAGAAAGAGCTCTCCCTCTACCAAAAGGTTTGAACTTTGACCCCACCAACCTGGTGGTGGCGGGGGCGGTGGTCGGGATTTTGACCATCATGGTCTTCCCGCTTCCCCGCTATCTGATGGATTTTCTGATCTCGCTGAGTTTCGGGATCGCCCTTCTCATCCTCCTCATGTCCATGTACATCAAAAAGCCCCTTGATTTTACGGCCTTTCCGGCCCTCCTTCTGGTCACCACCCTTTTCCGGCTCTCGCTGAACGTGGCCTCCACGAGGCTCATCCTGCTCCACGGTCACGAAGGTCCGGCAGCTGCCGGCCACGTCATCAAGAGTTTTGGCCAGTTTGTGGTGGGAGGAAACTACGTCGTTGGAGCCATCGTCTTTGCCATTCTGGTGATCATCAACTTCGTGGTCATCACCAAGGGTGCGGGGCGTATCGCCGAGGTGGCGGCCCGCTTTACCCTGGACGCCATGCCAGGCAAGCAGATGGCCATTGATGCGGATCTGAACGCCGGACTCATCGACGAGGCCGAGGCCAGAAGGCGCCGGGAAGAGATCGCCAAAGAGGCGGAATTCTACGGCGCCATGGATGGTGCGAGCAAGTTCGTTCGCGGAGAGGCCATCGCGGGCCTGATCATCATGGCCATCAACGTCATCGGCGGCCTCATTATCGGCTCCCTGGAGAAGGGGCTTTCCATCTCGGAAGCGGCCCAGAGTTACACCCTCCTTACCATCGGCGACGGTCTGGTCTCTCAGATCCCGGCCCTCATCGTTTCGACCTCTGCCGGTATCATCATCAGCCGCGCCGCTGCCGAGGCCAGCATGGGGCGCGACTTTGCCCGCCAGTTTGCCACGCGCCCCGAGGCTCTGGCCCTGGCGGCGGGGATCGTCTTCATCTTCGGACTCTTGCCCGGGCTCCCCACGATTCCATTTTCGCTTTTGGCCATCTTTCTCGGGGGTCTCGCTTACATCGCCTATCGCACGCGTCAGGAACTCGAAGCCCAAGAGGAGGAAGAGGCCGAAGCTGCTGCCCCTCAGGAACCTTCCACACCGGACGTGGTGGAGGACCTTCTGGTGGTGGACATCCTGGAGCTCGAAGTGGGCTACGCCCTCATTCCCCTGGTTGACGAGTCTCAGGGGGGAGACCTCCTCGAACGCATCCGGACGATGCGGCGCCAGTTTGCCATGGAGATGGGCCTGATCGTTCCGCCTCTTCACGTGCGGGACAATCTCCAGCTTCGCCCCGGAGAGTACGTGATTCTCATCAAAGGGGTGGAAGTGGCCCGGGCCGAACTCATGCCGGGGCACTATCTTGCCATGGATCCTGGAGACGCAAAGAAAAAGATCGATGGCATTCCCACCACGGAGCCGGCCTTTGGTTTGCCGGCGCTCTGGATTCCCGAAGACAAGAAGGAAGAGGCGGAGCTTGCCGGTTACACGGTGGTGGATCTCTCCACCGTGGTGATCACACACCTTGCCGAAGTGATCAAGAATCACGCCGACGAGCTCCTCGGGCGGCAGGAGGTGCAGCGCCTCCTTGACGCCCTTGCCAAGCACTATCCCAAGGCCGTGGAAGAGTGCTTGAACGTGGCCAATCTCGGCATGGTGCAGAAGGTGCTCCACAATCTGGTGCGGGAGCGCGTCTCCATCCGCGATCTCCTGACCATCGTAGAGACCATCGCAGACTACGGGCAGCACATCAAAGATCCGGATCTCCTCACGGAATATGTGCGCCAGCGCCTGGGAAGAGTCATCGTGAAACCTTATCTCGCCCCGGATGGAAAGCTTCACGCCGCCGCCATCGGGGAAGACATCGAGGAGGCCGTTCGTCGTTCTCTCCAGCGCACGGATCAGGGCACCTTTCTCAACCTGGATCCCAAAGTTGGAAGCCGGATCGTGGCGGCCTGCACCCAGGCGGCGGAAAGGCTGGCGAGCATGGGTTACAGCCCGGTCTTTCTTTCGGGCCCTGTTTCGAGAAGGCACCTGCGGCGTCTTATCGAGCGCAGCCTTCCCCAGGCGGCGGTCATTTCTCAGGCGGAGATTCCACCTCAGGTTCAGGTCGAAATTCATGAAACGGTGAGGCTTGCGTGATGAAAGTACAAAAGTTTCGAGGTCAGACGTCGGTGGAAGCGTTGGCCAAGGTAAAAGAGGCCCTGGGAGAAGACGCCGTTATTCTTTCCACCCGGCGAGTGCGCGAGGGTGGCAAATGGCTTTATGAGATGACGGCGGCGGTGGACTTTGAACCTCCGGAGCCAGAAACACCCTTTCACGGGAAAGAAGGCTTTTCTCTGGTTTTGCGGGAAATCAAGGGCCTCAAAGGTCTCATCGAGGGGCTCAAGTGTTGTCTTAAGCCTCGCAGCCCTCTGGGAGAATTGCTTCTGAGCCAGGGCGTGCCGGCCGAGGTCCTCAAAATTTTTGGGCAGAATGGCGATTTAAATAAAGAGGCCTTTCTCAAAAAGCTTTCCAGCTCCGTGGCCAAGAGGGTGGAGACGAGACCTTTTTCTCGGGTGCAGGTGTTCATCGGGCAAGCCGGGGTGGGGAAGACCACCTCTCTCGTGAAGCTTGCCGCCCGTTTCAGCTGCAATGGTCAGCGGGTGGGGCTCCTTTCGCTTGATACGGTGCGCGTGGGGGCAAGGGAACAGATAAGCCGTTACGCCGAACTTCTGGATTTACCCCTTGCCTTCGCAAGACCAGAGGAATTCAAAGAAGCCCTGAAAGGCCTGAAAAACTGGGATTACGTCCTAGTTGATACGCCGGCGATTTCGGCTTCCTTTCCCGAGCATGCTCTGGCCCGTCTCCTCAAGGCCTCTCCCGAGGTGAGTCTCCATCTGGTCCTGAGGGCCACGGAGGCGGCCTCTGCCGTGAAGAAGCTCTGGGAACGGCTTGAAGGTCTCGGGGTGCGTTCTCTGGTGATCACGCATCTTGAGGCCTTGGGCTCCTCGGGGCCGCTTTTCTGGATCTTTATGGCGGGTCTTCCTCCGGTGAGTTTCTTCTCCACCGGAGATCGGGTGCCGGAAGATTTCGAGCGTGCCACGCCCAAAAGACTTTTGAGCCTCCTTTTGAGGAATCTAGAAATGGAGGAAACCTATGTCGCTTAAGCTGCCACCGATTTCAGAAAAAGGCCCCCGGGTTTTTGCCATTTCAAGCGGTAAAGGCGGAGTGGGGAAGACCACCCTTGCGGCCAATCTGGCTTACGCCTTTGCCGAGGCCGGGAAGAGGGTCCTCATTTTTGACGGGGATCTGGGACTGGCAAACGTTGACGTGCTCCTGGGGCTTACACCGCGTTTCCACATTGGAGACGTCCTGGCCAGGCGCTGTCGCCTGGAGGAAATCCTGCTCGAAGGTCCGGCGGGGCTTCTCATCCTCCCGGCAAGTTCGGGTCTTGCCAGCCTCACCCATCTTTCCGAAGCGCAGAAGCTTCAGCTGCTGGAGGAATTCGAGGAACTGGCGGCGGGGCTTGACTGGGTGTTTTTTGATACCTCGGCCGGAATTTCGGAAAACGTCCTCTACTTCAACCTGGCCTCTCAGGAGCGGCTCCTGATTTGTACCCCGGAACCCACGGCCCTTACCGATGTCTACGCCCTCATCAAAGTTCTCTACCGCCGTTACGGCATAAAGCGCTTCCATCTGGTTGTGAACTGGGTGAGGCGTGCCAACCAGGCCCTCGAAATTTACAGACAGCTTTTGCGGGTTATCGAACGTTTTCTGGGAAGCATTTCACTGAACTTTCTCGGGGGGATCCCCTTTGACCGCCACGTATCGGAAGCGGTGAAGGCCCAGCGGCTCCTCCTTGATCTTTATCCGGAAGCTCCTGCAAGCAAGGCTATTCGTAGAATTGTCGCGGATCTTTCGGAGGTAAACATACGGCCCTTTGAAGGAGGGCTCCAATTCTTCGGACGAAAAATTATGGGGGTTTGCGCATGAAAGCACACTTAGCCAAACAACAAGCACAGGAGTTTTGCAAGAGAGAAGCCAACGAGGGTCTCGATCTTCAAAAGAGAAACGAGCTCATCATAAAGTATGCCCCTTTGATCAAATACGTGGCTGGCCGCTTGGCCATGAAGCTTCCGCCCAACGTGGACATTAACGACCTCATCAGTGCCGGGGTCATGGGGCTCATTGATGCCATCAATCGCTTTGATCCCGATCGTAATATCCAGTTCAAAACCTTTGCGGAGTTCAGGATCCGGGGCGCCATGCTTGACGAACTCCGCTCGCTCGACTGGGTGCCACGCTCGGTGCGGAAGAAGGCGGCCCTTCTGGAAAAGACGTACCAGGAGCTCGAACAGGAACTTGGCCGGCCTGTGGAGGACGATGAGGTGGCCAAGGCCCTGGGCATCACCATCGATGAATTCTATCGGCTCCTGGAGGAGACCAAGAACGTCTCCTTTGTTGACATCGAAAATATCAAGCGCAAGATCCCAGATCTCAACGAAGAAGACATTTTCGACCTCATTGAGGATCCGGATCAGCCGGACCCCTTTGAGGACTGCGAACTCCGCGAACTTCGCGACGTCCTGGCCGAAGCCATCGATGAGCTTCCCGAGAAGGAAAAACTGGTTCTAAGCCTTTACTACTACGAGGGGCTCACCATGAGGGAGATTGGAGAGATCCTGGGCTACACCGAGAGCCGGATTTCACAACTCCACAGCAAGGCCCTGACACGCTTGCGAGCCAAGCTCAAAGGGCGTCTGGGAGACTACTTCGACTCTTAGGAAAAACTTTTTGGTGTCCGATAAAGAGATAGAACAAAAAAAGGAGGGTTTCTAATGGCTATGGACACCAACATGAAGGTCTTAGTGGTGGATGACTTCGCTACCATGCGGCGTATCATCAAAAATATTCTCCTCCAGCTGGGTTTTAAGAACATCATCGAGGCTGACGATGGCACCACCGCCTGGGAGATTCTGGACAAGGGTGAAAAGGTTGACCTTATCATTTCGGACTGGAATATGCCCAAAATGACTGGCATAGAGCTCCTGAAGAAGGTACGCTCAGACGAGCGTTTCAAGGATTTGCCCTTCCTGATGGTTACCGCCGAAGCTCAGAAGGAAAACATAATCGAAGCGGTAAAATATAAGGTGAGCCAGTACATCGTGAAGCCCTTTACACCGGAGACCCTGCAGGAGAAACTACAGAAAATTTTTGGCTGATCTAAATGTCCGAAGATAAAGAAAAGGAGCCCCAGGGGCATAGTAACGTCGAGGAAGATCCCTTAGCCGAGCTCCTCTTTGAAGAGGAGGCTTCGAGGAACCCTTCCCCGGAGGAGAAGACTCCGAAAGAGGACGAAGAGGCTCCTGCGAAGGGGGAAGGAGAAGCTCCCCCGGAAGAGGAAGACGAAAAAGAGGTTCCTTCTGCTGAGATCGACGAAGCTTCAGATGAGAGCGACAAAGATAAGCCCGCTGAAGACTCAAAAGAGTCTGTAGAGAAGGTGGGCCAGGAAGAAGATGATTCCTCAGAGGTCGAAGACCATTCCGAAGAAGAGAGTGAAAAGGTCGAGGAAGAGCCCTTGTCTCAGGAGAAAGTCGAGGAGGAAGATGATCCTTTAGCCACCATTCTCGGGGAAGACGAGTTTCCCCTGGAAGGGGACGAGGAATTAAACGAAACCGAAGAAGTCCCGGAAGAGCCTCCTGAGGAGGTTCAGGAGGAACCACCTCCCAAGAAAGGGATACTGAGCTCTATAATCGTGGTCCTGGCGGTCTTGGTTCCGCTTCTCTTGTTTGGGGCGGGGCTGGCCACCTTCTGGTATTTGTATCAAAATCCTCCTTTTTTAGATTCCGGAGCCGAAAGTAAAACCCAGCCTCTGACTCCCTCTCAACCATCTCCTGCGAACTCTGAAAAGCCCCAGACACCTCTGGCAGTTTCGCCCATTGCGGTGGAAGACCGCAAGATCCTCTTTTTGCGAAACTTTCTCATTCCTTACCGGCGTGAGACGGGAGAGTTCGTCTTCGTAAAGGCCAAGATCCTCCTGTACTACGCCAACAGCAAAGAATACGAAATTGCCAAACAACACGAGACCATTTTGCGGGAAGAGATATATCGTCTTTTCAAGAATGCTCCCCTTTATGTCTGGGAGACCAAACAGGGAACCGAAGTTTTGCGGCGCGAAATCAAAGAATATTTGACAAAAAAGAAGATAGGTGGTGTAGTACCTGTAGACCTTCAGGTTACGGGTTATATCTTGAAATAAATGCCGGAAGACATCAGAGGCCCCATAAGCGTTACCCCCGCACTCTTCCGTGTAGAAGAGCCCAAGGAACGCCTGCCGGGGGGCCGTCAACCTGCGAAGACACCGTCTAAACTTAAGAAAAGCAAGAAGAGGGAAACTGCGGGGAAATCATCCGCCAACAAAGGCTGTTTCATCGACGTTCGGGTCTGAAATGTGGGATATTGGCACTTTCTTATTGGCGCAAGCGATTTTTGATCTCTTACTCTTTGTGATGGTGCTCCTGCTCTTCTTTCAGGTGCGCCGCCTCAGAAATTTACCCCTGGACGAGATCATCAAGAGGCTTGAGGCGGCTAATTCTCTCTGCGAGCGTCTTTCCAAAAATCTCTCGGAGA
Source organism: Thermodesulfobacteriota bacterium (assembly GCA_013153725.1). Classification (GTDB taxonomy): domain Bacteria; phylum Desulfobacterota; class Thermodesulfobacteria; order Thermodesulfobacteriales; family Thermodesulfatatoraceae; genus Thermodesulfatator. Next base: position 12,541 of record JAADDY010000006.1, read on the forward strand.
AGAAGGAGCTTTCCGAGAGGCTGATATCTGCCCTTGAGACCGGCGCCTCGGCCTGGGAGAACTCCCGTAAGGACGCCTCCTCCCTGCGTAGCAAGGTCCTCTCCCTGGCACAAAAAGGCCTTTCCACCGCAGAAATTGCCAAGAAGACCGGCCTCCAGGAGGGAGAAGTGGCTCTCATCCTTTCGGTGGCAGGGAAGAAGAGATCCTGAGATGCTGACCCCTAAAGTTACGACTCCGGCTCTTTCCCCCCGGTTTGTTCCCGAGACGCTCCTTGATTTGTTGAAACCGGGTAAGGTCTTCACGGCCAAGGTGGAAACTCTGGCCGGAAGGCTGCTTACCCTTTGGGTGGGGGGAGAGAGACTTGAGGCCCTGCTTTCAGACGCCGTTAGTTCCAGCCTCTTCAAGCCCGGTCAGCGAATAAAGCTCAAGGTGGCAGATCTCGGTCCTCCTCTTTTGCTTTCTGTGCTTTTCGAAGAGCAAAGCGAGAGGCCGGAGAAGGTTTTTCCGCGACTCTTGCAGAAGTTTGTCTTGCAAAAGAAAAATCTTTCCGCAGATGAACCTTTGAGGGTGTTTTCCAGAGAACCTTCTCCGAAGGAACCGGCCCTGGAGAAGGCCCTTTTCGAACTCTTTCACGACGAAAATATGCCTCTCAAACAGGAGCTCCGGGAAACCCTTCTGCGTTTGTGGAATGAAGGCCAATTTCTGGTCCCCTTTTTCTGGGGGGAGAGGATTCTCTGGAGTTATCTCTATGAAAGGGAGTCCCGTGAAAGACAAGCGGGTGATTCTCGTTACTTTGTCCTGGAAGTCTTTCTGGAAAAACTCGGTTTTCTTTCGGCCCATTTCAGGCTCCTCAAAGATTTTCTCGAGCTTTCTCTCCGCTTTGCCAGGGAAGAGAGTCGGGCCCTGGCTCACAAGGAGCTTCCCTTTCTGGAGGAGGCCCTGGGGCGTCTTAACCGGCGAGTGGTCATAAAGTGTGAGACCCTTGGAGTACCGCCTGGAATCTTGCTCACGAAGGAGGCCTGATGCTTTCCAGGCTTTTTCGCCGCCAGAAAGGCAAAGAGGCGCCAGAGCTCGAGAGCCAGCGTTCCTCTTCCTGGTTGGCGAGTTCTCTGGCAGACCTCAAAAAGGCCGAAGAGCTTCTTAAAGAAGATCCTGATCTGGCCGCCTTTTTGGCCTGGCAGGCAGCCCGCAAGGCTTTCAAGGCCCTGGAGAAGAAGGCGGGAAGGAGCCTCTCGGAATCATCCTTCGTAAAGCTTTTGGCGCAGTTTCCTGAGGGGCAGTACGCCTTGAAGCCGGTAAAGGATGCCGCACTCTTTCTCGATCACTTTCGTCGTCTCGCCAAGCATGACGATCTCTTTCAGGAGGTCAATCTGGGGCTTGGTCCCCTAGAGAGAGAAGACGCCCGCCGGGTCATCGAAGCCGCTAGACTCTTGATCAACTTCCTCGAACACCGGCTCAAATAGCTGGTTAACAGAGGCGCTGGTGCTCGAGTATTTGGGCACAAACGAGACTTCCTGCGGCGAGTTCTTCCTTCCCTTCCGGGATGTGAACCAGGGCTTCCCCTTCGGCGAGATAACTCAGGCGGCTTTTTCGGGGCAGGGGTTCGAAGTAGATTTCTTTCCCTTCTTTTTCGAGCTTTCCGAGAAAGAGCTGGGTCCAGCCCCTCTCTCCTCGGAGAGTCTTTCTGAGGCGCACGGGAAACTTAGAAAACGGGGCTTCTTTGAACCCGGCCACGAAGAAAAGCCCCGGCAGGGCAAGGTTTAAGAAGGCCATCTGGTTAGAGGGTGGCCCACCAGGGAGACAAAAGACGACCTTTTCTTGCAGGAGACCAAAGGCCACGGCCTTCCCCGGCCCAATGCGGACCCGGTGAAAGATCTTCCGCCAGCCCGCTTCATCCAGGAGTCTGACCACGAGATCGCGCGGTCCCCGCCAGGCCCCGCCGCTGGTGAGCAGAACATCGAAGGGTTCCCGGAGAAAGCCCTCCAGGGCCTCTTTGAGGGCTTTCTCGTCGTCTTTTACGATGCGGGTTTGATTCTCAAAGCCAAAACGCTTGCACCAGGAGGCCAGGGTCACCAGGTTGCTCGCGAAGATCTGACCGGGTTTGAGGGGTTTGCCCGGAGCCACGATCTCATCGCCGGTGGCCAGGATCAGGACCCTCGGGCGGGGGTAGATCTCTACTTCTGAGAGGCCGCCGGCTGCCAGAAGGCCCACTTTGGCTGGCGAAAGGAGGCTTCCTTTCGGGAGGAGCGGCCTTCCGGCGGATATATCGGCCCCTTTGCGGAGGATGTTTTTCCCGGAGGGGGCGTCTGCCAGGGCCAAGACGAAGTCTCCTTCTCTCCTGCTGAATTCTTCAGCCAGGACGGCGGAAGCTCCCTCTGGCACGGGTGCCCCCGCGGTTACGCGAACACAGCACCCGGGTGTGAGAACGAGCTCTCCTTCACTTCCGGCAAAGCT
>JAADDY010000104.1 GCA_013153725.1 Thermodesulfobacteriota bacterium
CATCAGGAAGACCCCGAGACCCTGGCCGAAAGGATCTCGAAGCTCCTCAAACGCTGTCTCTGTGGGCGCGGGGAATAGCAAGCGCCAGGAACTCTTCCCCTTCTTGAAAGACAAGCCTTTTCTGCCGGAGATCTTCGAGAAAGCTCCGGAGGCTTGTGGCCGGAAGGCCCGGGAAGCGGGAGACGATCTCTTCGAATTTTCTGACGTCTGTAAGGAAGAGATAGATTTCCCGGGAGGTGCCCTTGAGGCGGTGGTGAAGGATACTTCCGTCTGGAAGTACCTGCCGTATCAAGAGGAAATCTCCGCCGTCCCGGTAGGAGAGAAGGGGTCCGTGGCGCCTTTTGAGTTCCTGCCAGAGTCTTTCCCAGCGGGAGACGGCCTCCCGCACCGGTCGCCAGAGCCTGGCCTGGGCCCGGCGATCACCCTCATAGGCCCAGATGAGAGGGGTCAGGCGCTTGAGGACCCCCTCCGGCAGGAGATAGCGATAATAGGGATGGGGGTAGAGGCGCTTCAGGCCAAACGCCCGGGGGTTCCTGAAAACAGGGCTCCCGTAACCAAGCCAGAAGGAAACCGTGGTGAGGGGACGGAAGGGAAAGACAAAGGGCAGGCTCTTTAAGGTCTCCTCGACCTCGTCGGGGCTGCTTCCCGGAAACTCGAGGATGAGGTTGGCCTCAAGTACCAGGCCGGCCTCTTCACAGTGCCTCATGGCAGCCACATTATCCATCAGCCTGGTGCCCTTGTTCAGACGTTTGAGGAGGGAGGAGCTCAGGGCCTCGATCCCGATCTGGACCCACTTAAGCCCCCCTCGGGCAAAGGCGAGATAATCCTCCCGTCGGTGGCAGGCCCGGAGCTCGGCAAAGATCTGGTAATCCCTTCCGTGAGAGGCGAGGGTCTCGAAGAGCTTGCGGGCCTCTTTGGGGGCCAGGGAGTTGTCCATGAAGGCGAAGTCCAGGAAGCCGGCCCTCGCGTGGGCCTCGATTTCCCGCACCACCTGCGGCAGGGGCTTTTTACGGAAACCGTGCCACTGAAGATTGAGGTTGCAGAACCGGCACTTGAACCACCAGCACCCGCGGCTTGCCTCAAGGGGAATCATGGGGAAGAAGCGCTTCTCCGGCGGAAGCTCCATCACCTCGCGCAGATAGTCCTCGTAAAGAGGGGAAGGGAGCTCCGCCGGCGGGAGCTCAAGGGTGCCCCCGCCTGAGATCTCACCGTTTTGACGGTAAAAGACCCCGGCTTCGGGAAAGGCTTCCCCGAGGAAGAGATGCCTCAGGAGGAGACGAAGGGGCCTTTCGCCCTCTCCGTTGACCACGAAATCCACCCAGGGGAAGGTGGAAAGGAGGCTTCTTCCAAGGTCTTCGGCGCAGGAGGAGCCGCCAAGGATGAGGGGAAGATCAGGGAAGCGGGCCTTTATCCAGCGCGCGGCCCAGAGGGAGGCTCCGAGCTGGTTGAGGCAGACGGAAAGCCCCACGGCGCGAAATTCCTCCCAGGGCAGGGAGGCGAGGTAATCCTCGAGGCTTCTCTTTAGGGTGGTAAGGGTCTTTTCAAAGGAGAAGGAAAGACCCCGTCTGCGGGCCTCTTTGCGGGCCAGTTTGGCGGCCTTCTCCGCCATTTCAGGGTAGAGCATGGCAAAGGAAAGGGCCTCTGAGAGCCAGCTGCTCTGGGAGATTTCGTGATAAAGCTCAAAACCCAGGTCGTGGGCGGCTTTGAGGTAGGGGTGGTAGGTCTTTACCTCGAGTTCCGGCCACACGCTGCGCAGGTAACCCTTAAGCACCCCGAGTTGCACGGATGGGCGGTTGAAAAGGGGCCAGGGGAGGGCAAGAAGGGCAAGTTTCATGGCTGTTCCGGGTGCAGGATTCGGAACATCTCTTCGAGGGCCTCTATCACCCTGGGCCCGGGCCTGGCAAAGAGGAATTCATCCACGTAGTAGACCCGCCCGGCCTGCACGGCGGGAAGGATCTTGAAATAAGGCCGTTTCTCAGGCGGGGTGGGGTTTTTGTTCATGGGGCCTTTCTGAATGATGTAGACTTCCGGGGCCCATTTGATGATCATCTCCGGCGAGACTCTTGCCAGTTTCTTGGGGATCTGGACGACGTTCACCCCGCCAGCCTTCTCGATGAGGTCGTTTACGATGTGCCTTTGCCCTGCCGCCAGAAGGGAAGGGTAGGAGACCTCGTAGAAGACCCGGGGCCTTGAGGAGACCTGCGAGACCTTCTTTTCGAGAAGTCGCAACCTCTCTCTCAAGGTGGAGAGGAGCCTTGCGGCTTCTTCCTGGGCCGCAAGGAGGGTTCCCACCCTTTCGATGGTGGAGAAGACCATCTCGATGGTGTAGGGATTGAAGACCGCGACCTTGAGCCCCTGGGCTTCGAGCTGCTGCACCGCAAAGAGCCCCCCTCGGGAGACCGAGCCCTGGAGGATGAGATCCGGCCTGAGGGAGAGGATGATCTCAAGATTCGGGCGCAGGTGGGTGCCCACCTTGGGTTTCTCAAGGATGCAAGGGGGGTAGTTTTCGTGGGCCGTAACCCCCACGATGTTTTCACACCTGCCGAGGGCCGCCACGGTCTCGGTGAGAGCGCCGTAGAGAGAGACGATCCGCCGGGGAGGATGGGAGAGGGTTATTTTCACGCCGCGGTCGTCCACGATGGAGATCTCGGCCCGGGCCGCTGAAAGAAGCAGGGCCACCAGAAGCGCCGCGTAAAGGAATTGTTTCGCCTGAAAGGGCATGTTAAATGTAAACCATCCTCTATCCCTTTGTGCAAGGCGGAGGCAACCCATGGCCAAGGTAAAGGTGATTGTTACAGCCGGGTACGGTACCAACTGCGAGAGGGAGACCGCTTACGCCTGTAAGATTGCCGGGGCCGACCAGGTCGACATCGTCCATCTGAGCTCCCTCATTTACGGAGAGAAGCGCATAGACGATTACCATCTTCTCTGTCTCCCCGGAGGGTTTCTGGACGGAGACCATCTCGGAGCGGCTCAGGCCGGGGCCCATCGTTTCCGTTACGCGCGGGTGAAGGGAAGCGGTGAGAGGCTGCTTGACCAGGTCTTGAAGCTCATCGAGCGCGGGGGGCTCATCATCGGGATCTGCAATGGTTTTCAGCTCCTGGTGAAGCTCGGGCTCCTTCCGGGGTTCGACGGGAATTACGAAAACCGCCTCACAAGCCTCACCTACAACGATTCGGGGCGCTTTGAGGACCGCTGGGTCAAACTCAAGGT
>JAADDY010000065.1 GCA_013153725.1 Thermodesulfobacteriota bacterium
GATAGAGCTTGCGGGCGTCGGAAAGAGGAGGAGCTTTGGCCTTCTTTAGCACGCCATAGGCGACGAGGAGCTCATAGGTTTCGAAGAGACCGGGAAGTACCGTGCCGTAAGAGATAAAGTAGCCCCACCAGCGCCAGGGAGTTTCCGGAACGATGTCCACATAGTGCCAGTTCTTGAGGAAGAGGTTGAACCACTCGAAGATCAGCCAGATGAAGGTGGACCAGGGGATGAGGGCCAGAAACTCCCCGGTACGATCACAGATGAGGGAGCGGCCGGTCTTCCTCTTGACCAGCCAGTCCACGAAGAAGATGTAAGGCCACCATGCGAAACAATAGAACCATTGCCCGACAAAACGGTTTCCCCTGAAGAGCAGGATTTCGCTTACCAGCAGGGCCAGCAGGGCCAGGGGGCCGTATATCTTAGTCCACATCTTGGCGTTTCCAGAGGAGTTTCGATCTCCGGAGAGTTTCCTGGACCGTTTTGCGAATCGATTCCGGCCAGGATTCAAACTCCTGTTTGGTAATGGGGTAAACGTGCAGATCCGGCTTCCTCTTTTCGCGGGGATAATAGAGATCGAGCCTATCGAAATACGACAGGTTGCTCTGGGTGATCCAGAGGAGGATGTCTTTCATTTTGGGAGTAGAAGTGGGAAGCAGATAAATAGCTGCGATTTCTTCCCGTTTTTTCCAAAAATCCAGCAATTCCTGCGGAATATTTTCTGCCATGGCCTTCTCCTGATGATAGCTCTCTATATTCCAAATTCTGTCATATCCCTGTCGATTTGACCAGAGATGGCAACCTATTTTAATATGTCTCTGGTCGGAGCTTCTCTTTGGTTTCTTTTTGCAAACGTGTCGCAAGGGTTTCTGTGATGAGTGTCTGGTTCGAAAAGGCTGGCAAACAAAATACCGAGGAGGCCCTCAGGATCGCCTACGAAGCCTTCAAGGAGCGAGGTATCCCTCACGTGGTGGTGGCTTCCACCTTCGGTGATACGGGGCTTAAGGCCTGTGAGATCTTTGAGGGCGAAGATGTAAACCTCGTGGTGGTTACCCACAACGTGGGGTTTCGGGAGCCCGGCAGGCTGGAACTCACTCCCGAACGCCGGCAGGAGCTTGAAGACCGCGGGGCAAAGGTCTACACCGGCACCATGGTCTTCCGCAACATCGGCACCGCCATCAGGGAGCTTCAGCACTATTCCCAGCAGGATCTCATTGCCAACACCCTGAGGCTCTTTGGCCAGGGTATAAAGGTCTGCGTGGAGATTGTGCTCATGGCCTGCGATGCCGGCCTCATTCCTCCCGAAGACGTCATCGCCGTGGCTGGTACGGCTCGTGGGGCAGATACCGTGGCCATCATCAAGGCCATGCCCTCCAACAAGCTTTTCAGTCTCAAGGTGCGCGAGATCCTTGCCAAACCGCGCGACTGGTAGCTTTTTCCTTCCCCTGCAAGGCCACTTTTGCTAAGCTTGCCAAAAAAGATGCAAGGAGGTCGCCATGCCGGGGACTTATGCGGGTTGCATTTTGAGGGTCAACCTCTCCACGGGTGAAATCCGCAAAGAGACCCCTGATCCGGAGATTTTGCGAAAATTCATCGGTGGTCGGGGGCTTGCCTCTTATTATCTTTCGAATCTCATGGATCCCACCGCAGATCCCCTATCTCCCGCAAACGTGCTCATCTTCACCACCGGGCCCCTTACCGGCACCTCCGCCCCCGCAGGTGGGCGCTACATGGTGGTGTGCAAGAGCCCTCTCACGGGTCTCATTGCCTCTTCCAATTCCGGGGGGCATTTCGGGGCGGAGCTCAAGGCCGCGGGCTACGACATGATCATCTTCGAAGGGGCTGCCGAAAGGCCCGTCTATCTCTCCATCCGGGACGATGAAGTCGCTCTCAAACCTGCCGATGATCTCTGGGGCCTTGAGACCGACGTAGCCACCGACAGGTTGCGAGAAGAGTTTGGCGACCAGAAGGCCAAGGTGGCCTGTATCGGCCCGGCGGGGGAAAACCTCGTCCGCTTCGCCTGCGTCATCAACGACAAACATCGGGCCGCGGGCCGTTCGGGGGTGGGAGCGGTGATGGGGGCCAAGAAGCTCAAAGCCGTCATCGTGCGGGGGAGCAAACGTCCGCAGGCCCCTGACGAAGACGTCTTCAAGAGATTCATCCGCGAAAAGACCGAAATCCTTCGCGAAAACCCGGTCACCGGAGAAGGGCTTCCGAAGCTTGGCACCAAGGTGCTCGACAACATCATCAACGAAAACGGCCTCTATCCCACCCGCAACTTTCAGACCGGTGTCTTCGAGGATACGGCCGAGGTTTGCGGAGAGGCCCTGGTGGAGAAGGGTTATCTCAAGAAGAATCGGGGCTGTTACGCCTGCCCCATCAAATGTGCCCGGGTGACCGAGCTTCCCACCCGCAGCAAAGGCGAGGGGCCGGAATACGAAAGCGGCTGGGCTTACGGGGCCTGCTGCGGGGTGAAGGATCTCATCGCCATCACCGAGGCCAATTTTCTCTGCAACCGCCTCGGTCTTGATACCATCTCCTGCGGCGTTACCATCGCCTGTGCCATGGAGCTTTACGAGAAGGGTCACCTTCCAAAGGAAGATCTGGGCCCTGGCCCGGCCCTCAAATTCGGAAGCTCCGAGGCTATCATCTACTACACCCACGCCACTGCCTACCGCCAGGGCCTGGGGGACAGGCTTGCCGAAGGTTCGGCCCGGCTTGCCAGGGCTTACGGCAAGCCCGAGCTTGCCATGGCGGTAAAAGGGCAGGAGCTTCCGGCCTACGACCCGCGCGGGGCCCAGGCTCAGGGGCTGGCCTACGCCACTTCAAACCGCGGCGGATGCCACGTGAGAGCTTATCTCATCGCCCCCGAAATTCTGGGCATTCCCGAAAAACTCGATCCTCATTCCACCGAAGGGAAGGCCACCTGGGTGAAGACCTTTCAGGATCTCACCGCGGTGATAGACTCCCTGGGGATCTGTCTCTTCACTTCTTTTGCCCTCTCTGCCGGCGATTACCGGGATCTCCTGGCGGCAGCCACGGGGTTCGACTACACCCTCGAAGAAATGATGCTCTGCGGGGAGCGCATCTGGAACCTGGAGCGGGTCTTCAACCTCAAGGCTGGCCTTGACCCGGCGGAAGACACCCTCCCCGAGCGTCTCCTCAAAGAGCCCATGCCCGAAGGTCCCAATGAGGGCCAGGTGGTGAAACTCTCTGAGATGCTTCCGGAGTATTATAAGGTGCGCGGCTGGGAGGATGGGAGACCCACCGAAGAGAAACTGAAAGAACTCGACCTTCTCTAACACTTGAGGCCCCGCTCTGCGGGGCCTTTCTATTTCAGGAGGATTTCCTTATAGTCGATCTCTCTTACGAGCCAGGAAGGCATCCTCGCCCGGTCGAAGATAAGGGCGACTTCATTTCCGGGGAAAAGCCCCCTTTCTGCAAGGGAGTTTTCAAGACGTTCCTTGAGCTCTAAAAGAGATGGTGCGGTGAGATAGAACCCCTCACCCCTGGCTACCCAGGTCTCTTCGTAGTAAAGCTTAATGACGATCCTCATCCTTGACCTCCCTCAAGGAGCTTTTCGTAGGCTGAAAGAGCCTGGCGAAAGAAACTTTCTTCAAGTTTACCCTGAGCGGAGATGGTTTCCAAAATCCTTCTGGGAATTCTCAGCTTTTTGAGGGCAAAACCGCGCTCTTTTTTGAAGGAATATTTGCGCTTAAGGATTTTCTCGCCGATTCTTTCGAGATCTTCAGGAGAGTATTCGAACCCCGAAACGGTGAATATCCGCGCCAGGGTTTCGTAGTTATAGACGCTGCGGCCGAAGAAACAGCACACCGCCGAAGAGAGTATCTGGCGGTATACCTCCTCCGCGTAGAGTTTTTTGGCCAGATTTTCCGGAGTTATTTCCTCCCGCGGAAGCTTCTGGTCGTAACTGTAACCTGCGGAATCAAGGTGGCTGTGGCGAGAACCGGTAAGGTGTGTAAGATGGGCCCCGTAGCCGGTATGGTAACCCGGCATTTCGTTCCCCCCGAAGGCCAGGGCAAAGTCTTCTCCTCCAAAACGCCGGGCCGCAAAGTCTACCCCCTGGGCCAGGGCGTCGTAGAAATCGTTGGCCCTTCGGGCTAGAAGGGGAAGCATCTTGAGATAGGTTTCCACGTCTCCAAAGCGTGGCTCAAGCCCGAGGGTCTCTTCTTTGGAGACGAGGCCGCGCTCAAAGGCCTCGGTGGCCCAGGCCAGTACCACCCCGGTGCTCATGGCGTCAAGCCCCAGGTTGTCTATGAGATCCAGGAGGCGGAGGATTCCCTCGGCGGAGTCGATGCCGAGCATGCTGCCGTTGGCGTAAATGGGTTCGTAGTCGTAAGAGATGAAGGTGGTCTTGTAAAAATAGGGCTCGTCTTCGTAAGGGGTGCGCAAGGCTGCCAGGTGAATACAGGCCATGGGGCAGTGTGTACAGGCGAGTCTTCGCCCCAGGAGATTTTGAGCGAAATATTCTCCGCTTATCTTTTCCGCCCCCTCGAAGCGGGCTTGCTTGAGGTTCCTGGTGGGAAGGGCCCCCAGTTTGTTGAGCGGAATCACGTTCACCGCCGTGCCGACGTCGTGGTACTTCCGGAGGGAAGGGGTCTCTCTTAGTTTCTGAAGGATCTCGTCGTAGGTTTGACGATAGAGTTTGCGATCCTTTACCGGAAGGGCCCTTTTGCCATAGATGACGATGGCTTTGAGCTTTTTGGCCCCGAAGAGCGTTCCGAGCCCCAGCCTTCCGAAATGACGATAGGTTTCCGCAACCACGCAAGAAAAGGTGCATCCTGCTTCTCCGGCGGGTCCAATGCGCAGGATGCTTCGCAATCCGCTCCCCCCTTCACACTCCCTTATGAAACGTCCGGTCTCCGAAACCGTGAGGCCCCAGAGGCCCCGGGCATCACGAAACTTCACGCCGGACGGCTCTATCACCAGATAGACGGGGATCTCACTTGCCCCGCGGATCACCACCGCACCGTAGCCCGCAAGCCTCAAGGCCAGGGCACTTCTACCCCCGGCGTGGCTCTCACCAAGGAGCCTGTTGTGCGGAGAGAGAAACATGGAAACCGTCTTGGAGGCGATGGGGAAGAGGCCGTTTGCCGGGCCCACGGCGAAGATGATGGGGTTTTTGGGGTCCTTTGGATCTATTCCCGCGGGGCACTCCTCTTTCAGGAGCTCGCTTGCGACCCCGGTACCCCCGATGTTTTCGGCGAAAAGCTCCGGCCTTTCCTCTACCCAAAACCGGCGGTTGGTAAGGTCAATGTAAAGGACTCGCCTGAGAGGATCTTTAGGTAGCACTTTGGGCCTCCTCTACTTTTAAGACGTGGTGCGGACAATACGAAGCGCAGTAGCCACAGTGGACACAGATTACAGGCTTTTGAGTCTCGTCGTTCCAGAAGATGGCCTGAAGGGGGCAGGCTTCTCGACAGAAACCGCAGCCTATGCACTTCTTGGGAGAGTGCACCACTCCTCCGCCCCGGCGTTTGACAAGGGCTCCCGTGGGGCAGACTGCCAGACACGGCGGGTCTTCACAGGCCCGACAGACGATTACCGTGAGCCCCCGAGAGAGACCTCCCCGGGAGCGAACATGAATGGCGCACTGGGCAAGCCCCGCGGTTCCACTACGGCGCTGGCAGGCAAACATGCAGAGCTGGCACCCTACGCATCGGTCTGAATCCACCACTTTGAGACGCCCCATGTTTCCTCCTCTCCTGAAAACCTATCGAAAAAGTAATATTCGTGGCGGGCTTGTAAAGCAAGGAATCAAACCGCGCCTTCGAGCGAGTCGATGAAGATGTGCCTCTTCCGGAAGGCCACCGGGGAACGAATGAAGGCCTTCATGACAAGCCTCCGGGTCTTGAGTGGCAGGAGGTAAACGGCCTCCGGGCTCGGCCCCACCTTCTCGGTCCAGGCCGGTGGGGTGAGCCCCTTTTTGCTTGCCAGCCATTCCGCAAGGGAGGCACAAATGGCCTTTACTCTGGGATCAAACGTCTCGGGTTCGGAAAGGAGGTCGTATATCTTTTTCCGGCTCTGAATCCAGAGAATTTTGTTCACAAAGACGAGGATATAGCGCCATTTTCTCTCAAGATCCTCTTCCAGGAGAGAGGCCAGCGCCGGGAGGTCAAATTTCTTCTGCCTTTTCGGGAGGACACGAGCCACCTCTTTGATGAAAAGTCTTCGACGTTCGTCGAGATAGGAAGCCGGGAAGACTCTTCCAAAAGCTTCTTCCAATTCTTTTTCACTTTGGATCCCGAGCTTTTGGGCCAGGAGTAAGACATCTTGAAAATCTCTATCTTCACGCGCGGCAAAGATTTTGAGGGCCAAAAGATAGCGGACCGCCGGAACGAAAACCCTCAGATGGGAGCCTTCAAAGATCGTTTCTAGTTCCCGGGGTGGTCTTGCGTACGCGTATACGTATTTGAAGACCGCAGAGCTGATCCAATCTTCGTTTTCAAAATCGAGCCTCAACTCTTTTGCCGCTTCTTTGAGGGCTTCTACCACCTCTTCTTTGGGTGCAAGATAGGCGTCAATATCTTGATCTTGCGTATCACTCCTTTCCGAAAAGGCAAAGACAAAGGCCGAGCTCCCGTAGAGGGCGATCTCTCCGATGATTCCTTTCTCGCTCAGGATTTGGTCGGCCTTCTCAAAAAGTTCGAGAAGCGTCTGGTGATCGAGCATGTTAGCATTTTAAACCCGATGGCGCGTTATCTTCTAGTGGGACATCTCACAAAAGATCTCGCAAACGGGGCCTTCTATTACGGAGGAGCCGTGCTCTATGCCGGTCTTCTGGCCCGGCGCCTGGGTTTTGAAACCGGGGTCATCACCTCTTCGGCGGAAAAAGACCTCGATAACCTCTTCCCGGAGCTCTTCTTCTACCACTTTGGCGCTCACGAGACCACCACCTTCAAGAATATCGAAACCCCCGCTGGCAGGCGCCAGTACGTCTTTGCCAGGGCCCTTTCCCTTCCTCTGAAGAGGCTCCCTCCCCGCTGGCGACGGGCCGAAATCGTGCACATCGCTCCGGTGCTCGACGAAGTCTCACCGGAAGAGGTCTCGCTCTTTGAAACAGATTTCCTGGTGGCCAATCCGCAGGGCTGGTTTCGCCGGGTGGAGGCCGACGGCACGGTAAGACACGTGGCTCCCGATGTCTCCCGCTGGCCGCGCTTTGAGGCCCTGGTGGTGAGTGTCGAGGACCTTTCCGCTGCCGAAGAGCTCCTCCCCGCCCTTAAGGAGAAGGCCCGCCATCTGGTGGTTACCAAGGGTGCGCGGGGTGCCACCCTCTTCTGGGAGGGAGGAGAAATTTTCCGCCCGGCCTATCCTGTTTCCAGGGTGGTGGACACCACCGGGGCGGGAGATATCTTTGCGGCGGCCTTCTTTGCCATGCTTTACGCCTCGAGGAAGCCGCTTGTGGCGCTTGAGTTTGCCCTTTGTCTTGCGGCAAGGTCCGTCACGCGCCGCACGCTGGCCGCCGTGCCCACCCTTGCCGAAATAAGCACCTGTCTTGAAGGTGGCCGGAAATTTTGATGAAGGTTCGGGACATTTGTGCTATCTAAGGCCTCGAAGTCCTTAGAAGGAGGCAAGCCATGAAGATCTATTACGATCAGGACGCAGATCTTTCCTATCTCGAGAATCAGACCATCTGCATTCTGGGCTACGGGAGTCAGGGTCACGCTCACGCCCTCAACCTGCGAGACAGTGGCCTCAACGTTATCGTGGGGCTCCGCAAAGGAGGCGCCAGTTACGAGAGGGCCAAGGCCGACGGTTTTGAGCCCTTGCCGCCGGAGGAGGCCTGTGCCAAGGCGGACGTCATCATGGTGCTGGTGCCGGATCAGATCCAGCCCCAGATCTACAAACAGGCCATCAAACCCAACCTTTCAGCCGGCAAGATGCTCATGTTCGCCCACGGGTTCAACATCCATTTTGGCCAGATCGTTCCTCCCCCGGACGTAGACGTTACCATGGTGGCCCCCAAGGGCCCGGGGCATCTGGTGCGGCGGGAGTACGAGCGCGGGGCCGGGGTGCCCTGTCTCATCGCCGTGGAGCAGGACGCCACCGGCAAGGCCTTCCAGCGTGCGCTGGCCTATGCCAAGGGGATCGGCGGCACCCGGGCCGGCGTCCTTGAGACCACCTTCCGGGAAGAGACCGAGACAGACCTCTTCGGCGAACAGTGCGTGCTTTGCGGCGGGGTTTCGGCCCTCATCAAGGCCGGTTTCGAGACCCTGGTGGAAGCCGGCTACCAGCCGGAGATCGCCTTCTTTGAATGCTGTCACGAGCTCAAGCTCATCGTGGATCTCATCTACGAGGGTGGCCTGGCGTTCATGCGTTACTCCATAAGTGACACCGCGGAATACGGAGACCTTACCCGCGGGCCGAGGGTGATAAACGAAGAGGTTAAAAAGGAAATGAAACGCATCCTGGAGGAGATCCAGTCGGGCCGGTTTGCCCGGGAATGGATCCTCGAGAACCAGGCCAACCGCCCGGTGATGAACGCCCTGAGGCGCCGGGAGGCCGAGCACCCCATTGAAGAGGTGGGGGCCAGGCTGCGGGCTATGATGCCCTGGCTCAAAAAGAAGAAGTAATCTTCGGAGAAGGCCCGTCCGGGCCTTCTCCTCTTAAGCTACGGCTCGGAAGGCTTCCCTGGCCGCCTCGATGGTGAGGTCTATTTCTTCCTCGGTGTGGGCCAGGGAGACGAAGGCGGCTTCAAACTGAGAGGGTGCGAGGTAGACCCCTCTTTTGAGCATTTCCCTCCAGAAGGCTCCGTAACGCTCGGTGTCCGAGGCCGAGGCGTTGGCAAAGTTTTTCACCTCTCCTTCACGGAAGAAGCAGGTCATCATGGAGCCCACGCGGTTGAAGGTCACCCTGGCGCCGGCTTCCCGGGCAGCCTCCTTCAGGCCCTCTGCCAGCCGTGCCGAAAGTTCTTCAAGCCTTTCGTAGATCCCGGGCCGCATGAGCACCCTCAGAGTGGCGATCCCTGCCGCCACGGCGATGGGGTTCCCCGAAAGGGTCCCGGCCTGGTAGACCGGGCCCTCCGGGGCGATGTGGGCCATGATCTCGGCCTTTCCTCCGTAGGCCCCCACCGGAAGCCCTCCGCCGATGATCTTCCCGAGGCAGGTGAGATCAGGCTCTACGCCGTAAAGGCCCTGGGCCCCGGAAAGGCTCACTCGAAAGCCCGTGATGACCTCGTCGAAGATCAAGAGGGCCCCGTGTTTGCGAGTGATCTCTCGCAACCCTTCGAGAAACCCGGCCACCGGTGGCACCACCCCCATGTTGCCGGCGATGGGCTCCACGATGACACAGGCGATCTCCTCTCCGGCCTTGGCGAAGGCTTCCTCCACGGCGGAAAGATCGTTGAAGGGCAGCGAAATGGTGTTCTGGACGATTTCTTCCGGTACACCCGGGCTCCCAGGGATGCCAAGCGTGGCAACCCCTGAGCCTGCTTTTACCAGAAAGGAGTCCGCGTGCCCGTGATAGCAGCCGTCGAACTTGATGATCTTTTTGCGGCCGGTGAACCCGCGGGCCAGCCTCACGGCGCTCATGGTGGCCTCGGTGCCGGAGTTCACCAGGCGGACCTTCTCGATCGAGGGGAAGATTTCGCAGATGAGGCGCGCGAGTTCTACCTCCCGCCAGGTGGGAGCCCCGAAACTCGTGCCGGATTCCGCGGCTTCCTGGACGGCGGCGATGACCTCGGGGTGGGCGTGCCCCAGGATGAGCGGCCCCCAGGAGGCCACGTAGTCTATGTATTCTTGGCCGTCGACATCGATGATGTAAGGCCCGGCCCCGGCGGCAAAAAAGACCGGATCGGCCCCTACGGATTTGCAGGCCCGTACCGGGCTGTTCACTCCTCCGGGGATCACCTTTTGCGCTTCTTCGAAAAAGCGTTTCGAAAGCGTTCCTGCCATTTTCAGGCCTCCTTTTTCAAAATTCTTCGGCGAAATAGCGCCGCATGCGGCGGACGATTTCTTTCTCCGTAAAGAGGAGCACGTAATCTGAAAGATCAAGCTCCCGGGCTAGTTCTTCTACCAGCTTGCGGCACACTTCTTCGTCTTCGGCATGCACCATGGTGTAGAAGTTGTAGGGCCAGTCCGGATAGGTGCGCCTCACGTAGCAGTGGGTGATGAAAGGAAAGGAGGCGCATTTTTCCCCGATCTCCTCGAGGCGAGACTCCGGCACCCGCCAGGCCACCATGACGTTTCCTTTAATGCCGGCCCGGTCGTGACGTATGGTGCCCCCGAGACGCCTGATGATGCCCCTTTCCCGGAGCTTCTTGATGGCTTCGATTACTTCTTCTTCTGTGACTCCCAGCCTTTCGGCCAGAGCGGCGTAGGGCCGCGGCACGAGAGGCAGGCCTTCGCTGAGGGCGGAGACTAGTTTCTTCTCAAGTGGTGTGAGCATCAGAGCTTCCCCAGAAGCATGGCGATGCCGAGGAGGATGAAGAGCCCCCCTCCGATGAGGCGCACATAGCGCAGGGAAAGGTGGTCTCCCAGGAGCTTTCCCGCGAGCACGCCAAGGGCACTTGCAAACACGAGAGCGAGAGCCGAGGCGAAGAAGATGATCAGGCGGTTTTCGCTCCTCGCGGCGAAGACCAGCGTGGCGAGCTGGGTTTTGTCTCCCAGCTCTGCCAGGAAGATGGCCAGAAAGGTCGCCCAGAAGAGCTTCATCACGGTTTACGCCTGACCACGAGATATCCCACCAGCATCCCGGCCCCGAAAAGAACCACGCGCCGCACCAGGCGCAAGGCCCGGCTTTTTTCTAAGGCTTTCTTCCATCTCGACACGTCTCAAAACCTACCAGAGGGAATGGGGGAGGCAAGACTTCTTTTTGACCGCTTGTTTCATTGACTAACCCCAGGAATTCACTATTTTATCGCCTAACCGGGTCTGTTCCCATTATTTTGCCATACTGGAGGGTACCATGGGGGAGGAGATAAAGAGCACCCTTGAAATTGCCCTGGAAAAGGCGGCCAAGATCGGCAAGGCCTCCAAAGAAGAGCTTCGCCGAGAAGAACTCGTCAAAGAAGGCCGGAGGCTCGCGGCCAAATTTCTGTCCGAAAAAGAATTCAACCTCCTGAAAGAGCTTGCCAGCGTAAATCCCGAAGACAAACCCCTGGTCGTGAGAGGAGCCGTGGACACTTTGGTTCGCAATATCGTCTTCCCCCGCGACGAACACGCCTTCTCCGAGATCGAAAAGGTTCTCAAGGGTTTGGAACAGATTTTTGCCGACTTTCCGCAGGTGAAACAGCTCACCGCCGAGATCAAGAAGCTTCTCCTTCTATATCACCAGCAACAAAAGCAGCTCTACGAGCAGTTCAAACAGCAATTCAAGGTCCAGATGGCCGAGATGGAAGAAGCTCTGAAGCAGCAATACGGTGAAGACGTAAAGGTTGACATGGAGATGCACCCTCAGTTTCAGCAGGAGTGGCAAAAACTCAAAGGACAGCTTGAGGAGCAATATCGCCAGCAACTCGACTATCTCAAAGGTCTCTTCTTCAAGATGCTTCCGGCATGAAAAGGCTGCGTGAGATCCTTGAGAGGGTGGCCCGCGGGGAGCTAAGTCCTGCCGAGGCTGAAAAGGCCCTTTCTTTCTTCCCGTTTGAAGACCTGAACTTTGCCAAGCTCGATCATCACCGGGCCCTTCGCAAGCATTTCCCCGAGGTGATTTACGGCCCGGGAAAGGGCGAAGAGGAGCTCGAGAAGATCATCTCTTCCCTTCTTGAGAAGGGCGCACGTGTTCTGGTGACCCGCTTGGAAGAAGAAAAGGCCCGCAGGCTCCTTAAGAGATTTCCCGCTCTCAGTTATCATCCCCGCGCCCGGCTCCTTTCCTCCAACCCCGCAGAGGCCCCGGAAGAAGGTTTCATCCTGGTGGTGAGCGGAGGCACGGCGGATCTTCCGGTGGTGGAAGAGGCCTTCGTCTGTGCGCGGCTTTTCGGCAACCGGGTCGAACGCCTCCTAGACGTTGGCGTGGCAGGGGTGCACCGTTTGCTCGCCCATCTTGAACTCCTGCAAGAGGCCCGGGTGATCATCTGCGTAGCGGGGATGGAGGGGGCCCTGCCGTCGCTCGTGGCGGGGCTCGTGGACGCCCCCATCGTGGCGGTGCCCACCAGCACGGGCTACGGGGCCAACTTCTCCGGCTTGGCTCCGCTTCTGGCCATGCTCAACAGTTGTGCCCCGGGGGTAGCGGTGGTCAACATCGACAACGGTTTCGGCGCCGCCTATCTCGCAAGTCTCATCAATCAGCTCCCTACGAAAAAGGCCTCCTGAATGTCTCGCCCGGCGGTAATGAATCGCATCTGGTTCTATCTCGTGGCTCTCGCGGTGGTGAGCGCCGCCTGGACGGGTCGTTTCGAGGAGGTTACGAAGGTTTCCTTCGAGGCGGCCAAGGCCGCGGTGAACCTTGCCATAGGTCTCATCGGGGCCATGACCTTCTGGCTGGGGCTGGTGAAAGTGGCGGAAAGAGGGGGGCTCCTTGCGATCATCGCCCGGCGGGTCAGGTTCATCCTGAGAAAGCTCTTTCCCAACGTTCCTCCGGAGCATCCCGCCATGAGCGCCATGGTCATGAACATCTCGGCCAACGCCCTGGGGCTCGGAAATGCGGCCACCCCTCTCGGGATCAAGGCCATGATGGAGCTCCAGCGCCTGAACCCTCATCCGGAGCGGGCCACCGACGCCATGTGTCTCTTCCTCGCCATCAACACCTCAAACGTGACCCTCCTTCCGCTGGGGGTGATTGCGGTGCGGGCCGCTGCCGGGGCTTCGGAGCCCGCGGCCATCATCCTGCCCACCCTTTTCGCCACCACCTGTTCCACGCTGGCCGCGGTGCTGGCAGCCAAGTTTCTGGCCCGCCTCTACGGCCCCGAACCCGCCCCTCCAGAGGAGCTTCTTAAGGCCGAAGCCGAAGAGGAGGCAGAGGGAAAAGGCCTCCTTTACGAGATCTCTCGCGCCGAGAAGTTTTTGATCGCGGGCCTTCTCATTTTTCTTACGGTGGCCTTCCTGAAACACCTCTGGGTGGCCCCTTCGGTCTCCACCCTGAAGGGCTTTGTCTCCTTTGGCCTGGTGCCTCTTCTCATTCTCTCTCTTTTGGTCTTTGGCTACCTGCGAGGAGTTCCGGTTTACGAGGCCGCCTGCGAAGGGGGAAAGGAAGGGTTTCAGGTGGCGGTGCGCATCATCCCCTTTCTCGTGATGATCCTCGTGGCCATCGGGATGTTTCGGGCCTCCGGGGCCTTCGATTATTTCGTCTCCCTGCTGAAACCGGTGACCGATCCACTGGGATTCCCGCCGGAGGTGCTGCCCGTGGCCCTTTTGCGCCCGCTTTCCGGCTCCGGGGCCTTTGGTTTGATGAGCGAGATCGTGGCCCGGGCCCCGGATAGCTTCGCCTCCTATCTGGCCTCCACCATTCAGGGCTCCACGGAGACCACGTTTTACGTGCTTGCCGTCTATTTCGGCGCGGTGGGGATAAAGGATCCGCGCTACGCCGTGTGGGCAGCCCTTTTTGCGGATTTCGTGGGAGTGGCCGCGGCCTTCTTCATTTGTCGTCTGACGTATTTTTGAACATCCAGTCCGCCAGGGTGTCTTGTCGCAAAAAGACGTTTCCGGTGAAAAGCGCCACCAGGGTTTCGTCCTGACGCCTCACTTCCACCTGGTAGAGACCGGTACGCCGGGTGCGGGAGATCTCCCTTGCCGTGGCCAGGAGTTCGTCCCCCTCTTTGGCAGGGGCAGGGTAATTGATATGGGCTGAAAGGGCCACCGCCACCTGGCCGTAGCTGTTGGAGGCCACCGCAAAGGCAAAGTCTGCCAGCGAAAAGATCGCCCCTCCGTGGCAGAGCTTTACGGCGTTCAACATGCTGGAGGTGACCTTCATCTTCACCCTGGCAAAGCCCGGGCGCACTTCAAGTATTTCCATCCCGAAAGAGACGGCAAGCTGGTCGTGACGGCTCATGAAGGCCGCGATGGTTCGGGCCCTTTCCTGGGGGTCTTCGGGCAGCATCTTTCCTCCTTGTAAACTCCTTCCTCTTGGGCTTAACTAAAACAGATCCTCCGGTTTTTAAAGGATGATAACCCTAACTTTTTCCCACAAAAGCCTCGTAAAGACTCCTGAGAAGGAAGAGGAACGCCAGGAAGAGGTCGTTCTCGAAAAACCTTACCGGATTTATCTCAACGAAGAGCCGGTGGGCTCCTCCATGGTACTCCCTACCGGGCTTGAGGAGTTCGGGGTGGGATTTCTCTTTGCCCAGGGCTACTTTGATGATCCGCGCGTCTTCAAGGAGGTGCGCCTCTGCCACGAAAAGGGAGGCATCTTCGTCTACGCCGACGTGGACAAGGTCGAAGGAAAAGACCTCATCGTCACCTCGGGTTGCGGCGGGACGGGAAAGATTTCCCGCGATTTTCTGGAAAAAGAGTTCCGCCCCCTCGCCCCCTATAAAATCAAGCTTTCCGAGATAAGGGAATTCATCCTGGCGGTACTTAAGGCCTCGGATCTCGGGCTGCGCACCCACTGCGTGCACGCCTGTGGTTTCTGGGAAGGAGGGAGGCTTGCGCTCTTTTACGAGGATGTGGGGCGTCACAACGCCGTGGATAAGGTCGTGGGGGCGATCTTGATGGGGAAGGCAAGCCCTGCCGGGGCCGTCTATACCACCGGTCGTCTCACCTCGGATATGGTGCTCAAGTGTGCCCGTGTGGGGATTCCCATCGTCATGTCCCGCACCGCCACCTCGTCTCTGGGGCTTGAGATTGCGAAGCGGGCCGGGCTTACTCTCATCTGTTACGCGCGTCCGGAGCGGGTCAACATCTTCACCGCCCCGGAGCGCGTCATAAACGACCTAACCTAAGGGCTTGAAGGCGGC
>JAADDY010000090.1 GCA_013153725.1 Thermodesulfobacteriota bacterium
AGACTTTCTGCGCCTCTTCCGATGAAAGATGGGGCCCGGTACTGAAGACGTTAAACTTCACGCCCGGGCGGCCCGGCCCAAAAAAATCCGGAAGGATTTCTCTCCCGAAGGAGATGAATTTCACCCGGTGGCCGTCTTGATCCACCACCTCCCTGGTGTATTTGAGGGCGTTGCTGAAGAGATTGGCGTAAACCTGGGAAAGGAGCCCCACGTCCACCGCCATGATGAATTCTTCATCCGGTACCCCTCCCAGACGATTGTCGATGGCGATGCCCGCTTTTTCGAAGCGTTTCCGGTAGCGTTCGAACTGGGCCTCGATGACCTCTTTGGCGAAACGGCAGGGTCTTTTTCGCAGGACGAAACGGCCTTTTTCGAAGTGTTCCCGCCGAAGAAGGCTCTCCAGAAAGAGGCTCACGGTCTCGTAGTGTTTTTCAATCTGCTGGTAATGGTTGAGAAGCTCGCGGTGGAGGTGTTCCAGGGCCCCGGCGATCTTCTCCTGAGAGAAGCTCCTGCTCTTGATATTTTCTTCCAGTTCGCGGAGGAAGTCTATCTTCTGTCGGAGGGTGCGAAAGAGATAACGATAATACATGTTGGGAACGATGACGTTGTGTTCTATGTCGGCCACGAGTTCGTTTACGAACTTGATGTGCTCCTGGGTATGCGCCATGAGGAGTTTGATGTGAAGATTGTAACCGATACGGTTGGCATACTTCTGAAAGAAGAGGAAGTCGTGTTCCGCCAGGGGCTCGGGGGGAAGGATCTCAAGCACTCCTAGGACGGGCTTTTCCTGTGGAGGAGCAAGAAGGCTCAGGAGCTTGCGGTTCCCTTTGAAAGGGAAGAAATAAGAACCATTCTGAAAAGAGGCCTCTTCGTCAAGAGGGATTCCCTCTGCCGGCCTGGGGGGTTCTACCAGCCCTTCGGTGCTGGTGGCGACGAGGGTCACATTCCCCTGGTCTCCCAGCAGGTATAGCTTGCTTTCGCAGTTCAGGAATTCCCTGGGGACCAGGACGCAAACCCGGTAGAAGTTTTCCAGCGTGGTGTATTCCTGGGCCAGGTCAAAGAAGGCCCAGATGGCGTTTATCTGATCGGCGGTGAAGGCGTACTCTTCGTATTGCTTCTTCTTGGTTTGGAGGCGCTCCCGAATAACCCCCAAATTGACGTCCATAAGACAAATTTAACATAATCCTCCTTGCTTTTTGAACCTTGAGACCGGTAAGTTCGCAGTTGTCTAATGGAAAAATATATTATATTTAGTATCCAAATTTGCTTTTTCATCAAAAATAGCGAGGTGTTCTCATGAAAATCACGACCCGAAGCAGATATGGCACCAGAATGATGGTCGAACTCGCGGGCCATTATCAAAAAGGTCCGCTCCAGATAGGTGAAATTTCGCGCAAGCAGAATCTCTCCGTGAAGTACCTGGAGCAGTTGATCATTCCCCTCAAGCGGGCGGGGCTCGTAAAAAGCGTGCGCGGTCCCAAGGGAGGGCACATCCTGGCCCGCCCCCCGGAGGAGATCACCGTCTGGGACGTGGTCTCCGTCCTTGAGGGGACAAAGGGCGTTACCGTCTGTGTCTCCAGGCCGGAGATTTGTGAACGCAGCGAGATCTGCCCTACAAGGGACGTTTGGAGCACGGTTACCAAGGCCATCAAGGAGACCCTTTCCCAGATAACCCTTGCAGACCTGGTCAAAAAGAGCAAAGAGGTGGAAAAGTTGTTCCCGGAAAAGGGCTGCCCTCTGGAGCAAGAAGAGCAGGTTTCCAATGTTTCTACCGGTTGACAGTTTTTATCCTTCGGGTTAATTTTTTCTAAGCTTAAGACGTGGGGCCGTAGCTCAGTTGGGAGAGCGCGTGAATGGCATTCACGAGGTCGAGGGTTCGAGTCCCTCCGGCTCCACCAAACGAGTACAAAATGGCCCGTCCAGAATTGGTTAAAAACATCCCTCGCGAAGAAAGACTCCCGCGCCTTACCCCTGAAAACGAAGTCATCCTCAAAACCACCAAGGAGATCGTCGTAAAGTTTATCGAGATGGGCCGCTGCTCTCCGGCCTCCTTTGACGAGGTCTTCAAGCAGGTCTTCAAGACCATCAAAGGGACCGTTTCCTCCGAATAATCCCGCCTATCCTCTGGAGAATCTCCCGTATTTTGCGGAGTCCTTACTCAATAATTTTTGCCCTTCGCCCTTTTGGGGTTTAATTTAAGATCTTCAAACCGGAGAAAGGGGAGCCCTATGCCAAAGGTCACGTTTTTGCCTGCCGGAGTCTCCGTGGAGATAGCGCCAGAAGAGACCATCATCCGGGCGGCGATGAAGGCCGGCGTCCACATCAACGCCTCCTGTGGTGGAGCCGGTGTCTGCGGAAAATGCCGGGTCTTTGTGGAAGAAGGTGAGGTTTCAGGAGAACCCCTGCCTGAGGGAGGCTACAAGGCCTGTACCCTTTTTCCCAAGACCGACGTCGTTATCAGGGTTCCGGTGGAAAGCGAGGTGGATCGTCGGGCCCTCCTGCGCCCGGCCAAAAAGGTGGCCACTTCCTGGGTAGAGGCCCGGGGGGCGGCGGAATTTCCCTTAAACCCCGCGGCCAGGAAGCACTTTGTCACGCTTGAGCCCCCGAGCCTTGAGAACAACATGCCCGATTTCCCGCGGCTTGAGATGGCGCTGCTCGCCGAGCTCGGGGCCCCAAAGCTCGATCTGGACTGGCAGGTGCTGAGGGATCTTCCCTACGCCCTGCGTGAGAAGGATTTTTCCGTCACCGCCCTGGTGCTCGAAGACGGTCTGCCGTGTCTCCTGGCGGTGGAGGCCGGAGATAAGAGAAGCCGGCATTTCGCCGTGGCCTTTGACATTGGCACCACCACCCTCTGTGCCCAGCTGATAGACCTTTCGAAAGGGGAGGTGCTTGCCGAGACCTCGGACTACAATCCCCAGATAAGTTACGGCGAAGACGTCATCAGTCGCATAGAGTATGCCCGCCGGGAAGGTGGCCTCAGGACCCTCCAGCACAAGGTGCTCGAGAGCCTGGCGAAGCTTACGCGGGAGCTCTGTGAAAAGGAGGGCATCTCCCCTGAAGAGATCTCTTTCTACAGTGCTGCGGGAAACACCGTGATGAGCCATTTCCTGCTGGCCCTTGAGCCCCGCTTTTTGCGTGAGGCCCCCTACGTGCCGGTGACCACGCGTTTCCCCTACGTTCCGGCAGAAGAGCTCGATCTCCCCGGGGGACGCAAGGCCCGGCTCTTTCTGGCGCCCTGTGTGGCAAGCTACGTGGGTGGAGACATCGTCTCCGGCGTGGTGGCGGCGGGCATCGCCAGAGAAGAGCCTCTCACCCTCTTCATCGACATCGGCACCAACGGTGAGATCGTGGTGGGGAACCGCGACTTCCTGGCCTGCGCCGCCTGTTCCGCCGGCCCGGCCTTTGAAGGCGGCGGCATCAAGCACGGCATGCGGGCCACTCTCGGGGCCATCGAAGCGGTGCACATCGACCCCGCCACCCTGGAGCCCATGATCCTCACCATCGGCAACAAGAAACCCAAGGGCATCTGCGGCTCCGGTATCATTTCGCTCCTGGCCAATCTCTTTCTCGAGGGGATCATCGACCAGTCCGGGAAATACCGCCGCGATCTCGATCATCCCCGGGTAAGGGAAGGGCGTGACGGCTGGGAATACGTGCTGGTGTGGGGGAAGGAATCTGCCACCGGCGAAGACATCGTCTTCACCGAGGCCGACATCGACAACCTCATCCGGGCCAAGGGGGCCATGTTTGCCGGTTATCAGACCCTGCTTGAGTCCGTGGGGCTTGAGATCGGGATGGTGGAGCGCGTCATCCTGGCCGGGAACTTCGGAAGCTTCCTCGACCTGGAGCAGGCCATCACCATCGGGCTCCTTCCGGACCTTCCGCGCGAGAGGTTCTTCTTCATCGGAAACGCAAGCCTCCTCGGGGCAAGGCTTGCCGCCACTTCCCTCGAGGCCATTCGCGAGATGGAAAAGGTCGCCGACATGATGACCCATTTTGAGCTCTCCGCGCATCCGGGCTACATGGATTACTACGTCTCGGCGCTTTTCCTCCCGCACACCAACATCGATCTCTTCCCCACGGTAAAGGAGATTCTTGCAAGCCGTGAGAGCTGAAGACGAATTTTTCATGCGTCTGGCGCTCCGGGAGGGGCGGAAGGGCCTCGGCCGCACCTCGCCCAACCCTCCCGTTGGGGCGGTGGTGGTGAAGGACGGAAAGGTGGTGGGCAAGGGCTACCATCGCCGGGCCGGCACCCCTCACGCCGAGGTACACGCTCTGCGCGAGGCGGGGGAGGCGGCGCGCGGGGCCACGATTTACGTCACGCTTGAGCCCTGTAACCACCACGGGCGCACTCCGCCTTGTACCGAGGCCATTCTCTCGGCAGGCATCAGGCGGGTGGTTATCAGCTGCCGTGACCCAAACCCCAAGGCCCGGGGTGGGGCGGAGTATCTCGCCTCGTGCGGCCTCGAGGTGGAAACAGGGGTCCTTCTTAAGGAATGCGCCACCCTCTGCCGTTTCTTTCTCAAGGTGGCCACCCGGAAGTTTCCCTGGGTGCTTTCGAAGGCCGCCATGAGCCTTGACGGCCGCATCGCCACGCGTACCGGAGACTCCAAATGGATCACCGGCGAGGCTGCCAGACGCTACGGCCACCGTCTGCGAAACATCTACGACGCCATTTTGGTGGGCAAGGGCACGGTCCTTGCCGATGATCCCGCCCTCACCTGCCGCCTGAAGGGCGGAAGGAACCCGGTGCGCATCATCCTCGATACGAGCCTCAGCCTTTCTCCCCGGGCCCGGGTCTTTCGGGAGGAAGGCCGGGCCATTGTCTGGTGCGGAGAAGAAGCTCCGGCCTCAAAGGAGGCCCTCTTTCGCGAACACGGGGTTTCCGTCTGGCGGCTTCCGCTAAGAGAAGGAAGGGTGGATCTTGAGGCCGGGCTCTTGCGGGCGGCGGAAGAGGGGCTCTTGAGCGTGCTGGTGGAGGGTGGGGCAAAGGTTCACGGGGCCTTTTTCGACGCAGGGCTCGTGGATGAGATCGCCTTCTTTTACGGCCCCCTGGTGATCGGAGGGGAGGAGGCCCCGGCGGCCGTGGGAGGCCGGGGGCCTCTCAAGCTTTCCGAGGCCAGGCGCGTAGGCGAATTTCGTCTGAGGCGCCTTGAAGACTCCTTTCTGGTGGAAGGATTCCTGACGGACCCTGCTACACTTCAATAATGGGCCGTTCGGTCTTGACCGCCAGTTCGTGGCATTCTACCTCTCCGGGGCGGGTCTCGAGGACCATCGCCTCGTAACGTTCTTCGAACTCCGCCTCAAGGGGTATGGCGGCGTGAAAGGTAAGCTTCCCGGGAAGCTTTGGCCCGTGCGGAAGTCTTCCCTCCACCAGGGCGGCCTCGAGCTCCCGTAGAAAACGCGGCTGCCTCTCGGGTGGGACGCGCCGGAGTTCTCTTTCCAGGAAAGAGCGCACACCCGAGACGTCTTCTTCGTGGCTGTAGAAGAAACCCACCATGAGAGATTCTGCCCCGCAGAATTCTCCAAAGTCAAAGACCAGGGGGATCAGCCTTTCGGGTTTGAGTTCTTCTTTGGCCAGCGGGAAGATGAAGCGAGCGGCAAATTCCTCGTCGCTGATGAGAAAACGCTTGAAGAGGAGAAAGTCTCCCTTCTTCGGGGCCCTGAAGGGCATGACCACCGCCTGGCGCTTGATGGCTTCTACATCGAGCCCCAGGATGCCCGAACCTTCAAAATCTTCGAGAGATTCAAACTCGACACCGAATTCCTCCAGGTAGTCGTTGAAATCGAAGACGCTCTTTTCACCGATCCCCTCGTCGAGGTCTATCTCTTCCTTGAGCAAAATGTCTCCCTTCTCTTCCGGAGTGAGCCTTCCGACCTGAAGTTTCACCGGCTTTCCAATCGCAAACAGCACGCTTTGCATCGTCCTCACCTCTCGCTTTTTTGGAAAAACTGATAAGTCCTCCCACCCGAAGGACAAGATTTTGTGGGGCGTCTATTTTAACAGGTTGGCCAGCTGCGGTTCAAATTCTTCCGTTCTCATGGCAGGTAGCTTATGAGTTTGCCCTTGGCGTAGAGCCCGCAGCCCCAGACCTTTCCCTCGCACTTGATCACCACGTAGCCCTCTTCGAGCTCGGCCTCGAAGGGAAGGCGCCTTTCCCGGCGCAGGCGGTCGAGCTCAGAGGGAGTAAGCTCCACCACGTTTCTGGTGGCCAGGTGCCCGAAACGCTGGAGAGCCGTGGAGGTGGGCTTGAGCCACTTCGAGACCCGGCGCGTGAAAAGGAGCCCCACCGTCTGCACCTGAAGATTCTGCAACGGTCGAAGTTCCGGGGGCTTCACGAAGAGCCAGTAGTTCTTGGCGGTGGAAAGGAGGAGGTAGTCGGCGAAGGTTTCTTTCGGGATGCCGAAGCGCTCTTCCCAGAAGGAGAGCACCTCGTCTCGCTCTTCGAGACTCACCACCCGGGGCCATTTGGCCTCTTTGTGGATCTTCTTGCGCCTCTTTTTCATCAGAAGAGCCTCTTGATCTTGGCCACGAAAAATCCCACGGATTCCGTCTCGTGTGGAAAAAAGCGCGCCGCCTTGGCAAGGTCCGGGTGAAAGACCCGGCCTTCCCACTCCGTTACCCCGGGGTGATGTGGCAGGGGATAATCGCAGGGGACGATCTCGGCCTGCCGCTTCCGCAGGAGATAGTCCACCACCATTTCGTTTTCTTCCGGGTTGATGGTGCAGGTGGAGTAGACCACGATGCCCCCCACTTTTACCAGGTCGAAGGCCCGCACCAGAAGGCCCTTCTGGATGGCGGGAAGATTGGTGTGCCCTTCTTTCTGGTAGAGGAGCTCGCCTTCGTAGCCCTGGCGGTATCTTCCCTCGCCGGAGCAGGGGGCGTCGACCAGGATCCGGTCAAAGGGCACGCCGTAGGGGAAGACCTCTCCGCGGTAGATGGTGGTAAGTGCCGAGGCCACTCCCAGGCGCTTGAGGTTTGCCACCAGGGCGGCGAGGCGATCGAGCCGGCGGTCGTTGGCCACGATGACGGCCCGGTCGCCGGTGGCCTGGGCGATCTGGGTGGTCTTGCTCCCCGGGGCGGCGCACATATCGAGGATGTATTCTCCGGGCTTGGGTTCAAGGGCGAGCACCGGAAGCGCACTGCTGAGCGTCATGGGGTAGATGTAACCCAGGTAGTATTCCTCCGTGTTTCCCAGAGGGAAATCCCGTGGCTCCACCCGGTAGAACTTCGGAAAGTTGGGCACGGGTTCCACCTTCACTCCCTGCCTTTCAAGCCCCTTGAGGACGATTTCCTCCCGCGGGCACTTGAGTTCGTTCAGGCGGAAATAAAGCGGGAGGGGTTTTTTCAGGTGTTCGAGGAACTCCTCGAAGCGAGGGATGATCTCTCTGTAGCGCTCGAAATAGGCCGGGGCTTCGTTCAGTTCAAGCATCTTTGCGCCCGTTGGTGAGGAAGCGGTAAAGCTCCCGGTGGGAAGGAAGGATCACGTCCGCCTCGCGGAGATGCTCCGGAGGCAGGGTGGTGGTGAGGGCCACGCAAAAGAGCCCTGCTCCCTTGGCGCTCTTGATGCCAGCCGGGGCGTTTTCCACGGCGAGACTCCCGTCTTCCGGGGCCGAGAGTTTTTCACGGGCCAGGAGGTAAGGTTCGGGATGCGGTTTGCGGCGTCTTACCTGGTCTCCCGTGAGGATGAAGTGAAAGAGCCCCCGGAGAGAGCGGGGCAGGATCTCTTCCAGGATTTCGCGGTGGGAGCTGGTAACAAGGGCGAGCTTTTTCCCCTGGCGCCTAAGATCGGCGAGGAGGTCCGGGATCTCGGGAAAAGGTTTCACAAAGGGCCAGTACTTCTTGCGAAAGAGCTCGCGCTGCCTCTTGAGCACCTTGCGGAAGAGCTCTTCGGTGGGGGTGACCCCCTGATCTTCGAAGATCTTGCGCGAGGTCTCCGCCTCGATGGCCCCTTCGTGGAGATAAAGGGCTTCCTCCGGCACCGTGAGCCCGAATTCCCGGAAGGCCTCCTGCCAGGCCCTCACGTGCCAGGGCATGCTGTCGAGCACCACGCCATCCATGTCGAAGAGGATGGCCTCTGCTTCCTTGCGTGTCTCAGATCCCGAGCCGTCTGCGTACCTCATCTTCTGCAAGCCCCTCAATATAAATGCTTTTCCGGCGAGAGGTAAGCCCGGAAACAATCTTTAGCCGGCGACGGGGAAGGTCAAGTCTTTTGGCCAGAAATTTGAGAAGCGCTTCGTTGGCCTTTCCTTCTACCGGAGGGGCCTTGAGGGAAATCTTTAAGGATCCGGCATAAGTACCCTGTATTTCGTCCTTTTTGGCCCGAGGCTTGAGGTGGACCTCAAGGAGGAGCCCCTCGCGATAGGGTTTCAGCATCAGGAGCCGAAGGCCTTCTCGAGGTATTCTTCCCAGGTCTTGAGAAAGGTCCGCAGCTCGAGGAAGATCTTTTCCCGCTCGGACTTGAGGGTTTCGATCTCGAGAAGGATCTGGTCGCGCTTATCTTTGGCTTCTTTGATGAGCTGGTCGGCCTCTTCCCGGGCCTGGAGGAGGAACTCCTTGGCCTCGGCTTCGGCCTGTTTTTTGATGCTTTCGGCAAGCTCCTGGGCCTTGAGCAGGGCCTCTTTGATGTTCCTTTCCTCCTGCCGCAGCTTCTCGAGATCCTTTTCGAGCTTCGCTACCTGATCGCGGAGGGCGTTGTTCTCGCGCTGAAGGTCCTTCAGGGCCTCGGCCACTTCTTCTAGAAATTCGTCCACCTCGGCCTTTTTGTAACCGAAAAGGCCGGTGCCAAATTCCTTCTCCTGGATGTCAAGCGGTGTCAAAGCCATTTTTTACCTCAGTAGCTGGTAAGAGAGCTCGTAAAGTACCGGGATGAGAAATTGCTTCAAAAAGACGATCCCCAGAATCGCCACCAGGGGAGAGAGATCAATCCCCCCCAGAGGAGGCAGAACCCGCCTGATGCGGGAAAGCACGGGTTCGGTAATGTTGTAGAGGAACCTCACGATGGGGTTGTAAGGGTCGGGATTCACCCAGGAAAGAAGGGCCCGAATGATGATGATCCACATGTAAAGGGAAAGGGCCATGTCAAGCACGGTGGCCAGGGCCTTGAGAAAATGGGCGATGATAAACATTTTTCACCTCTCCTTTAAGATGCTCCTCTTCCGAAGGGACACACCGGGAAACGGCACTCTTTGCAGCCAAAACAGAAGCCACCATGACCCATCCGGGCGATATCAGCCCGGGTGATCCTCTCACCACAGATAAGACGCGGGAGGACCAAGTCAAGCACGGTGATACGAAAATACATCCCGCAGGCCGGGATGCCAAGGATGGGCACCTCTCCGCAATAGGCCACCAGAAACATGGCCCCGGGAAGCACCGGGCTTCCGTAGACGAGATCTTCCACCCCGAGGGAGGCGATGGCGTGGCGGGTAACGTCGTCGGGGTCCACCGACATCCCCCCGGTAACCAGGACCAGGTCCACCCGGGAGGCGAGAGTCTCTTTGAGAGTTCGGGCGATGAAGTCTTTATCGTCCGGGCAGAAGCGAACACCCGCCACCTCGAGCCCGTAGGCTTTGAGCTTGGGAGTGAGGGCCGGGACGAAGGCGTCTTCCACCCGCCCGTAGTAGACTTCGTTCCCTGTGATGACGAGCCCCGCCCTTTTGAGGCGGGGTTCTTTAACGCTAAGGATTCCTCCGTTTGTGGTGAGCCTTTCCACTTCTTCGAGAAGGTCTTCCTTGACCACCAGGGGAATGGCTCTTCCGGCAGCCACGGCCTCCCCCTTGCGCACGAAAAAATCCGTGTGCTTGGTGGAGAGGATGATCTCCCCGAGGAGGTTTAGCTGGTAGAGTCTTTCGGTGTCCACCTTGAGGAGGCCATCATGGGCGGCGTAGAAGGTCACCTTGCCCTCTTTGATCTCCTCGCCGTAGGTGATTCCCGGGCCTGAAACAGCCCTCGCCAGACGCAGGGCGGCCTCGTCTTCGTGAAGCTCTCCTTCTTCAAGCTCGAGGGCGTAGATGTGGTCTTTGCCCATGCGTTTTAAGCGGGGGATGTCTTCTTCACGGATGACGTGCCCCTTTTTGAAGGCCCGTCCTTTGAATTCCCCGGGCCTTATTTCGGTAAGGTCGTGGGGGATGACCATCCCCACGGCCTCTTCTACCGGAATGAGACGGGCCTTCATTGGGTAAGCCCTTTCTGGCGGGAGGACTTTCCTTCGTAGGCTTCGATGATGCGCTGGACCAAGGGGTGCCTTACGACGTCCTGTTTGTCGAAGAACACGAAGGCGATGCCCTCGATCCCCTGGAGGAGCTCCATGGCCTCTACCAGGCCACTCTTTTTGACCTCGGGGAGGTCGATCTGGGTGATGTCTCCGGTGATCACCGCCCGCGAGCTGTAACCCAGGCGGGTGAGGAACATCTTCATCTGTTCCGAGGTGGTGTTCTGGGCCTCGTCCAGAATGATGAAGGCCTCGTTAAGCGTCCGCCCGCGCATGAAAGCAAGCGGAGCCACCTCGATGACCCCTTTCTGAATGAGACGCGAGGCCTTGTCGTAGGGGAGCATGTCGTAAAGGGCGTCGTAAAGGGGCCTCAGATAGGGGTTGACCTTCTCCACCATGTCTCCCGGGAGGAACCCCAGCTTTTCGCCAGCCTCCACCGCCGGGCGCACCAGGACGATGCGCTGGATCTCCCCCCTCATGAAGTAGGAGATCGCCATGGCCATGGCGAGATAGGTCTTGCCGGTACCAGCCGGACCTATCCCGAAGACGATGTCGTGGCTGCGGATGGCATCGATGTAGATCTTCTGGTTGATGGTCTTCGGGGTGATGATCTTGCGACCCGAGCTCACGAAGACCGTCTCAAGGAAGATGTCCTTGAGGTTTGCCATGGGGTTCTGGCTGATGATCCGGGTGGCGTATTCCACGTCGCTCGGATAAAGGGTGTACCCCGCCTTAAGCAGCCCGTAGAGTTGCTCGCAGGTGCGATCCGCAAGCTCGGTTCCGAACCGCTCTCCGGTGATCTGCATTTCGTTGCCGCGCACCTGGATGTGGACGTTGAAGGCCCGCTCGATGGTCTTGAGATGGGCCCCCTTCTCCCCGTAGAGCCAGCGGGCCAGGGAGTTGTCCTCGAAGGTGCGCTGGAGGGTGATGATTTCCGGTGTTGTTGCCATTCTTTCCTTCATACGCTTCGTTACTTCACCTCGTCTGATTTTTTGACCAAAAATTTTAAAATTTTTCTAAATTATAACCAGATTTCATTTCATGCCAACGGTCAAATGGAAATGGGACTCCTTTGCTGTCTAACCTGAGAGAGTCTCCGGTTGTAAAAGGAGATGACCTCCCGTCGGGAGAGCATGCCCAGGAACTTGCCCGGATCATCGTCCGCCACCACCGGGAGCTGGTCTATGTTGCGAACGGTGAACTTTTGAAGCGCGGCGTGGATGTCTTCCGAGGGAGTTACGACGATCACGTCCGGGCGAGCCACGTCCTTGATGATGAGAAGATCCCACACGGCTTCGTCCTTGAGAAGGGGCCTCACGTCGTTGATGGAGAAGATCCCCACCAGGTTGCCCTCTTTGTCCACCACCGGGAAGTAGTGCTGTTCGGTCTCGTGAAAGAACTCCACGAACTTCCGGAAGGGCATGTCTTCCGGGATCACCTGCCATTCCTTGCTTTTGGGGTCGAAAACATCTTTCACCTTCAACCCGTAGAGGATGTCGGAGAAGAATTCTCCGCGGTGCGCCGGAGAATCGAACTTCGTGGGCACCTGGCCCTCGTAGAGGCTCTGGTATTTGAAGGCCCCGGCAAAGAACTTCTGGATCACGTAGGAGATGGTCACCGAGAGGGCGGCGGCCCCGAGCATGTGAAAGGCCCCGGTCATCTCTATCACCATGAAGAGGCTGGCAAGGGGCACCCGGGCGGCGGCTCCGAAGACCGAAAGCATCCCCACCACCACGTAAGGGGCCGGGGCCTGCTGAAAGACGTGGGCCAGCACTCCTCCCACCATGGCCCCGATGAAAAGGCTCGGGGCAAAAACGCCTCCCGAGCCCCCGGAGCCCACGGTGAGGGAAAGGGCAATCATTTTGGCAAAGATCAGGATGAGCATGAGCCCCACCGGGAGCTTGCCGTCGATGGTGGCCTGGATCCAGGGGTAGCCTCCTCCCAAGATGTGGGGGAGCTCCATGGCGAGGAGCCCCACTCCCAGGCCACCTATGGCGGGTTTGAAGACGTTTGGAATTCTGAGATTGCGAAAGTAATCCCGGGTACGATAGAAGACCTCGGGAAGGACCGAGGCCACGAGGCCGGAGCAAAGCCCGAGGCTTGCAAAGGCCAGGTACTGTGAAAGATCGGTGATGAGGAAGTCCGGCACCTTGAAAAGCGGCTCCCAGCTCACCAGAAAGCCGTTCAGGGCGTAAGCGGTAACCGAGGCCAGGAGGCAGAAGAGCACGGCGGGGGCCTCGATATCAACGGCGCTATACAGGATGCCCACCGAAAACATGGCCGCTCCGATGGGGGAGCGAAAGACGGCGCCAAGCCCCGCGGCCATGCCAACCAGGAGCAGGAGGCGTCTTTCCGGCACGGAGCGTTTCGTGAGAGTGGCGTAGATGGAGGCAACGCCGGCGCTTATCTGGACGACGGGGCCTTCACGCCCGGCCGAGCCCCCCGAGCCGATGGTGATGGCGGAGGCCAGCATCTTGACGAAGGGCACCCGGGGCCTGATCTTGCCTTCGCTGAAGTGAAAGGCCTTGATGGCGGCGTCGGTGCCGTGGCCTTCGGCTTCCGGGGCCAGGGTGTAGACGATGAGCCCGGAAAGAAGCCCTCCCAGCGTGGTGGCCAGGGGAATGAGATAGGGAGAAAAACTCGCCCCCGGTACCCCATCCTCGAAGCCCACCAGACGTTCCAGGAAAAGATGTTCGGCGGAGTCCACCAGAAAGGTAAAGGCCTGGGCGGCGGCGACCCCGATGAGGCCCAGGAGAATGGCGTCGATGAAGAGCTTGGTGTATTCCCTTTTCACTAAGTTTGTTGCGAAGCCCTTTTGAGTTCGTTGAGCCGCCGGTTGTAGAAATCGATGACTTCTCGGCGGCTAATCATCCCCAGGAAACGGCGGGGGTCATCGTCTGCCACTACGGGAATCTGGTCTATGTTCCGAATCGTGAACTTGCGGAGCACGGTGTTGATGTCTTCGGAAGGGGTGGTGGTGATGACGTCCTGGCGCGCGATGTCCTTGATGATGAGGATGTCCTTTATGTCGTCGTTGAAGAGAAAAGGTCTGATGTCGTTGATGGAGAAGATCCCCACCAGGTTGCCCTCTTTGTCCACCACCGGGAAGTAGTGCTGTTCGGTGCGCCCGAAGAAATCCAGGAACTGCCTGAAGGTCATGTCTTCGGGGATGACCGCCCAGACCTTCTGGGGTTTGAAGATATCCTTGACCTTGATATCCGCCAGGATGTCGGTGAAGAACTCTCCGCGGTGCGCCGGAGAGTGTACCGGCGAGGGCACCTGAGATTCGTAGAGGCTGCGATAGGGGAGATGGTTGGCGAGAGTGGTCTGGATGAGGTAGGAAAGCATCACGGAGAGCCCGGCAGCGGGCAGAAGATGAAACCCTCCGGTGATTTCCACCACGATGAGGCTGTTGGCGATGGGAGCCCGGGCCGCGGCCCCGAAGACCGAAGCCATGCCCACCACCACGTAGGCGGCGGGGGGCTGGTCAAAGAGGCTTGCCACGAACCCTCCCAGCATGCCCCCCACGTAAAGGCTCGGGGCGAAATCTCCTCCCGAGCCCCCGGAGCCCACGGTGAGGGAAAAGGCCAGGGCCTTGGCCAGGGAGAGGACGAGCATGAGCTGACCGGGGAGCTCCCCGTCGATGGCTTTCTGGAGCCAGCCGTAGCCGATCCCCAGGACCTGGGGCAGGAAGAGGGCCATGATACCGAGCATGAGCCCTCCCAGGCCCGGCTTTACGAAGAAGGGGAGGGGCATCTTGTCGAAGAAGGAATGGATGGTGCCGAAGATTACCGGAAGCGCCGCCGCCATGAGGCCACTCAGAATCCCCAGGACGGCGAAGAAGAAGTATTCGTGGCTGGCGGTGATACCGAGATTGGCCGGCAGGGAAAAGAGCGGCTCCCAGCCCGTGAAGAAACCCGTGAAGGCGTAGGCCACCACCGCTGAGATGAGGCAGTAGAGAAGGGCGCGGGATTCGAACTCTATCTGGCTGTAGAGGACCTCGATGGCAAAGAAGGCACATCCGATGGGGGAGCGAAAGATGGCCGAAAGCCCGGCGGCCATGCCCATCAGAAGGAGGATGCGTCTTTCGTGAGGAGGTCTTCGCGTGAGGTGGGCGTAGATGGCCCCGATGCCGGAGCCGATCTGCGCCGTGGGGCCTTCACGCCCGGCCGAGCCCCCGGAGCCCAGGGTGATGGCCGAGGCAATCATCTTTACGAAAGGGACCCGGAAACGCACCCTCCCCTCGCCGAAATGAAAGGCCCTGATGGCGGCGTCGGTGCCGTGGCCCTTGGCCTCCGGAGCCAGGAGCTGGACGATGAGCCCGGAGAGGAGGCCCCCCAGCGTGGTTACTACGGGGATGAGGAGAAGTCCGTAAGGCCCGATCCATTCTTCCGGGTCTCCTCCTTCGTTTGGAAGACCAGGAGGCTTGTACTTGGCAAGTTTTACCAGGAAGAAATCCTGGGAGATGTCCACCAGGTGGGCGAAGACGAAGGCGGCGATGGCGCCAACTATTCCGAGGAGGATGGTATCAAATAGGAGCCATAAGTGTCGCCTTTCCAAAGGCCTTCACCTGTCTGTGGGGTCTTTTGGCGTTATAGCGTGTTCCTGA
>JAADDY010000035.1 GCA_013153725.1 Thermodesulfobacteriota bacterium
CGCTATCGTGCAGGGCCAGAAGGGCCCTTCCAAAGGGAGAATGGGCCAGATGCAGGGCAAAAAGCACGGCAAGGATCAGGGCCCCGGTAAAGAGGAAGAAGTACTCCCGGCTTTCAAGGAAAGTGTGCCCGAATACTTGAAGAGGGGGGATACCCACCAGCCCCGAAGGGCCTCCCGTAAGGTCTATCATCTCTTTAAAGACCACGTAAACGATGACTCCGAAACCCAGGGTGGCCATGGCAAGGTAATGCCCCTTGAGCCTTAAGGCCGGGATGCCGATCACCAGAGCTGCCAGAAGCGTTACTCCCTGGGCCACGAAGAGGGCACTCACCGGAGACCAGCCGAACTTGGCCGTCAAGATCCCCGAGGTGTAAGCTCCCAGGCCGTAAAAGGCCGCGTGCCCCAGAGAGACCTGCCCGGCATAGCCCATGAGCAAACAAAGCCCCACCACGATGAGACCCTTGAGCAGCAGGATGTTCAAAACGTTGAAGTAATAGTCGTTCTGGTTGAAGAAACCGACGCCCAAGAGTATGCCGGCCAGTATTGCCAGGGCAAGGTAATGGCCCTTCATAGCTTCTTGATCTCCTTTTTGCCAAAGAGCCCTTCAGGTCTCAGGAGGAGCATGAGCACCAGGATGATAAAGGCCGCGGCGTCCTTGTAAGCCGAAGAGAGATATCCGGCGGCAAATGATTCCAGCACACCGAGGATGAACCCTCCGAGGACCGAGCCCGTGCTGGAAGTGAGCCCTCCGAGTACCGCGGCACTGAAACCTTTGAGACCCAGCATGGTGCCCATGTCGTAGGTGGCAAAGGTAATGGGGGATATGATAACCCCTGCTAGGGCCGAGAGGGCGGCGCTCAAGGCAAAAGAGAGGAGTACCAGGGGCTCCACCTTGATACCAAGGAGTCTTGCGGCGAGACGGTTGGCAGCACAGGCTCTCATGGCTTTGCCAGGAAGAGTCTTTTGAAAAAAGATCTCCATGGTCCACACCGCTATTACAGCTGCCACCAGGATCAGAATGCTCTGCGGTATTATGGTGGCCCCCAGAAGATTCAGGGGTCTTTCTCCTACGAAAGAGGGCACTGGAAGGGGATTCTTTCCCCACACGAACATGGCGAGCCCCTTGATGAGAATGGAAAGCCCGATGGTGATGATGATGAGGGTGATGGGGCTCGCGTTTCTGGCGGGATAGATGGCAAGCCTTTCTATCAGGATTCCTGCTACGGCGGTAAAGGTGATCGCCAGGACAAAGGCCAGAGGGATGGGGAGCCCGTGGGCACAGAAGGTGGCCATGAACATGGCCCCGAGCATGACGAACTCTCCCTGGGCAAAATTGATGACTTCCGTGGCGTTGTAAATAATGGTGAAGCCCAGGGCAATGAGAGCATAAATAGCCCCGCTGGTGAGACCCGAGAGCAGGAACTGTAGTGTTTCGCCCATGAAACTCCCTTCTTCAGCAAGAAACGAAGCTGACTTTATTACAGGCGGGAGGGGGCTTCAAGGCCCCCTCGTGGAAGTTATTTGAGGAGTTGCCAGTCGCCGTCTTTGATGCGCACGAGCACAAAGGCGGTCTTCTCGTCAAGCCCGTTGTGGTCCGTGGGGCTCATGTTGAAAATCCCGTGAATGCCCACGATCCCTTTGGCGTTTTCGAGGGCCTCTCTTATTTTGGCCCTGTCCGCTCCGGCGGTTGCGAGAGCGTGCTTCAGAAGCAAGAAGGCGTCGTAGGCGTGCCCGCCGAAAGCAGAAGGCTCCTCACCAAAGCGGGCCTTGTAGCGCTCGATATAGGAAAGGAGGAGCTTCTTCTGAGGGTCGGTATCGGGAAGCTGATCAGCCACGAGGATCTTCCCCGCGGGCAGGATGATGCCTTCGGCAGCTTCACCGGCAAGCTGGATGAAGCGTTTGGATGCCACCCCGTGGCTCATGAAAAGCTGCTGTTTCATCCCGAGCTGCCGCATGTTTTTGGCCACGATGGCCGGCCCGGGGTTGGTGCCCCAGCAGATCACGGCGTCGGGGTTCTTGGCCCGGATGCGGGTGAGCTGCGGGGTCATGTCCACGTCTTTGGGGCCGAAGAGCTCATCGGCCACGATCTCGATCCCGTAATCCTTGGCAAGGGCCTTCAGTTGCTCCCGGCCACTCTGCCCAAAGCCGTTTGAAACGGTGATGATGGCGATCTTCTTGAGACCGTGGTCCTGACAGTAGGCGTAGATCTTTTTCACCGCCAGCCGGTCGCTCTGAGCCGTCTTGAAGACCCAGGGTTTTACCGGCTCGACGATTTTGATGCCAGCGGCACAGGAGATGAGGGGCACCTTGTAGCGCTCTACAAAGGGAATGACCGCAAGTGTGGTGCCGGTACGGCTGGGGCCAATGATGGCGAGCACTTTGTCCTGGACGATGAGTTTGGTGACCTTCTTGACCGCGTTGGTCTCCTCTCCTTCGGTATCGTAAATGACAACCTCTACCGGATGACCATTTATGCCCCCGGCTTTGTTGACCTCTTCTACCAGCATGACCAGGGTGTTTCTTTCGGGTTCCCCTATGAAGGAAGTGGGCCCGGTGATGGAGAAGAGGGCCCCGATCTTATAGGGTTTGGCCGCCCAGATTGGGGAACTCGTCAATAAGAAAAACCCTACCAATAAAATCAACAACCACCTTTTCATAGAAAAACCTCCTCTGCTGTATTTTGGCTGATAGCTGATAATAGCGGAGGAAAAAAATCTTTGTCAAAGTCTAAGAGAATAAACTATCTTGATAGGAAAGCCTCGAAGGAGAATCCGATGGGTGTTCCCAAAACTTACGAACGGCTGAAGAACCGCTTTCCACAGATAATGGCAAGGCTTGAGGCCCTGGGTGAGACGCTTCGGGAGGAAGTAAGTTTCAACCGCCGGGAGATAGAACTTTTAAAGTTGGTAGCTGCCGCCGCGGCTACTCTGGAGGGAGGGGTGCACTCTCATGCCCGGCGAGCGCTGGCCTCCGGTGCGGCTCCGGAGGAGCTGGAAGAAGCCCTCATCCTTCTGGTCAACCAGATCGGCTTTTCCCGCACCGCCGCGGCCATGACCTGGGTCTGGGACGTCCTGGCCAGGGAACCGGAGCCGGTACGGATAACCTTTCAGGGTGAGCCCCTCACTCTCCTTGGTTTTCGGCCAGAAGTTGGCCAGAGGGCCCCAAACTTCACCGTGGTGGACCAGGATTTGAAGCCCGTCCGCTTGACGGATTTTCGCGGAAAGATCTGCGTCATAAGCAGTGTTCCCTCTCTCGATACCGAAGTTTGCCAGCTTCAGACGAGACGCTTCAACGAGGAAGCCTCAAGCTTCCCAGGCGTCGAGATCCTCACCATCAGCCTGGATCTACCCTTTGCGCAGAAGCGCTTTTGTGAGGCCCACAAGGTGGGCAAGGTGAAGGTCCTTTCGGACTATCAGCGGCTTTCTTTTGCTTACGCCTTTAGTTTGCTAATAAAGGAATGGCGCTTGTTGGCGCGGTCGGTATGGGTGATAGACGCAGAGGGATATATCAGATACCGCGAGCTGGTTCACGAAATCACCAGCGAACCGGATTATGAGGCCCTGAAAGAAGCTTTACAAAAACTCCTTTAAGGAACTGGAGGGATCATGGCGGGAAGAGAATTAAACGCCCAGGAAGTGCGTTTGAAGGTCGATCCCCGGACTCTTGGCATTTCTTCCACCGATGAGCTGGAAGCCCTGGAAGAACGCATCATGGCCCAGGAAAGGGCCGTAAGGGCCCTTGATTTCGGGCTCAATTTCGAAGATCTCGATTTTCACATCTATGTTGCCGGCACCGCTTCTCTGGGGGCCAGCTATATTACCCGTTCTCTGGTGGAGCTTCAGGCTGCCAAACGTGATACCCCTTCTGATTGGTGTTACGTGTACAACTTCAAGGATCCCGATTCCCCCAAGGCTCTCGAACTTCCTCCGGGGCGCGGCAAAGAGCTCCAGAAAGATATGGCCGACCTGGTGGAAAACCTTCGTCAGCGCATCCCGGAAGCCTTTGAAGACGAAGCTTATCTCACCCGGAAAGAGAAAATCATCAGGGAGTTCAACTTTAAACGGGCCAAGATTTTCGAGGAGCTCGAGAAGAAGGTGCGGGCAGAAGGCTTCATCCTGAACGTGGAACCCACCGGAATGATGATCATCCCTGCCAAGGAAGATGGCTCCCCCATGACCCCGCAAGACGTGGCCGAGCTTCCCGAAGAGCGCAAAGAAGAGCTCAAGCGCAAGAGTGAAGAGCTCCAGAAGGAGCTCAACGCCACGGCCCGTCGCATCCAGCAGCTTGAAAAGGAACTTCGCGAACAATTGAAACGGCTTGACCGGGAAGTGGCCCTGAGGATCGTAGAGAGCTACATTCAGGAGCTCAAGGAGAAATACGCCGGCATCCCCGGTGTGGTGGATTACCTCCTTCAGGTACAGGAAGATATCCTCAAGCACCTGGACGATTTTCGTCAGCGTCCCGCTCCGCCTCCTCCGATGCCCTTTCCCATGCCGGTGCCCCAACCCTCTTTTACCCGTTACGAGGTGAACGTCTTCGTGGACAATTCCGAGACCAAAGGGGCCCCGGTGATCTTCGAACCCAACCCCACCTATACCAACCTTTTTGGGGCCATCGAGAGAAAGGCCCAGTTTGGGGCTCTCATCACCGATTTCACCATGTTGAAAGCCGGAAGCCTTCACAAGGCCAACGGAGGCTTCCTCATCGTGCGAGCTGTTGACCTGCTCAAATATCCCTTCAGCTGGGAGAACCTCAAGCGGGCCATCAAGACGCGGAAGATCTATCTCGAAGACCTTGCCGAACAGATCGGCATCTTCACCACCAAGACCTTGAAGCCCGAGCCCATTCCCTTCAGGGCCAAGGTGATCCTCCAGGGAGATCCTTTTATCTACCACCTCCTCTATCTCTTTGACGAGACCTTCCGCGAGGTCTTCAAGGTGAAGGCCCATCTCGACAACTGGGTGGACCGCGACGAGCAGCGTACCAATCAGTTCCTGCGGGCGGTGGCCATGATGGTCAAGCGAGACGGGCTGCTCCCTCTGGACGCCTCCGCTCTCGCCAGGTTGATAGAGTTTTCCTGTGAGCTTGCCGGCCGTCAGGACAAGCTCTCCCTCGAGTTCCCGGTGATCCAGGATGTCATAAAGGAGGCGCACTTCTGGGCCACCCGGGAAGGGGCCTCCCAGATCACCGCGGCGCACCTGGAAAAGGCCGTTCGCGAACGAGAGTTTCGGGCCAACCTCCCGGAAGAGCACATCCAGGAGATGATCGAGAAGGATCTTCTGAAGATCCAGGTGGACGGAGAACTCTCCGGAAGCATAAACGGGCTTTCGGTCTACGACCTGGGGGATTACTCCTTCGGGCGGCCCACCCGCATTACCGCCAACATCTCTCTTGGCAAAGAAGGCGTCATCAATATCGAGCGCGAGGCCGATCTTTCCGGAAAGATCCACACCAAAGGGGTCTTGATCCTGGCAGGTTTCCTGCGAGAGAGATTCGTCTACGACAAGCCTCTGACCCTCACCGCTACCATTTGTTTCGAGCAGAGTTACAGCATGGTAGATGGTGATTCGGCCTCCAGTGCGGAACTCTTTGCCCTCCTCTCAGCGCTTGCAGAGGCCCCCATCTATCAGGGTATTGCGGTTACGGGCTCCATCAGCCAGAAGGGCGACATCCAGCCCGTGGGTGGCATCAACAAAAAGATCGAAGGCTTTTACAAGGTCTGTAAGGCCAAGGGCTTTACCGGTCGTCAGGGGGTCATCATCCCCCAGGCCAACGTTAAAGAGCTGATGTTGAAGGACGAAATCGTAGAGGCCATCCGGGAAAGGAAATTCCACGTCTGGTCCATTTCCCGGGTGGAAGAGGGCCTTGAGATCCTCACCGGAAAACCCGCCGGCGAACGCCTGCCAGATGGCACTTATCCTGAAGGCACGGTCTTTTACCTGGTAGATCAAAAACTCCGGGAACTTGCCGAGCGGGCCCGGAATTTTGCCAAAGCGGAAAAAGAAGAAAAATAAAGGGGGGCTCTAAAGCCCCTTCAAATTTAGCTCCCCACCTTCGGGGTCTCCCCCTTGTGCCAGTAGTGCACGATGGGGCTTGCCACGAAGACGGAGCTATAGGTCCCTACAATCACTCCCAGAGCCAGGGCCAGAGCGAAGTCACGCAGCACCACCCCACCGAAGAACAGGATGGCCAGGATGACGAGAAGGGTGGTGAGGGTGGTGATGATGGTTCTGGCAAGCATCTCGTTGATGCTCTTGTTGATGATTTCGAGGAAGCTCATCTTGCCCCGGTATTTCCTGATGTTTTCCCGGATGCGGTCGAAGATGACCACCGTGTCCGTGAGGGAGTAGCCGGCAAGGGTGAGGAGCGCGGTCACGAAAAGCAGGGAGATTTCGCGGTTGAGCACGTAGAAGATCCCCAGGACCGCCAGCACGTCGTGAAAGGTCGCCGCGGCCGCCGCCACCCCGAAACTTACGTTGAAACGAAAGGCGAGGTATCCGATGATGCCGGCGAGGGAGATGGCGATGGCGATGAGGGCCTTGCGCTTGAGCTCCTTGCTGATGGCTGAGCCGATCTCCTCTTTGGCTTCCAGACGGAATTTGTGTTCCGGGAACTTCTCCTGGAGCACTTTTCGCACCAGGGCCTCGATTTCGCCCACGGTTTCAGTTTGCTTGCGCAGCTTGACGATGAGGAGGTTCTCTCCCTTTACGTCCTGGAGCTGAAAGCCTTCGAGCCCTGCTTCCTTGAGGGCTTTGCGGATTTCATCGAGATTGAAGGGCTTCTCGGCCCGGTAATAGGCCATCACACCACCGCTGAAGTCGATTCCCAGGTTGGCGGCTCCCCGGGAGATCTGGATGAAGGCCACGATCCCGAGGAGGACCAGGATTCCAGAGATGATCGTGGTAAATTTGCGGGCTCCCATGAAGTCGATGTTGGGATTCTTGATGATGCTCATGAAGTTGATTTTCGGGGTCTTGCCCTTGGCGATGAGGTAGTCGTAGACCACGCGGGTTCCGAAGATGGCGGTGAAGAGGTTTATCACGATACCGGCTGAAAGGGTTACGGCAAATCCTTTGATGGGGCCTGTCCCGAAGAGGAAGAGGGCCAGAGCCGTGATCAGGGTGGTGATGTGGGCGTCCACGATGGTCCAGAAGGCCCGCTCGTAACCCGCGGTGATGGCGGCTCGCGGGGTCCTCCCTAGGTTCAGTTCTTCGCGCATGCGTTCGAAGATGAGGACGTTTGAGTCCACCCCCATGCCCATGGTGAGGATGATACCGGCAATGCCTGGCAGGGTGAGAGTGGCCCGGAAGAGGGAGAGGACAGCCAGCAACATGAGGACGTTCAGGATGAGGGCGATGTCTGCCACGAAGCCTGAGAAGCGATAGTAGATGATCATGAAGAGCATGACCGCCGCCGCCCCGATGAGACCGGAGATGAGGCCTTTTTTGATGGAGTCCCGCCCGAGGCTCGGCCCCACGGTGATGTTCTGGATCACTTTTACGGGAGCCGGAAGGGCTCCTGCTCGCAGTACGATGGCAAGGTCGGCGGCCTCTTCGTAGGTGAAGGAACCCGTTATCTGGGCGTGCCCGCCGGGGATCTTCTCCCGAATCACCGGAGCCGAACGCACCACGTCGTCCAGGACGATGGCAAGTCTCTTGCCCACGTTTTCAGCGGTGACGCGCTCAAAGATGCGCGCTCCGCGATCTGTCAGCTCCAGAGCCACATAGGGTTCGTTGTACACCCCGCCGATCCGCACCCGGGCCGTCTTTATCATGTCTCCGGTAAGGACGGCCCTCTTCTTGAGAAGCAGAGGCTTCTTGTAGACCCGGCCGGTTTGCGGATCTTTTTCCACCAGGAAGTAGATTTCGTCATCCGGTGGGATGTAGGGCCGCAGGACCCGGTTGATCTCCTCGCGGGAGGCGTCTGGTTTGAGCCTCCCTTCTTTGATGGCCTTGGCGATGAGGCCAGCCACGTCGATGCGGGCCATGGCCTCTTCGTCTACGAGTTTGAATTCGAGCTGCGCCGTCTGACCGATGAGCTTGAGGGCTCGTTCCGGATCCTTCACCCCCGGAA
The DNA here is from genome assembly GCA_013153725.1 of Thermodesulfobacteriota bacterium. GTDB lineage: Bacteria > Desulfobacterota > Thermodesulfobacteria > Thermodesulfobacteriales > Thermodesulfatatoraceae > Thermodesulfatator. Next base: position 8,074 of record JAADDY010000035.1, read on the forward strand.
GCTGGACGACGATCTTATCGTCGCCCTGTTTTACGATAACAGGCTCCGTTACCCCAAACTGGTCGATACGGTTGCGAATGATCTCCAGACACTGATCGACGGCGTTTTCCTTTATGAAGGCGATTTGTTCCGGAGTGAGAGAGACCACGAGCTTCGGAAACTGTCCTTCCTCCACCCGCACTATCCTCAGGGTCTTGAACTCTTCCTCGATGATCTTCTTGGCCTTCTCCAGGGCGTCCTTGTTGGGGAAGACCAGGACCGCTTCTTCAGGATTTTTGCTTTCGGCGAGGGAGACCCGGATACCCTTGCGGGCAAGGACCTGCTGAAGATCTTTTACTCTCGCGTTCAGGGCGTTTTGAATGGCCTTCTCAAGGTCTACCTGGAGGACCAGATGCATTCCACCCTGAAGATCGAGGCCCAGCTTCAATCTCTGGCCATAGATGTGTTTGAGATACCAGGACGGAAGATTGGGATAGAAAGAAGGAAGCACCAGCAAGATTGAAAGGATCGTCAAAAATACCAGGAGCGCGATCTTCCATTTGAGCATGCGAGGCATAGGATCCCCCTTTTTCACGACTCAATACTTGGTTTGGTGTTTCTAATTCAAAGTGAAATCCTTGGCAAGGAATGTTTTTGAGGAGGGACGTTTTTGGTCAATTTTGGCCAGCTTTCACGAGGTTACACCTGAGCCCCAGACTCAGATTCCTGAGATTTCGCCGCATGAGGGAGAAGAAGGAGACCTCTTGCCGGAGCTCTTCTCTGGTAAGCGTGGCTCCGGGGTTGAGGTAATAGATTTTGGCCCCGGTCTCCCGGGCGATGAGCTTTGCAAAACGCAGGGCCTGGGGTTCGTCGTAGTAAACCGCTTTTAGGCCCGTTTTTCGCAGGAAGATGATCATTTTTCTGAGGGCTTGGGGAGTGGGTTCGGCCTCCGGGCTTCTTCCGGCAAGGGTGATGAAATCGAGGCCATAGTTCTCTTCCCAGGCGTGAAAGGCGTCGTGACCGGCGAGGGGGACGGTCCGGTAACGGCAGGTCTCCAGGGTTCTGGCAAAGAGCAGGTCCAATTCTTTGAATCTTTGGGCGGCGAGCCGGCCCCGTTCTCTGAAATACAGGACCTTTGCGGGGCAAATCTCACCGAGAGTTTCGGCCAGGCGCAAACAGAGCGAAGCATCTTTTGGAAAATCGAGCCATACGTGGGGATCTTTTTCGGGATCATGCCCCTGCTTGTGAGGAGAAAGATTGCCATCGTCGAGGGCGAGGACGATTTTCAGGTTGCGATTCTTGAGCCCCGCCAGGAGGTCTTCGAGCCAGGGTTCAAGACCCCCTCCCACGGCCAGGAGCAGGTCGGCACGTCTGAGGGTGAGGAGGTCCTTCGGGGTGGGTTCCCAGGAATGGGGGTCAGCCCCGGGAGGGAGAAGAAGTCTCACTTCTATGGCCTCTCCCCCTACTTCCCGGGCAATCTCGGCAAGAGGAAAGATGCTCGCCACCACCAGGGGCTTTTGGGCCGGGCTCGTGGAAACCAGGAGCCCCCCCAGGTAAAAAAGGAGCAGCAGGATGCGACGCATCACGCTTCGGGCCGAATAATGAGCCTCAACCCCGGTCTAATCTTGTTTCGGCGAAGATTGTTCCACGCTTTCAGATCGTAGAGACGCACGCCAAACTTGCGGGCAATCTTCCACAGGGAGTCTCCCCGCCGAACCCTGTAGACCAGGACTTTCTTCTTCCTGGTTGTTTTCTTGACCTTTTTGACCGGAGGAGCGGGGTGGGGGGAAACATAGAGGACAGCCTGGGTGCGTACCGGAATGCGAAGGATTTGGCCGATTCGCAATCTATTTCGGCGGAGACGGTTGACGCGCTTCAGGTACCGGGCGGACACTCCGTAGTAACGAGCAATCCTGTAAAGGGTCTCACCCCGCCGAACCCTGTGTCTGATGGTCTGGCGGGTGTAAATAAAGCGGACTTTTTTGAGGGCCGAGAGGATCTCTTCGCCCTTTCCGAAGGGCACCTTTACGGGATAGGAGGCCACGGTGGGAGGGGTCTTCCCGCGGCGAAGCTCGGCGTTGAGGAGGCGGATGAGATCGTAGTCGGTCCCGCTGGCAAGGGCTACCGCTCGCAGGTCCGTCCCTCCGGGGACCTCGATGACCTCGTAATCCAGAGGAGGGTAGGGGTCCACGTCGAAACCGAATTTTTTGGGATTCTTGGCGATGATCATGGCCGCGATCATCTTGGGGACGTAGTTTTTGGTCTCGCGTTTGAGGTACCGGTACTGGCTGAGTTTCCAGAAATCCCGGGTGCCGTAGCGTTTGATGGCGTTGCGCACCTTGGCTTCGCCGGCATTGTAACTTGCCGAGGCGAGGTGCCAGCATTCAAATTCCTGGTAGAGATCCAGAAGATATTTGGCCGCGGCGTGGGTGGCCTTCTCGGGGTCTCGTCTTTCGTCCACCCAGTAGTTGATTTTGAGACCATACTTTCTGCCGGTGGAACGGATGAACTGCCAGATCCCGCAGGCTCCTGCCCTGGAGTAGGCAAAGGGGTTGAAGCCGCTTTCGATCATGGCGAGATAAGCCAGATCTTCCGGAAGCCCGTAACTGCGAAGGATTTCTTTGATCATGGGCATGTAACGCCCGGAACGAGCGAGCCACCTTGCGAAAACGTCCCTCTTTTTGGTGGTGAAGTAGCGGATGAAGTATTCCACCCTTTCGTTGAGGGTGATGGGAATCTCTGAAGGCGGAAGTTCCTCTTCTATGAGCTGGAGTCTTTCCTCGGCGATGTTTTCATCGCGATCGAACGGGTCGATTTCGCTTTTTTGAAAGGCCAGCGCCGGACTTATAAGAACAAAGACAAGAAGAAGCCCCCACAGCTTCTTCATCATATTCGAAGCCCCCCTTTGTTTTATTGCTATAAATGTTCGGCAAAAAACGCATAAAAGTTCAGTAAAAAATACTCAATCAAAGACAAATTCAAAAATCATTTAATCACATAACAAAAAAGGTACGAGAAAGCAATCAAAAAGTTTAAAAAGGCTCTTGTGCTCTCCAAAGAATCGTATCCTTTCGAAAAAGAGCGTCATTTTTACGAGGATATTCCACCATAAAGTGTGTCCCACGACTCTCTTTGCGCCGAAGGGCACTTTCTATTACCAGCTTCGCCACATGAGCAATGTTGCGAAGTTCTATGAAATCTGCCGTGAGAATGTAAGCCCAGTAATGAGCTTCAATCTCTTCCAGGATGGTCTGCAGGTGTTTTTTGGCCAGACGCAAACGCTGTTCAGTGCGCACAATGCCAACGTAGTTCCACATGAGGCGTCTGATGGCGTCCCAGTTGTATGAGATGAGGACCTTTTCTTCCATATCTATGGCTCCCCCAGGGTCCCAGGCGGGTACCGAAGGGGGCTTGAAGTTCTGGTAAAGGGGCCACTCCTTGTAAACGTGAGAGGCGGCCAGATGCGCGAAGGCCAGCCCCTCGAGCAAGGAATTTGAGGCCAAGCGGTTGGCCCCGTGAAGGCCGGTGCAGGCACATTCTCCCACCGCATAGAGCCCTTTGATATCGGTGAGACCGAAACGATCCGTGATGACACCACCACAAAAATAGTGGGCTGCCGGCACCACGGGAATGGGTTCTCTCGTGATATCTATGCCAAATTGCAGACAGGTTTCGTAGATGTAAGGGAACCGTTTGAGGATGAATTCCCGTGGCTTGTGAGAAATATCGAGATAGACGCACTCTTTGCCGCTCTTTTTGAGCTCGAAATCGATGGCCCGGGCCACGATGTCACGGGGGGCAAGGTCCTTTCTTTCGGGGTCGTATTTGTGCATGAAAGGTTTGCCGAAGGGATCGAGAAGGATGGCTCCTTCTCCCCGCAAAGCCTCGGAAATGAGAAAATTCTTGGCCTTGGGATGGTAGAGGCAGGTGGGGTGAAACTGGACAAACTCGAGATTGGCCACCCGGCAGCCTGCCCGGTAGGCCAGAGCGATCCCGTCGCCGGTGGCAACATCGGCGTTGCTGGTATAGAGATAGACCTTTCCGGCCCCTCCCGTGGCCAGGACGGTTATCTTGGCAAGAAAAGTCTCGATTTCTCCCGTTTTTTCGGTGAGGACATACGCTCCCAGGCATTGTTCGTGGCCGAGTACCTCTTTCGGGCACCCCCGGTAGACCTTGCAGAGGGTAATGAGGTCGACGGCGAGATGATCTTCGAGGACTTCGATGTTGGGATTTTCTTTGACGTGTGCGAGGAGGACCTTCTCCACTTCCCTCCCGGTGTGATCCTCCACGTGTACGATCCGCCGTCGAGAGTGCCCGCCTTCCAAGGCGAGATGTAATTTTTCGGGGTTTTCCGGATCTCGGGTGAAAGGGACTCCGAGCTCAAGCAACTCGTAGATCCTTTCCGGAGCCTGGCGTACCACCAGAGAGACGATCTCTTCCTTGGCCAGCCCGTCTCCCACGCGCAGGGTATCGGCGATGTGAAGCTCGAAGGAGTCGTCCTCCCCCAGCACGCAGGCTATCCCCCCCTGCGCCAGAGTGGTGTTGGCGTCGGGGGCCCGCTTTTTGGTGATGATGGTCACCCGGCCCAGGTTGGCCACCTTCAGGGCAAAGGAGAGCCCTGCAATGCCGGAGCCGATGACCAGGAAATCGGTGTGATAAGCCATTATTCTTCGGGAAGGAGGGGTTCTCTTTTCAGAAAGTGGGAAAGGAGCTTTTCCCCGCTGGGGAAGAAGAGATCGGTCTCAGAGGCCGCTTTTTCGTTGTATCCTCCGGTACGTTTCACCTCCGGGACTTTGGAGTCGTAAATGGCGAAGGGGACGGGTTTGGAAGCGTGGGTGCGGAGAGAGATCGGAGTGAAGTGGTCGGTAACTATCATTAGCCGATATTCGCCGATTTGGGCGGTAATTTCCTCGAGCACGGTGCGGACCACATAGCGGTCAAAATCCTGGATGGCCTTGATTTTGAGTTCGAGCGACCCCTCGTGACTCGCCTCGTCCGGTGCCTCGACGTGGACAAAGACGAAATCGGCCCCTTCTTTCAGGGCCTTGATGGCTGCCAGCGCCTTCCCCTCGTAGTTGGTGTCGAGATACCCCGTGGCTCCGGGGACGTCGATCACCTCAAGGCCGGCAAGCACTCCCAGGCCTCGAATGAGATCCACCGCGGCGATGACAGCCCCTTTTAACCCCCATTTTTCCTCGAAAGGTTCGAGCCGGGGCATCCTTCCCTGCCCCCAGGGCCAAAGGGCGTTGGCCGGAAGCTTTCCCTCTTCCCGTCTTTTGCGGTTGATGGGGTGCTTGTCGAGGAAGGCCATGGCCTTGAGGAGGAAGTCCCGCAGGATGGGTTCGTTTTCGTAGACCAGCCAGGCTTCGTAGATGTCTCGCCCCAGAAGGTCGTGGGGAGGGTAGGTCTTTATGCCTTCCGGCCCTCCCCGCCAGACCAGTATATGCCGGTAGCTCTTACCCGGATGCAAAAAGAGCTTGTCGTTGGCAAGCTCTTTGTTGAGATCGTTGATGAGGGTGTGGGCCTCCTCGGTGGAGATGTGCCCGGCACTGTAGTCGAACATGATGTAGCGGTCGTCTTGTTTCTTGATGGTTACGAGATTGCAGCGAAAGGCAACGTCTTCCGGGCGGAGGGAGAGCCCGAGGGCCGCAGCCTCAATGGGGCCCCGGCCGGTGTATTGCTCCTCCGGACGATAACCGAGGAGCGCCATGTTGGCCACGTCGCTTCCGGGTTCCATCCCGGGAGGGATGGTCTGCACCAGGCCGAGGTCGCCGTGCTGGGCAATAAAATCCATGCCTGGGGTAAGGGCTACTTCAAGGGGGGTCTTGCCTCCGAGTTCTTTGAGGGGAAAATCTCCCATGCCATCGCCCACCAGAATTATGTATTTCATCCTTCCGCCCTCCGGCTTTCTGATTCTTCTGAGGTCGGCTGGTTCTCTTTCTGGAGGTCCAGGATCTCAACCTCGAAACGCAGGGGCTTGCCAGCCAGGGGGTGGTTGAAATCAACCACCGCCAATCCTTCTTCCACCTTCTTCAGGATGGCAGGATGAACCACACCATATTCGTCCTGAAGCTTGATCACGGTTCCGGGGTTTGCCCCTTCTGGAATCCGCTCCGCAGGAACGACCTGGAGTTTCTTGGGGTCGTAAGCCCCGTAATGTTCCTCCGGCGGGACCCACACGGCCACTATTTCTCCGGGGCGGTGGCCTATCAGAGCTCTTTCCACCGCAGGCATGAACTCGCCAGTGCCGACCTTGACCCAGAAAGGCTCCTTCGAGGCGTCGACAACATCTTTCTCCGCAATTACCCGGTAACGGATAAGGGCCTTGTCTCCCGGTTCTATAGCTGGAAGCTGGGGATCTTTTGCTTCTTCCAAGGGCAACACCTCCCTGAGCCCAAGAGGAAAATAATGCTCAGTGGGCCTTAGTCAATTCTTGCGGGGATTTTTCAGAAGAAATTTGGAGCGGGAGGATAAAATAGAAGTTGTTTCCAAGGGGAGTGGGTTCGTAGCCCACCACTCCACCGTGGAGCTCTATCACCCGCTTCACAAAATGGAGCCCTCGTCCGGAGCCGGGCTGGTTGTCGGTGTTGTTCCCGCGCCAGCCCTCTTCGAAGACTTTCTGCGCCTCTTCCGATGAAAGATGGGGCCCGGTACTGAAGACGTTAAACTTCACGCCCGGGCGGCCCGGCCCAAAAAAATCCGG
>JAADDY010000096.1 GCA_013153725.1 Thermodesulfobacteriota bacterium
TCTGCATCCTGGCCTGCGGCACCTCCTACCACGCCGGGCTCATCGGCAAGTACCTCTTCGAACGCTGGGCCAAGATCCCGGTTGAAGTGGATCTGGGTTCGGAATTCCGCTATCGGGATTTCTTGCTGGGGGCCAACTCGCTGGTCATCCCGATCTCCCAGTCCGGAGAGACCGCAGATACCCTGGCCAGTCTTCGCCGCGCCCGGGAAGCAGGCGCCAAGGCCATCGCCATCTGCAACGTCCTCGGGAGCACCATCACGCGGGAATCAGATGGCACCCTTTACACGCACGCCGGGCCGGAGATCGGCGTGGCTTCCACCAAGGCCTTCACCAGTCAGCTCACGGCCCTCCTTCTTCTCACCATCTACTTCGGGCGTGCCAGAGGGGTGCTCTCCGAGGAAGAGGGCAAACGCATCGCCCAGGCCCTGCTCAAAGTCCCCCAGCAGATCGAAAAAGTCATCGAAGAGACCCATCCCCGTCTCAAAGATTTAGCCTACGACTATCACAAGAAAAATCATTTTCTCTATCTCGGGCGAAACATCCTCTTTCCCATTGCCCTCGAAGGCGCTCTAAAACTCAAAGAAATTTCCTACATCCACGCTGAAGGTTACGCCGCCGGAGAGATGAAACACGGCCCCATCGCCTTGATCGACGAAGAGATGCCCGTGGTGGTGCTCGCGCCGCAGAACCACCACGTCTACGAGAAGATGCTCAGCAACATCGAAGAGGTCCGCTCCCGCCGGGGTCAGGTCATCGCCTTTGGGACCGAGGGAGACGAAACTCTCGCCCGCATGGCCACCGAAAGCATCTTCCTGCCACCCTGCGAATGGGAGGTCTCTCCGATTATTTACACCGTGCCCTTGCAACTTCTTGCTTATGAAGTAGCAGTTATACGCGGCTGCGACGTGGATCAGCCTCGCAATCTCGCCAAGAGCGTGACCGTGGAGTGAAGATGAAAGAAGCCATTCTCGTGACCGGAGGAGCGGGTTTTATCGGCTCCCACCTGGTGGACAGGTTGCTCGAACGCGGGGAAGAAGTGGTCGTGGTGGATGACTTTAACGATTACTACTCCCCCAAGATCAAATGGCGCAATCTCGCCCAGGCCTTGAAGAGCCCGAAGTTTCATCTCGAACAGGGCGACATCCGCGATTTTCCCTTCCTGGAAAGGGTCTTCAAGCGGTATCCGCTCAAGACCATCGTCCATCTGGCGGCCCGGGCCGGGGTGCGGCCCTCGGTGGAAGATCCCATCCTCTACGAGGAAGTGAACGGCCTCGGCACCACCAACCTCCTGGAGCTTTGCCGTCGCTTTGACGTGCGCAAGTTCGTCTACGGGGGGTCTTCGTCGGTTTACGGCTACTCCAACAAGGTACCCTTCTCCGAGGAAGACTGCTCCGACCGTCCGGCCTCGCCTTACGCCGCCACCAAGCGGGCCAACGAGCTCATCTGCCACGCCTATCACCATCTTTTTGGTCTCAAGGTGGTGTGTTTGCGCTTCTTTACGGTTTATGGCCCCAGACAGCGCCCGGAGATGGCCATCCACAAGTTCACCCGCCTCATAGATCGCGGAGAGGAGATTCCCGTCTTTGGAGACGGCTCCTCCAAGCGGGACTACACCTACATCGACGACATCATCCAGGGGGTGCTTGCGGCCATTGACAAGGACTTTGATTACGAGATCTTCAACCTGGGCGAGTCTCAGGTGACGGACCTCCTGACCCTCATTCGCCTGATCGAGGAAAATCTGGGCAAAAAGGCCAAGATCAAATTTTTGCCTTTTCAGCCTGGCGATGTTCCGGTAACTTACGCCGACATTACCAAGGCCAAAAAGCTCCTGGGCTATAATCCCCAGGTACCCATCGAAGAGGGGATCAAACGCTTTATCGCCTGGTACAAAAAAGAAGCCCCCTATCTGGAGGGCTAATCGGGAGGCGTTTATGAGACCTGAGGAATGCACCCTTTACCATAGCGGGCTGCGGGGGGCGGAAGCCACCTTCGGAGAGTGTGCTGAGAAATGGGGTGTCAAGGAAGTGGTTTTCACCTACGAAGGGCACCAGCCGGACAGGGCGAAGAATTTGGTCGTCCTCTCGGAGGACGAGCTCAAGCGGGGTGATATCAGCATGGAGCTCGTCTCCAAGATGATGAAGCGCCACTACGCGAAGCCCGAACGTATTCGCAAGGTCCTCCAGGTGATCTTTCACATGGTGAACAAGGGTTACCAGGTCTTCATCGTGGGTGAGATCCTTCCCAACAACACCGTCAAGGGTGGGACCGGTTGGGCGGCGGAGCTTGCCAAGCTGTTCAATCGTCCCCTGCACGTCTTCGACCAGAAGCAAGAGAAGTGGTTCACCTGGCAGGAGGGTAAGTGGGTGGAAGACCAGCCCGTGATCAGCCACCAGACCTTTGTGGGGACAGGCACGAGGAATCTTACACCTGCCGGGAAAAAGGCCATCGAGGAGCTTTTCGAGCGTTCTTTTTCTTAGCCCCTCTTGCGTTTGAGGAATTCTTCCACCCCGAGCCGGCGCCAGAGGCGGTTTATCTTTTCTTTCACTTCGGGGCTCATCTCGATCACGTCCGGCCACTCTCTCTCAAAGCCCTCTTCCGGCCACTTGCGCGTGGCATCGATGGCCATCTTACTGCCGTAGTAAGGGAGCGGGGCGGCGTGGTCCAGGGCGTCCACCGGGCCTTTCACGAAGAATATGTCTCTTTCGGGGTCGATGTTGTTTCCCAGACGCCAGAGGCATTCTGAGAGGTCCTGCACGTTGACCTCTTTGTCGAAGATCACGATGATCTTGCAGAACATCATCTGGCCGAGCCCCCAGAGGGCACAGGCCACCTTGCGGGCGTGGCCCGGGTAGCGTTTGTCGATGGAGACGAAGGCCAGGTTGTGAAAGACCCCTTCGATGGGGAGGTTGATATCCACCACTTCGGGGAGGGTCTTTTTGATGAGGGGTAAGAAGAGTCTTTCCGTGGCCTTGGCCATGTAGCAATCTTCTTGAGGCGGCTTTCCCACGATGGTGGCCGGGTAGATGGCATCGCGCCTCATGGTCATGCAGGTAACATGAAAGACCGGGTAATAGTCTGGGAGGGAATAGTAGCCCGTGTGATCACCAAAAGGCCCTTCGAGGCGCCGTTCTCCCGGTTCCACGTATCCTTCAAGTACGATCTGGCTGTTGGCCGGCACCTCAAGGTCCACCGTGAGGCACTTCACCAGTTCCACGGGTTTGCCACGCAAGAAACCGGCAAAGAGCATCTCGTCCACGTCGTCGGGAAGAGGGGCCGTGGCAGCATAGGTCACCGCCGGGTCCGGTCCGATGGCTACGGCCACGGGGAGCCGTTTCCCCAGGCTTTCCGCCACCCGAAAATGCTGGGCCCCGCCTTTGTGGAGATGCCAGTGCATGCCGGTGGTATTCCGGTCGAAGACCTGCATGCGATACATGCCAGCGTTGCGCACGCCTGTCTCCGGGTGTTTGGTGATGACCACCGGAAGGGTGATGAAAGGGCCGCCGTCCTGGGGCCAGCAGTGAAGCACCGGGAGCCTGTAGAGATCTACCTCTTCGTCGCGAAAGACGATCTCCTGGCACGGGGCCTCTTTCACGTATTTGGGAAAGATGTTGGCCAGTCTTTTGAGTTTGGGCAGAAGATTGAGTTTTTTGATGATGGAGTCCGGGGCTTCGATTTCCAGAAACTGGAGGACATCCTGAGCCAGCTCGTCGAGGCTTTCCACGCCCAGGGCAAGCCCCATGCGCCGGTAGCTCCCAAAGGCGTTGGTGAGGACCGGCATGTCATAACCGGGGACGTTCTCAAAGAGCAGGGCCGGCCCGTAGAGCTTGCAGACCCGGTCCGTCACTTCCGGGATCTCAAGCCGCGGGGAGAGGGGCTCCTTGATCCGCAAAAGTTCCCCTTCTTTTTCCAGGCGGGCGACGAAGGCCTGCAAATCACGGTAGGCAATCATGATGCTTCCTCGAATATTTCTTTGCACAGGGCGTTTTGGACGGCTACAGGATATTCCCCCGTGAAGCAAGCCAGGCAGAAACGCTTTCTGTTGCCCTGGCCGGCTTTAAGGAGCCCGTCCAGGGAAAGATAATGCAAGAGGTCCAGCTCCAGATAGCGTCTGATTTCTTCCACGGAATGTTTGGCGGCGATGAGTTCTCCGCGAGAAGGGAAGTCGATTCCGTAAAAGCAGGGGAACTTGATGGGGGGGCAGCTTATGAGCATGTTTATTTCGTAAGCTCCGGCCTCTTTGATGGCCCTGATCCTGGTGCGGCTGGTGGTTCCCCGCACCAGAGAATCGTCTACCACCGCCACCCTCTTCCCGCGCAGGATTTCCTTGACAGGGTTTAGCTTCACCCGCACGGAGAAATCCCGCATGCTCTGGGAGGGCTGGATGAACGTTCGTCCGACGTAGTGGTTACGGATGACCCCCATCTCGAAGGGAAGACCCGCTTTCTGGGCGTAGCCGATGGCGGCGTAATTTCCGGAATCCGGAAAAGGCATCACAAAGTCCGTATCAAGGGTACACTCTTCTGCCAGCTGGAAACCGAGCCTTTTCCGAAAGGCGTAGACGTTTTCGCCAAAGATGTAGCTATCTGGCCGGGCAAAATAGATGAATTCGAAGATACAGTGGGCCAGGCGTTCCTGTTCCACGGCCTGGTAAGAAGTAAGCCCGTTTTCGTCGATGAGAAGGATCTCGCCTGGTCTGACGTCGCGGAGGTACTGGGCCTGCACCAGGTCGAAGGCGCAGGTCTCCGAGGCCACGATGTAGCCTCCGTTTAACATTCCCAGGGCCAGGGGCCGAAAGCCGTAAGGGTCTCGAAAGGCAATGAGCTTATTCTGGGCCAGGAGGACGATAGAGTAAGCCCCTTCGATGATCTGCATGGTCTCTTTGATGGCTTCGATGAGACCCTTGCGAAGGGCCTTTGCCAGGAGGTGAACGATCACTTCGCTGTCCATCGTGGTCTGGAAGAGGGACCCCTGCTTCTCGAGCTCGGCCCGGAGAATGTGGGCGTTTACCAGGTTTCCGTTGTGTGCCAGGGCAAAGGTCTGTTTCCCGTGGGTAACGCAAAAGGGCTGGGCATTTTTGACGGTGGTGGAGCCGGTGGTGGAGTAGCGCACGTGCCCCACCGCGATATGGCCTGGGAGCTGGTTGAGAATCGCTTCGTCGAAGACGTCCGCTACCAGTCCGAGGGCGCGGTGCTCGTGAACGACCTTTCCGTTGGAAGCCACGATACCGGCGCTTTCCTGACCACGGTGCTGAAGGGCGTAAAGCCCGAAATAGGCGATCTTGGCCGCTTCCTTATGCCCGAAGACTCCGATGACTCCGCACATCTTTCTACCCCGTGCCTAATCTACGGCACCACCTACTACAATTTCAGGGATCCGTAAAGTTGGTTGCCCGTCTGATACCGGAACCCCCTGACCATCCTTGCCGCAGGTCCCGATGGCGAAGCCCAGGTCGTTTCCCACCATGTCGATGATCTGGAGAATTTGCGGGCCGTTTCCGGAGATGGTGGCCCCTCTTACGGGTTCTCCCAGAAGCCCCTTCTCGATGAGGTATCCTTCGGTGATCTCGAAGACGAAGTTCCCGGAGATGGTATCCACCTGACCTCCCCCCATCTTCTTGACGAAAAGCCCCTTCTCCACGCTGCGGACGATCTCTTCAGGATTGTGGGTACCGGGGGCAATGTAGGTGTTTGACATCCGGGGAATGGGTCGAAACCGGTAGGATTCTCTCCTTCCATGGCCGTTTGATTCTCTTCCTTCTTTGAGGGCCGAAAGCCGGTCGAAGAGAAAGTCCTTCAAGACCCCGTCTTCAATGAGAACGGTCTTCTCCGGGCGGACACCTTCATCATCGAACTGATAAAACCCCCGCTGGTACATGAGGGTGGGGTCGTCGATCACCGTGATGAGGGGAGAGGCTACCTGCTGGCCGATCTTTCCGGTGTAGACGGAAAACCCTTCCGCCGCGAGGTCTGCCTCAAGCCCGTGTCCCACCGCCTCGTGGATCATGGTACCCCCGGCCTCTGCGGAAAGCACCACCGGCATGGTGCCCCCCGGGGCCTTGCGGGCCGAGAGCATGAGCACCGCCCGCCGCGCGGCTTTTTCGGCGATTTCTTCAGGAGGGGTCTTTTCGAAGATCTCAAGGCCGATGGCCCCGCCCAGGGGTTCGTAGCCGGTCTGGATGATCTCACCCTTTTTGGCCACCACCTGCACCGCCAGAAGGGTATAGATTCGCTCCCCGCTTATCCACTCGCCGTCGGAGTTCAAGATCTGGATCTTTTTGCGCACGTCCTGGTAAATGACCTTCACCTGGGCGATTTCAGAGGAGACGCCCCAGGCGGTGTCGTTTGCCCGACGGGCCAGGTCTATTTTCTGCGAGAGCCCTTCTTCGTAAGGGGGTCTTTTGATTTCCAGGAAGGGGATCTCAAGCGGGGCAGCCAGGGAGATGTCCTTCTCTCCTTCTCCGGTGAGTTTGCTGATGGTGTTTGCCAGCTCTTCGAGAGTCTCAGCCGACCGGTCGTTACTGTAGGCGTAAGCGGTGTGAAAGTCTCCATAGATCGCTCTCAGGCCCACCCCCGCATCTTTTCCGGCAAGGACCTTTTCCAGCTGATTGTCTTCCAGGACGATGTAAGTGGTCTCGGTCTCTTCGAAATAGAGGTCTGCAAAGAGACCCCTTCCGCAGGCCTTTTTGAGGACTCTTTCCACGTTAGGTGGTATCATAGAAGCGCCTCCAGCTTTCAAACTCTTCCCGCGAAGGGTACCCTCTTCTACCATAATCGCGCAGGGAGAGGGCTGCCAGATGGGCGCCTAGTCTTCCCGCAGAAAATGGCTCAAGGCCGCTCAAAAGCCCAGCCAGCACCCCGGCATCGAAGACGTCTCCGGCACCGGTGTTGTCGACCACCTTCTCCGGTGCCGCGGGAGCGATGTCCCGGGGATTTCCGTTCCAAAGAGTGGCGCCTTCCCTTCCGCGCTTCAGGAAGACGTATCTGGCGAGCGAAGAGAGCTCCTCCGGCGAGACTTTTAAGATGGCAAGCTCCTGGGCGGTGAGGAAGAGGACCTCGCTTGCCTTGAGCAGCGGGTGCAATTTCTGCCAGCCCTTGCGGGCGTAAATTTCTCCCGGGTCGATGCTCGAGGGTCCGGCGTGGGACCTTTTCAGGCGCAGGTGGAAGGAAAAGCCTTGAGGGGTAACAAGGGAACTCAGATGGAGCCATTCTTGGGGGGTGGTGTGAGCTTCATATCTTTCCAGCAGTGATTCCTGAGAGTGGGGGGCCACGAATATGGCTCGATCCTTCCGGGCGTCCAGCACGATGAGGCAGCAGGCACTCTCCCCTTGCCTCAGGACTCGCGAAAGGTCTGCCCCCTCAAGCTCGGCGAGGATCTCCTCTCCTTCCAGGTCCCTGCCAGCCAGGCCAATGAACCCGGTGGGGAAGCCCCAGTTTTTGAGGGCATAAATGGTGTTGGCTGCCGAACCCCCGCCGGATTTGGCGATAAAGCGGCCTTTCTTTTCGAGTTCTTCACGCAGCCTTTCAAACTGGGCCCGGCTTCCCCAGCACTCCCCCCCGGGGATGAGTGGGACGGTTTCCACCATTTTCAGATCTTCTATTTCGTAAAAGAAATCGAGGTTCAGGGCCCCGGAGCCTACAATTCGCATCTTTTGTCCTCAAGGGAGGTGAGGAGAGTTTCCATCCTCCCGAGACACCGCGGCAGGGTGCTCTGGAAGCGACGTTCGAAGAGAATGGCCAGGTTGGTGGGCGGAAGCCTTCTTTTGATCTTGAAGAGACGATACCCGGTAAAGGAGACCCATTTGCGGGTCAGGAGTTGCCGGGGGTCAAGCTCAAAGGCCCTGATGAGGAATTGATCGAGCTTGCGGTGCCCCGGCCAGGTCAGGATACCTCGCAAGAAGTACCAGTAGGAGGCCCGATTGCGTTCAAGCGTCCATTCGAAATAGTAGTGGATGAGGCGTAAGGGGAGCTCAAGCCTCCTTTTGAAGGCCGGAATGAGCCTTTCGTGGGCAAACTGATCGGCCTCAAGATGGGTCCCAAAACCCTGGGCAAAGGCAGAGGTAAACGGGTTGTCTGCCTTCCGGAGGAGCTTCTGATAGGCCTTTTCGGTGTGAAACAGGGCCTTCAAGGCCGCAGAGGAGACGAAGAAGTCCGGAGCAATGTTGCCGTAGAGAAACGCAAACCCCAGAGGACCCTTGAGTTCCGAAAATCTCTCCAAAAGTTTGAGGGCAAGTTCCAGGTGTACTCCCGGGCCGAAGGCCAGGGCCTCCGCGGGAAGGGAGAAAAACGAAAAGATGACCAGCAACAGGAAAAGAAACATCGTCCTCATTTAACCATAAAGTCGGCCAAGCTGCTCCGCAGGTTGAGTGATGAGAAAGGAAAAAAGTTCTTTCGATGGGAGCCCCTCTGGTATCGGGCAGATGAGGAGATCGGCCCTGGCCCCCGGCGCGATATAGCCTGCCCCTTTTTGTTTGAGGGCTTCTGCTCCCCAGAGGGTGGCCATCTTTAGGATGATCTCTGGAGAAATTTCCGGAAAGAACCGATGTACCGTGGCCATTTCCGCCAGGATGGAAAGTTTGTCGTTGCTTGCGAGACTGTCTGTTCCCAGGCAGGGTTTGAGCCCCAGCTCGAGCATCAGAGGAAGTCTGGGAACCCCTACCCCCAGGAAGGTATTGCTGCGCAGGCAAATACAGGGCCGCGCCCGTCTCTCGGCCAGGAGGGTGAGCTCTTCTTCCGAGGCCTGGGAGAGGTGGACACAAATGGTATCTCCATCGAGGATACCCAGGCGGTCCAGATAGAATACTGGTCTCAAGCCTGGAGCCACGAAGGAAGACGACCACTGCCCTCTCCCTTCGAGGAGCTCTCGAATGGGTCCTTCCCCTGTCAGGAGGAACTCCACCTCTTCCGGAGACTCGGCCACGTGTAAGGAAAAGGGAAGGTTATATTTCTTGGTCCAGGCCTTGATGGCCTGGAGGAGAAGAGGAGAAACGGTATAAGGGGCGTGGGGAGCCAGGGAGAACGTGATCTTGGGGTCGTCGAGGTGATCCTTCAAGTAATCTTTGAGGGGGCTCTTTCCCTGGAAGTCGATCACTTCGCGAAAAAAGACGGCGGTGAAAGGGCTCTCCCTCAAGAGAGAGATGGAAAGCCCGGTGTTGCCATGGTCTCCGAGAAGACCTATTCCCTCGTGCCACATGGCCTTCAGGGCTTCCTGGGCGGTTTTTACGAATTCCTCGGGCCGGATGCTCCCTCTTATCCGCAAAAGATTCTTTACCCAGGAGACGAAAGATCCGCTTGGGGTGAGACGCCATTTGAGGGCGGAGAGCTCCAGGTGCGTGTGGGCGTTCACGAAAGCGGGCAGGAGGGCCACTTCCCCGAGGTCCTGTTCGGGCCCGAGATGCCCTCTTTTTACCTCCTCGTAAGGACCGACATCGATGATGCGTCCTTCTACGGTGATGAGGGCCCCGTTTTCAAGGGGCTTTTCTATGATGGGCACGAGATAGCGGGCACGGTAAAGGGTTGGTTCTCTGGAAAGACGTATTTCCATGCGGATCAAGAATCTAGCAGAGAATAATCCATCCGACGTCGACGGGGCTCGTAACCAGCGTCCCGGATGATCCTTTCGATCTCCTCCACGGAAAGGCGATGGGCCACCCCTGCCGCGGCGACCACGTTTTCCTCGATCATGGTGCTTCCGAAATCGTTGGCCCCGAATTCCAGAGCCACCTGCGCCACCTTTGGCCCCTGGGTCACCCAGGAGGCCTGAATATTCGGAACGTTATCCAGATAGAGGCGAGAGAGGGCCAGCATCTTTAAGTACTCCACGGGGAGGACCTTGGGGACCCGCAGTTCGGTATTCCCGGGCTGAAAGGGCCAGGGGATAAAAGCGGTGAAGCCCCCGGTCTCGTCCTGGAGACGACGGATCTTTTCGAGATGTTCGATCCTTTCCGCTACGGTTTCGATATGGCCAAACATCATGGTGGCGGTGGTTTTGAGCCCCAGCTGGTGGGCAATTCTCATGACTTCCAGCCACTCTTCGGCAGAACACTTGTGGGGAGAGAGCTTTTCACGCACCCGGTCTACCAGGATTTCGGCGCCTCCTCCAGGAATGGAGGAAAGGCCGGCCCGGATGAGCCTTTCCAGCACTTCTTTTATGGAAAGCCCGGAGATCTTGGCAAAGTGGACGATTTCCGGGGGAGAAAAGCCGTGAATATGGATCTCTGGGAAACGCTCCTTGATGGACCGAAGCATTTCTTCATAGAAAGAGAGGGGGAGATCGGGATGAAGCCCTCCCTGAAGGAGTATTTGAACCCCACCCAGGGCCAGGGTCTCTTCGATCTTCCGAAAGAGCTCTTCTTGTGAGAGGAGGTATCCTCCGGTGTCTCCGGGTTTGGAGTAGTAAGCGCAAAATTTGCAGCCAGAGACGCAGATGTTGGTGTA
Source organism: Thermodesulfobacteriota bacterium (assembly GCA_013153725.1). GTDB lineage: Bacteria > Desulfobacterota > Thermodesulfobacteria > Thermodesulfobacteriales > Thermodesulfatatoraceae > Thermodesulfatator. The sequence continues at coordinate 10,437 of JAADDY010000096.1, forward strand.
GTTGATGTTGCGATCCACGATGTAGGTGACAATCCGTTCGGGATGGAGGCGGAAGCGGACTTCGCGGGCCAGAAAACCAAGGTCGTAAAAGGAGGCTTCCTCCCACAGGGTGAGGGCCTCTTCCGGGGAAATCCTTTCTCCCTCGCGGATTTTGGTCTTTATCTCTTTCAGCACGATTTCATGGGTATCAGCACCCAAGGGAATCGTCAACGTAGTAGCTGAGAAAAGTAAGTGTTAGAATCTTCGTATGAGCGGAGAGATGTCTTTTACCCTGGATGCCCAAGCCATTTTGGAGGCCTTCTTTCACACGGCAGACCTTGTTTGCCAGCTGGATGCGGAGGGCACCATCGTAGCTTCTCAGGCGAAGGAAGGGGCGCCTCTTTTGAAGGTCCTGCGTGGTCTCTCGGGATGTAAGCTGCAGGAGGTCTCCCCTTCGGACCTTTCCCGGAAAGTGGGCTCCCTCTTGCCGGAAGTTTTCGCCCGCACCAGACCGCAAAAGTTCCGTTTTAGTTTCGAGCAAGCAGAAAGGGTGTGGCACTACGAAGTTACGCTGTTTCCCGTGGGGGATTTTTGTCTGGCCATCTTTTGCGATGTTTCAGATTTCATGGCGGCAGAAGAGGAGCTGCGGGCCAGCAAAAATTTTTTGGAAAACATTTTCAATGGTTTGAGAGACGGGATCAGCATCCTGGATCGCGAACTCAATATAGTGAAGGTCAACTACTGGATGAGACAGCGTTACAAACACGTCTTGCCCCTGGAGGGCAAGAAGTGTTACCAGGCTTATCAACAGCAAGATTTCATCTGCCCCTGGTGCCCGTCGGTCAGGACTTTGGCCACGGGTCTTCCGGCCGAAGAAGTCGTCCCTTATGTAACGGAAGAAGGGCAAGTGGGCTGGATTGAGCTTTCCACTTTTCCCCTCCGCAACGAGAGGGGCGAGCTCATAGGGGTCATCGAACACTGCAAAGATGTTACCAATCGTATCCGCACGGAAAACGAAAGAAGACTCCTGGCGCAGGCGGTGGAACATTCCGCCGAGGCCATCATCATCACGGATCGACGGGGGCGCATTATCTATTCCAATCCCGCTTTCGAACAGATAACCGGTTACCGAGGCCAGGAGGTCCTTCATCGCACCCCCAACTTTCTTCGTGACAACAACAAGGCCTCCTATCAGGAGATCTGGAGGACTTTGCGGGCCGGAAAGAACTGGTACGGAAACATCGAAATCCGTCACAAAAAGGGGCACAAGATCTACATCGAGCTTTCCATCTCGCCGGTTCGGAACGAGCAGGATCAGATAACCAATTACGTGGCGGTTCTCCACGATATTACCCAGCGCATCGAATTGGAGACCCAGCTTAGACGCTCCCAGAAGCTGGAAGCCATAGGCCGTCTGGCAGGGGGTATTGCTCACGACTTCAACAACATCTTGACGGCGGTCACAGGCTATAGCGAACTCCTTTTTAAGCGGACAAAGGGCGACCCTACGGCCCAGCGGTACGCCGAAAACATCCTCTCTTCGCTCAAAAGGGCCTCGGCGCTGACCCAAAAACTCCTCACTTTTTCCTGCCACAGACCTCAGCAAAAGAGGATCTTCGATCTGGGAGAGACCCTCAAAGAGCTCTATCCGATCATCCGGCGGCTTATCGAAGAAAGGATTGAAATCGATCTTCTCCTCCCGGAAGGAGAGTATCCGCTCCTGGGAGATCCCTCCGACATCGAACAGATCATCATAAATCTCGTTTTGAATGCTGCGGAGGCCATGCCTCATGGCGGGCGTATCGTGATAACTCTCTCGCGCGAAGCCCCCAGCTTTTCTGACGGTGGAAGATATGCCAAGATCGAGGTCAAGGACAACGGGCTTGGAATCCCAAAGGAACACCTGGATCTCATCTTTGACCCTTTTTTCACCACAAAGGAGACGGGCTCAGGTCTCGGTCTCTTCGTGGTCTACAACACCGTTAAACACCTCAGAGGCTACATCAAAGTTTCCTCGGAGCCCGGAGATGGAACGACTTTTGAGATTTTTCTCCCCCTTTCCAATGGCACTCCGGAAAAGGAGATAACTTTTCAGAGTCTTGAGCTCGGGGAGCAAAGCTGGGAGGATTTTACCATCCTTATTGTGGAAGATGAGCCTCAGGTGAGGCGTTTCCTCAGAGAAACCCTCTGTCAGAGCGGGGCCAAGCTCCTGGAGGCGGCCAATGGTGACGAGGCCCTGCGAATTTTGGTTTCTTACCCGAAGAAGATCGATCTCCTTCTCACAGACGTGGTTTTGCCGGTCCTGGATGGCCCTTCCTTGAGCCTCAAGGCGCGGGAGTTGCGCCCGGAGTTGAAGATTCTCTTTATTTCCGGCTACCCCGAAAAGAAGATGCCCGAAAAATTGAACGGAACAGCTTTCCTTCCCAAGCCGTTTACGGCAAGTGAACTCTTAAAAGCAGTCGAAGAGGTTATAAACGATGCCGGTGAATGACCTTTCTCTCCCCCCGCGTGAAAAAATATTTCTGGCAGATCTTCACATTCACAGCCGTTATTCCCGCGCTACAAGCAAGGAGATGACCATCCCAACTCTGGCCAAGGCGGCTTCGGCCAAAGGGCTGGACGTAATAGCCACCGGAGACTTCACCCATCCCGACTATTTTTCTGAACTTCAGGAGCTCCTGGAGCCGGCTGAGGAGGGGCTTTATGTCTTTCGGGAACTTCCCGAGGGTCCCCGTTTTGTTTTGAGTGCCGAGGTTTCCAACATTTTCTCTCAGGGCGACAAAAGAAACCGTCGCGTACACACCGTCATCCTGGCCCCGTCTCTTGAGGTAGCCGCCGAGATAAACCAGGCCCTGGCCCCTCTGGGGAACCTTGAGGCAGACGGCCGGCCGGTCTTCGGTTTTCCGGTAAAGGAGCTGGTAAAAATTCTTCGCCACATTTCGCCTGAAATCATCGTCATCCCGGCCCATGTTTGGACCCCCTGGTATTCCCTCTTCGGGGCCTTCTCTGGTTTCGATTCCGTGGAAGAATGCTTCGAAGAAGAGACTCCCTTCATTTACGCCCTGGAGACGGGGCTCTCCTCTGATCCTCCCATGAACTGGCGCCTTTCCGCTCTAGATCGCTTTACTCTGGTATCCAACTCCGACGCCCATTCTCCTGGTAAACTCGGCCGGGAGGCCAACGCCTTTTACAGGCCGCTCAGTTACCCGGCCATGATGAAAGCCCTCCGTGAGGACGCGCTTGCCTTTACCATCGAATTCTTTCCGGAGGAGGGCAAGTACCATTTCGATGGCCACCGCTCCTGCGGGGTGCTTTTGGCGCCGGAGGAGACCCGTCGCCACGGCGGAAGGTGCCCGGTTTGCGGAGAGCCTCTTACGGTGGGGGTGATGCACCGGGTAGAAGAGCTTGCGGATCGTCCCGCGGGGTTCAAGCCTCCGCAGAAGCCTCCGGCAGTCCACCTTGTCCCTCTCATCGAAATTGTCGCCGAGGCCCTGGGGAAAGGGGTCCAGACCCAGGCCGTGAAACGTACCTATCAGCAGCTTCTCGAACTCGGCGGGAAGGAATTCGACCTCTTGCTCTACAAGGACCTTGACGAAATCAGCGAAAAGTTCCCAGCCCGGATCATTGAGGGGATTAGAAGAGTCCGAGAGGGGCAACTCTACATCCGGCCGGGATTCGATGGAGTTTACGGGAAAATAAGCATTTTCTCTCCAGAAGAAGAGGATTCTTCTTCTAAACCCCGTCAGCAAAGTCTTTTTGGGTTTTCTTGATTTGGTTTCCGCGGTGATTACCGTAGTCGTAGTGCTAAAGCTCAAGGAGGTAAACGCATGATCGTTACGGTGAAACATTTGAACATGTTGAGGCGACTCGAAAAGGGTGGACTCGAGAAGATCGAAGAACTCACCGGTGAAGATTTCGAGATCCTTCTTCATCTGCGCCTGGCAGGGCTCATCACCGAGGAGGAAGAAAGCTTTGCCCTCACACGCAGCGGGCTCTTGATCCTTGAGTCTCTGAACATGGCAGAAAGGGCTGCGGGGCTCAATTTTTCGGAACTTTACGAAAACTATCGTTTGGTGGGGTCTCGCATCATTTCGATGCTCCAGATATGTGATCGGGCTCAGGGGCGAACCGATTTCCAGGACAACATCAACAAAGAACTGGAAGAAAGAGGGCTTGCCAAGGACGGACGTTTGCAACCCTGGGCCCAGGCCATTCTGGAAGCCTATCGCACGGCCCAGGTGGAATTTTTTGTCACTCCGGAGCTCGCCAAAAGCATTCTGGCCCTTCCCGTGGGGCCAGGACGAAAGAGCTTTCTGGAGCCCATTCCGGAAAATCATATCTTTCAATTCGAAGCCCAGAGATTCCTCACTTTTACCCTTCCAGAAGGAGATTTTTATTCCTTCACAGGAGTGGGGGCGCAACTCTGGGCCGCCTTGAGAACGGGTTTGGTCCCGGAATTTTCCATGAGCACCCTCACTTTGAGAGAAATTCTCGAGGGGCAGAAGACGGAGGCCCTGGAGCAATTGGGGGCTATCGATCCGCAGGGGAACCTTACGGTGCCGGGGAAACACCTTTTGATGGCAGCCAAGCTCTTCTTTGAGCCCATTACCGTGAATCCGACGCTTGATCTGAGCGGCTGGAATATCTCCGTGCTGCGGGCGGTGGCTCAAGCACCCGTAAAAACTAAAGAGGGCATCGAAGAGTTTTTTGCCGTCCAGAATCTCCAGGATCCTTTCCGTGTCAGGCAGAGCCTTTTCAGGTTGGAAGGCTTCCGGCTGATAGAGAGTGAACCAGACGGTTCTTACAGACTTACCCCCTATGGCGAAGAGCTGTTGAGCCTTGAGGACCTGGCTCCGGTATATGCTCAGGCGGTGATGGCCATCACCGTGACCCGCACCGAAAATATGCCTCCTGATGACGCCTGGGTGAAAAAGGCCGAAGAACAGGGGGTGATCGGCAACGGCTTTCCCACTCAAAAGGGAAGGCTCTTTGCAGAAGTTGCTTCTAACATCGACCGCCTTCCCGTTATCACCAGGGAAGAGATGCGCGTCTTGCGGGGTATCCCCCTCTGGCGCGGAGTGAGCGAAGAAGAAATCCTCTCCTTCTATCCCGAAGGCGAGCATCCTAGCGTGCTTCACGCCTTGAGAAAACTTCTGGCCTCCGGATTGGTGGATCTCCTGCCAGGAGGTCTCTACGTTCTCACTCCAGCGGGTGAAAAGATCAAACAAGGGCTTTCGGCGGTTCCCGGCGGGGTTGATTTTCCCGTGACTCCCCACGTCTGGTACGTCCTTTTGACCCTGAGAGAAATAGGACGCTTTTCTCCCCAAGGGCGCAAGATTCGGATACGAAAGGAAGATTACGACAAATTGGAGAAGAAAATCAAAAATTTACCGCCAGAAGCCATTGCAACAGCCCTTGAAACGGCTCGCCTCTGCCGCTACATCTCCGGATTAGATGTTCTGGAAACGGGAGTTTTCTTGCTAGAGGGGCTTGATCTCCTCAAGAAACTCCGCACCAACTGGGAAGAGATCAGGATTTACGCATGAAGCTTAGAGTGTGGCGCAAAGATCCCCGGGCACGCCTTCCCGAGAAGGCCTCTCCCGGGGCTGTGGGCTGGGACGTCTTTTCGCTGGAAGACGTGGTCGTTCCCCCAAAAGAGCAGGTCCTGGTCCGGACCGGCCTGGTGATCGCTGCTCCCTTCCCTTACGCCATGTTCCTTTTCCCGCGCTCTTCCCTCTTTCGCAAAAAGGGCCTCATCTTTCCGCATTCGGCAGGTATCATCGATTTCGACTATTGCGGCGAGGAAGACGAGCTCCGGGTTCCGGTCTTGAATCTTCGCGAGGAGCCCGTGGAAATAAAGGCCGGCGAACGCATAGGCCAGCTCGTTTTTCTGAAGGCCTTGGTAGAGGCGGAGTGGGAGGAACTGCCAGATCCTCCAGAAGCAAGGTCCCGCGGTGGCTTTGGCAGTACAGGGGGGTACCGCTAAATGTTTTCCCTCAAGGATCACCAGGAAGATTTCCTCAAGAGAGCCAGGGGCTTTTTCGATGCGTTGCTGGCAGGAGACAAGGCCCTCTTTCGAGACACTCTCTTCTTGAGTTTTTTGGGGGCCAGGATCTGTTACGCCTCCACCCCTCCTCTGGAGCTCTTTGCGGAAGAGAGATTTCGGAAGCCAGAAGAACTCAAGGCCTTTCTCATGCGGCTCAAATCTTCGGGGCATACCAGCATCTTTGCCCATTCTCCTTTGGTCGTGCGGCGCAGGTTCTCCTCTGAGGAAGTGGCTTCCCTCGCACCGGCCCTCTTCAAGGCCTGGTGGAACGAAGATAGAAGCGCCCTTTGTCTCAACCTTCGCCATTTTGCCGAGGTGTACGAAAAAGAAGCCTTTGAGGAGATCATCACCGAGGCCATCTCTGCCAGCAAGGAGTGGCAAAACTTTCGGGCGTTTCATCTCCGGGTAGAGGACGGGAAGCCGGCCCTTGTGAGGGAAACCACGCTCGGAGAACTGGCAGAAGAAAGGTCCTCTCCCTATGAGGGTCTTTTTGCCCAGCCGGAAGTCTACGTGGTAGACGTGGCCCCTGAGAGGACCACCCCCTTTGGCTGGCTGGCGGTGGTGGTAGAAGGCTTTAGCCGGCTCTTTTCACATCAGTTCGTGCGGCATACCTGGCTTAATTTTAACCAGCGTTCGCATCGTTATACCCAGGTCGACCAGTTCGTCTGCCCCCCTTCCTTCGACGAAGAAGCCCGAAAAAAGTATGCCTCTCAGATAAAAAGCGGGCTTGATCTCTACCAGGAGCTCTGCAAGCGGGGTATCAAGAAGGAAGACGCCCGCTTCGTGACTCCCCAGGGGGCCGCCACCACGATCCTGGCCACGGGGCCTTATTTTGTCTGGGAAGATTTCGTGGCCAAGCGCCGCCACCTCAAGGCCCAATGGGAAATAAGGCAGCTTGCCCAGGCGGTGGAGCTAGTCCTCTCGCGACTCAATCCTTAACTCGATGAGTTTCGGATTGTTTACCCCCCGCAGACTCCGCAAGAAACCCTTTACACTCTCTGAAAGGGCCCGGGAGACGAAACGCGTAAGCCCTACGGGTCTTCCGTCCACCAGGAGGGTGGCGGAGGGCCGCTTCTTGGGAAGGCGTTCTTTGATGAAAGAGGCCACGATGCGGGGGTCTGGTGGTAAGAGGGGGCAGGGAGTTTCAAGCCGGGCTTCGCTCACCACCGCCAGGATTCCCGGGACCCCTCTTCTGAAGAGGGGCTCTTCCGGGCCTTCTCGCCAGACTTCTATCTTGGGAAGGCTCTGAATCTTTTTGAATCCCTCACAGATAACCAGATCTTCTTCCGGAAAGAAGCGGTTTACGAAGTACCAAAATCGAAATTCGTCTTTTTCCGGTACGAAGAAACGCAAAAACCCCTCTTTGCGCCCCCAGAAGGCCACTTTGGCCACCCCCGTCTGCCAGAAGAGGTTGGTGTCTGAAAAATCTCTCTCCAGATGAGGGCGTTCTTCCTTTGAGGATTTGAGCACACCAATTCTTATCCCTTCCTCAAGAAGGAGCCTGGCGACTTCTACGGCAAGAGAGGTCTTGCCACTATCGTGATGACCAACGAAGCTGATGGCAAAAGGCATTTAAAGTTCGATCGTCTCCCCGGGTTTCAGAACCTTGAGTCCAACTTCAGGTGCCATCTCCTTGAGATGTTTTTCAAAGGCTTCCGGTGTCCCGGTAAGCAGGGGAAAGGTGCCGAAGTGCATGGGGATTACGGTTTTGGGTTTTATGAGCTCACAGGCCTTGGCCGCTTCGCGAGGCCCCATGACGTAATGATCCCCGATGGGCAAAAAGGCAACTTCTGGCTGGTAGAGCTCGCCGATGAGCTTCATGTCATAGAAGAGCCCCGTGTCTCCGGCGTGATAAAAACTCCGGCCGTCTTCCAGCTTTACGACGAAACCCGCGGCGTCTCCGCCGTAGAGGATGGTATCTTCCTCCTGGATAGAAGAACTGTGCGTGGCTTGGACCATGGTGATGGTGAGCCCCCGGGTGCGATAACTGCCACCGATGTTCATCCCCGTAACGTTTGGTATCCCTCGAGCCAGAAGATACTGCTGAATCTCATGGATGGCGATCACTTCTGTGGCTGCGGTGCGAGCGATTTCCAGAACGTTTCCCAGGTGGTCTCCATGGGCGTGGGTGATTAGAATAAGATCGTAGGGGCCGAGATCCTTTTCTGCCGGGCTCTGAGGGTTGTCTAACCAGGGGTCAATGAGGATACGGATTCCTTCCGGGGTAATTACTTTAAAAGTGGCATGGCCATAAAAGGTGATCTTCATAGGGTGCTCCTCGCCAATATCAGGATTTAAAAATATCTTCTACCTATTTGGAATGGAGAGTCAACCAGCCATTTGGAAAAAAGCCGGGCCAGAGGATCACGATTTTATCCGCGAAGCCTCTCAAGAGTTTGCCATCTTTGGTCCATACACAGAGATCATAGAGGGTTGGCTTCGAGACTCCTGGGTGGAGACCTGGGTTTACGAGGACAAGAAGGGCTTTTTGATGTTAGGCCCTTTCTTCCCGATCTTCTTTCGCTCGGTACTGGACGTGATGGTCATTTACGTTTCACCCGCCTGGCGCCGAAGAGGAGTAGGAAAAACCATGTTAGAATTCGCATGCACCAGGGCCTCCAGGAAGGGATATCGTTTCTTGCGGGCCCATGTGGGTTGTGAGAATCATCCTGCTCTTGAGCTCTTTAAAAAGGCGGGTTTTAAGATTAAAAAGAGAATCGAAGATTATTATCCTTCCGGTCTCGCAGCCTTTGAATTCCTGAAGGAAGTTAAAAACTCAGAAAGGTGAACATATGAAACCCAAAAAAATTGTCCTCAAGAAGACGGAAAAGAGAACCCCGGAACCTCCGAGTTTCTTTGAAAAGATAAAGGGGCAGAAGGTGGTTGTTCAAACGCGTGCCGGTACCAGATACGAAGGAGTCTTTGAAGCTTACAAAGACGGCTTTTTTTGGCTCAAAGAAGCTGAAATTGTAGGGAAGGAGTTTCGTGTACGTACCGAACTGGTGGCCATAGACCGCGGCCAGACCGCACACCTTCATCTCTATCCGACCGCGGTGGAAAGGGTCTCTGTGGAAGAATCCTAGGCCCTTTTCTTCTTTTTGCCTCGCTCCTCCAGCGAGCAGGAGGGAGACATTCAGGTGGGGACCCCGAGTTTTGGAAGTACCACTCGGTTTATGACTATCCAGCCGACCACTACCAGCACAATGGCGATAAGATCACCCATTCTGGGCCTCCTCGATATATTCTAAGGCTTTTCGCAAACGTTTAAGTACGGTTTCCTTTCCGAGAATGTCCATAATTTCAAAGAGCCCCGGGCTCACCGTCCGCCCGGTAAGGGCTACTCTTACAGGCTGAGCGATGTGCTTCAGTTTGAGCTGAAACTCCGCGGCGAGATCTCTGAAGAGTTTCTCCAGAGAATCTTCCTCGAAGGAGGGCAGGGCCTCCAGGCGCTTTGTGAGTTCTTTGAGGGCCGGGGCGATCTCAGGAGTCAGGAATTTGCGGGCCGCTTTCTCTTCGTATTCTACCTCGGGCACAAAATAAAAGCGCATCATCTCGGCCATCTCTTTGAGGGTTCTCGCCCGCGGTTTGACGCTTTCCACGGCCTTCAAAAACTTGGGATCCTCCGTTGGGGGTGGAGTAACGCCCAGCTTTTCCAGAAAAGGTCTCACCATTTCGGCCAGGCGAGTCGTATCTTCCTGGCGGATGTAATGGGCGTTCAGCGCCAGGAGCTTGTCGGGATCGAAGCGGGCCGGAGATTTCGAGACCCTCGAAAGATCGAACTTTTCGATCATCTCGTCGAGGGTGAATATCTCCTGGTCTCCATAGGACCAGCCCAGACGGACGAGGTAATTTCGCATGGCCTGCGGGAGATAGCCTTCGTCCCGATAGGCGAGGATGGAAAGGGCTCCGTGGCGCTTGGAGAGCCTGGTACCATCCGGGCCAAGGATCATGGGAACGTGGGCGTACTTGGGGGGCGTGGCTCCCAGGGCCTCGAAAAGCAAGATCTGCTTCGGAGTGTTTGAGAGATGGTCGTCTCCGCGGATGACGTGGGTAATCCCCATGGTCAAATCGTCGATGACCACGGCAAACTGGTAGGTGGGTACCCCGTCGGGTCTCATGAGGACAAAATCATCGAGCTCTTGATGATCGAAGACCACCGGGCCGCGAATGAGGTCTTCCACCACGGTGGTTCCCACCTGGGGGCACTTGAAGCGCAGCACTCTTCCTGGCCCCGGCCCCAGGCCCTTTTCGCGGCAGGTGCCGTCGTACTTTGGTTTGCGCCCCTCGGCAAGGGCCTGTTTTCTCTTCTTATCCAGGAGTTCGGGGGGGCATTCGCAATAATAGGCCTTTCCCTCTTCAAAGAGTTTTCGGGCGTAAGAGGCGTAAACTTCGAGTCTCTGGGTCTGGAAGTATGGCCCTTCATCCCAGAAGAGTTCCAGCCATTCGAGGGCCTCTTTGATGGAGTCTACGTACTCCTGTTTGGATCTTTCGCGGTCCGTGTCTTCAAAGCGTAAGAGGAAGACCCCTCCGTGATGTTTGGCAAAGAGCCAGTTGAAGAGGGCCGTCCTCGCCCCACCGAGATGGAGATGCCCCGTAGGGCTGGGGGGAAACCTGGTCTTGACCTTGCTCATACGCCCCGTCCTTTTTGGGGGCCATATTTTAACGGATTATGATCCCCGCGTAACCCACCACCTGGTAAAAATCTCCGGAAACCTCTCCGGAAGTGGCATATTTTACCAGTTCTCCTTCTTTGGCCCCGAGAGCGCGAGCCGCAACTATGGTGGAAGCGGTGGGATAGACGCCGCACATGCTAATCTGTTCCCGGTGCACCACCTCGAGCAATCCCACGTAGTCGAGAGCGAGGATTTTTTCGATGGCCAGGGCGTCTTTTTGTTTGGCTACTTCATGGGGCACATAGTGGCTCATGTCGGTGCTGGCCACCATGAGGACCGGTTCTGGATAGCTGGCAATGGCCTTGGCCAGGGCCAAACCGATATCTTCCAGAGCCTCCAGAGGAAGGGCGGAGAGACAGATGGGGACAATGCTCAGCTGGGGATTGAGATACTGCAGAAACGGGATCTGTACCTCGAGGGAATGTTCGTAAAGGTGGGCTTCGACGTCTTCTACAAGGACTCGACTGTGGGCCAAAATTTCAGTGGCAAGGTCGGAGGCAATGGGGACGGGCCCGAAAGGCATCTGCCATTGTCCCTCAATCATGATGGCTGCCGGAGCTCCGAGCCCGGTATGATTGGGGCCCAAAATGACCACCTTGTTGGGGATACGAAGCCGGCTATAGACCGCTCCGGCAACGTGGCCCGAATACATGTAGCCAGCATGAGGACACACCGCCGCTATCGCGGGCTCTTTGGGGAGTCCCGGAATGAGATAGGCTTCAATTTCTTTCTTCAACAATTCCGGGTTGGCCTCATAAAAACGTCCTGCCACGGCTGGTAAACGAATCATTGGAAAAATCCCCCTTTGTTCTTCTCTGCTGGCAAAATAAGAGCGCCTAGCTTGTCAGTAAAGGGGTGGTTTGGTAACTTGAAGCTCAAAATCAAAGGGGCAAACTCTTCCATGTTTCGTTCTCTCGCCGGTTGGTTTTCCACAGATTTGGCTGTTGATCTCGGTACGGCCAATACTCTGGTCTACGTGAAGGGAAAGGGTATCGTCTTAAGGGAGCCTTCGGTGGTGGCGGTGCGCCTTGATGGTCGCGGCAAGCGGGTGCTGGCGGTAGGCCAGGAGGCCAAGAGGATGCTTGGCCGAACTCCGGGCAATATTCAAGCTATCCGCCCCCTAAAAGACGGTGTTATCGCGGATTTTGAGGTGGCTGAGGCCATGCTCCGCTATTTCATCGAGAAGGTCCATAACCGTCGCATCTTTGTGCGCCCGCGGGTCATCGTGAGTGTTCCCTCGGGTATTACCCAGGTGGAGCGGCGTGCCGTGCGAGAATCTGCGGAATCCGCCGGTGCTCGGGAGGTTTATCTTATCGAAGAACCCATGGCCGCTGCCATAGGGGCCGGGCTTCCGATCACCGAGCCCACCGCCAACATGGTGGTGGACATAGGCGGTGGCACCACCGAAGTCGCCGTCATCTCCCTTGCCGGCATTGTATATTGCAATTCCGTAAGGGTAGCAGGCGACAAGATGGACGAAGCCATCATGAACTACATCAAGCGCAATTACAATCTTCTCATCGGAGAGCACACCGCCGAACAGATCAAGATCGAAATCGGAAACGTCCTCCCCGAGCCGCCCTATGAAGAAATGGAAATCAAGGGGCGTGATCTTGTAACCGGTATCCCCAAAACCATCAAGGTGAACGCCGAAGAAGTTCGGGAGGCCATACAGGAACAGGTGGACATCATTGTCGAGGCTATCAAGGATGCCCTGGAACGCACTCCCCCGGAGCTTGCCGCTGACATCGTAGACAAGGGAATCGTCCTTACCGGCGGTGGAGCCCTGCTCAAGAATCTCGACCGTCTCATAAAGGAGCAGACCCAGCTTCCGGTTATTGTGGCGGAAGATCCCCTTTGTTCCGTCGTTCTGGGTTCAGGCAAAGCGCTCGACAATCTTCATATCCTTCGGGAGATAATGCTTCGTTAACCAAGTGCCTCTAAATCCTTTTCGTTCCAAAATTCTCTGGATCCTTTTTCTTCTGGTAGGCGTGGCCATTGCCGGCTTTTTGGTCTTCGGAGGGGTGAGAAGCCCCGAAAAGTTTTCTTACGGGGAAAGAGCGGTTCTCAAAGTGTTGGGGCCTGTCAGCAAGACGGCTTCCTTCCTGGGGCTCGGTCTCCGGAAGTTCTGGGAGCATTACATTTTCTTGGTGCACGTCAAGGAAAAGAACGAGGAGCTCCAGCGCAAACTGATGGCTCTTGAGGCGGAGCTTGTCCGCACGAAGGAGATCGAGCTCGAAAACAAAAGATTGAGAAAACTCCTGAAGCTTGCGGAACAATTTCCGGAGGCTCACCCGGTTGCTGCCAGAGTTATTGGGCGCCCGATGGGGAGCTGGCAAGGAGTAATAATCATTGATCGTGGCCTGAACGACAACATTCTTCCCGAGATGCCGGTTTTGGCTTACACCGATGAGGGCCTGGGGGCGGTAGTGGGGCAGGTGGTCGCGGTGGAAAGGCACTACGCCAAGGTCCTCCTCCTTACGGATCCTTCTTTTGCGGTGGACGCCCTGGTACAGCGTTCCCGGGAGAGAGGGCTCCTGCGCGGGCAAGGAAGAGAGCTTTGTCTTCTGGATTATGTCCCCGCCGAAGCCGACGTGCGAGAAAACGATCTCGTGATCACCTCCGGAATGGACGCCCTCTTTCCCAAGGGGCTTCTTTTGGGCACGGTGATACATATCTACCCCGGGAGATCCAAGGGACTTTTCAGAATGGTGGAAGTGCGACCGGCGGTAAATTTTTCTAAACTCGAGGAAGTTTTGGTCCTCTTGAGGGTGCGGCTTCGATGAGGGAAGCCATCTTTTTGGGAGTTTTGGGTGGGATTTTCTTTGTTTACCAGCTTCTTTCCTTTCTTTGGCAAACGTTTCTCCCTTTCGACCCCTTCTTCCCTGTGCTCCTAGGAGGACTTTTCTGGCGCCTCAGACCTCCGGTCTTCTGGGGAGCCGTCGTATGTTGCGGACTCCTGCTGGATCTCTTCTCCTCAAAGCTTGCCGGGCCCTCGGTTTTGTCTTATCTCATATCTCTGGTAATTTTCTTACAGTTCGAAAAGAAGCTGGCCTTGCAGGGCTTTTTTCCGGCTTTGGTTTCTCTGATCGCCACCGTTACCATTTGTGAAACATTGCGTCTTCTGGTGTTTCCGGCGTTGTTTGAGGTGGCCTTGCCAGAGCCAGCTTTCTATTTCGTGGGCAAGATTACACTCGCCACCCTTTTGTGGAGTTTTTTATGTTGGTCCTTCTGCCAAATCTCTTTTGTGCGCCATGTCTTTGAGATATCAAAAGCTTCCGGATCCAGATAAAGATCCTTTGGAACGCCGTTTACGGTTCATCTCTTTCGTGGTGGCCCTGGTATTTGCCGGGCTCTTGTTGAAGCTTTTCTTTCTCCAGATTGTCAAAGGTCCCTATTACCGGGAGCTGGCCGAAAAAAGGAGCCTGCGTGTCATAAGCCTTCCGGCTCCGCGGGGCAACATCTACGATCGCAGGGGGCTCCTTCTCGCCGGAAATACCCCTTCCTTTGCTCTCTTTGTGGATCCACGTTTGGTGAGGGGAGAGAAGGGAGACGCTGTCTTGCGACGGTTGGCAGAGATGTTGGGGGAGGATTTTCCATCCCTTAAGCAGCGCTATCTTATTGCGCGGCGAAAGAGTGTGGCCGATCAGGTCCTCCTGGTGGAAGATCTCGACCGCGATGTGGTGGCCCAGATAGAAGCACGCCGATATTTCCTCCCAGGGGTAGAAATAAAAGTTGAACCGAGGCGTTTCTATCCTCTGGGCGAGGCCGCCTTTCATCTGGTGGGCTACGTCTCCCGGATCAACGCCAAAGAGCTGAAAAGACTCGGGTCCCAGGGCTTTGGCCCGGACGATTTCTTGGGGCGCTCAGGGCTTGAGGCCCAATTTGAGGAACTTCTGCGCGGGAAGAAGGGCCGAAAGCTGGTAGAAGTCGACGCCCTGGGCAGAGTTCGCAAAGTGGTAGCAGAAGAACCCCCTCAAATAGGAAAGAGTATTCTCCTCACCATAGACAGCATCTTTGAGAAAGCGGCCTATGATCTCATGGAATCTCGCTCCGGAGCAATCGTGCTCCTCGACCCCCGGGATGGTCGCCTGCTGGCCTTCATGAGTGCGCCAGGGATTGATCCTCATCAGTTTCTGAAAGGATTCTCTTTTGAGGAATGGAAAAAGGTGATCAACGACGTGAAACACCCCCTCCTCAACAAGGCCGTTCTGGCCTATCATCCGGGTTCCACCTTCAAGCTCGTCACGGCGATGGCCGCCCTGGAGAAGGGTGTGATCTCTCCTGCAAAAGAGATCTTCTGCCCGGGGTTTTATCGCCTGGGGAGAAGGATTTTTCGTTGTTGGCGTTCCTGGGGGCACGGCAAGGTTGATCTTATCAAGGCCATAGAGGTTTCCTGTGACACCTACTTTTATCAGGTGGGAGAGCTGGTCGGGATAGACACCCTCTCCAAATTTGCTCGGGCTTGCGGTTTTGGTAGACCAACCGGGCTTGGTTTTCCGGGAGAAAAGGCCGGCCTCGTGCCGGATCGGGCTTGGAAGCTCAAGGTTTTCAAAGTACCCTGGCAAAAGGGCGAAACCCTGAACGTTGCTATCGGGCAAGGGGCTCTGACTGTAACCCCCCTTCAGCTGGCAAAATTTCTGGCTGCGGTTGTGAATGGGGGCCAACTTCATACTCCCTGGTACGTTTACCAGGTCTTCGATCCTTACGGAGAAATCCTGGAAGAGTTTGGCCCTCGCCCTGAGGGCTCTCTCCCGGCACGACGGAGAACTTTGCGCCTATTGAGGAAAGGATTGGTCGCGGCGGTAAACGGTAAGGAGGGGACTGGCCGGGCGGCAAAACTTGAAAAGATCCTGGTGGGTGGAAAGACCGGTACCGCCCAGGTGGTGGGGATGAAGAAGCGGGTCAAGAGCGAAAAGCTTCCCTATCTCAAAAGAGATCACGCCTGGTTTATGGCCTATGCGCCGGCAACCAAACCGGAAATCGTCATGGTGGTCTTCGTAGAGCACGGAGGGCACGGAGGTTCCGCAGCAGCGCCCTTGGCGGGGAAATTTTTGAAGATGTACTTTGAGGGGAAATGGCCTTCGAGCTAAAGAAATTTGCCGGAATTTCCTGGTCCATATTCTTCGTCACCATGTTTTTGGTGGTTGCTGGCGTCTTGAATCAGGCAAGCGCCAGCATGGGGGGGTTGCTCTTTAAAAAGCAACTTCTCTGGTTTGCCCTGGGTGGAGTTTTGCTCCTTTCTTTTGCTTTCCTGGATTATCAAAAGATCCTTTCTCCAAAGGTTGTTTTTGGTGGTTACGCTCTTTTGGTGCTGGTTTTGGCCTTTTTGGTGGTCAAGCATACCAGGTGGCTCAGGCTACCAGGCTTCAGTATCCAGCCCTCAGAGTTTGCCAAGCTCTTTTTGATCTGCCTTTCAGCACTGATTCTCTGTAGGAGCGAAGACGAGGGCCTCAACTGGAAGGTCTTCCTGAACCTTTCTGTCTTCACTCTCCCGCTGGTGATCCTGGTGGCTGCTACGGACCTGGATCAGGGTGGGATGCTGTTTCTTATCTACTTCTCTTTTCTGATAATTGCGGGGCTTCCGCGTCGCCTGGTAATTGCAGGTGCTTTATTGGCCGTGGGAGGGGCCCTCATCCTTGGGCCTTACCTGTGGAGTCTCTTGAAACCTTATCAACGTGCTCGTGTAGAAGCTTTCTTGAACCCTGAAGCCTTTGCTCTCGACCGGGGTTATCAAATAATTCAGGCCCTTATCGCCGTTGGTTCGGGAGGGCTCAAAGGGCTCGGGTTCAAAGAAGGGCTTTCCAGCCGTCTCAACTATCTTCCCGAAAAACACACCGACCTTGCCTTTGCCGTCTGGGCAGAAGAATGGGGTTTTATCGGGGCCTCTTTGGTGATTTTGGCCTACTTCTTTTTGATTTATCAGATTTTGCGTATAGCTGCTCAGGTGAGAGAACCTTTGGGGCGCTATCTTTGTTACGGCGTAGCCGCCATGTTTTTTTGGGAGGTTTTCATCAATATTGGGGGAATTCTCCATCTTTTACCGGTAGCCAGTGTTCCTTTGCCTTTCTTGAGCTATGGAGGGTCATCGGTACTGGTAAATATGGCTGCCATAGGATTGGTTTTAAGCATTTCTCGTCGGCGTTATTCCTTTCGGTAAGCGTTTTGGAGGCCAAAATCTTTAAATTTTGCTCTAAAACTCTCTCTTTGAGATACAAAGGCCAATTGACACCCCTTTGGAAATGATGTAAAAGCGCCAACATGAATAGTTATTCATTAAAAAATTCCTGGCTTAAGGGGACCCATCAATGCTGAAATTTGATATCACTCTGGTCATCCAAATCATAGAAGCCCTCATCTTGACGGTAATTCTCAACGCCATCCTCATTAAGCCCGTGATGCAGATCCTGCGGGAGCGCAAGCAGAAGTTTGACGGTTTGCGGGAGGAGATCGAGCGTTTCACGAAGGGGGCTGAGGAAGCGCTCAAGCAGTATCATCAGCGCCTCAACGAGGTGCGGATGGAAGCCAGCCGTAAGCGGGAAGAGCTGAAGCAGCAGGGCCGCGCTGAAGAGCGCAGAATTTTGGAGGAGGCCACCAAAGAGGCTGATCAGCTCAAGCAGCAGATGCTCTCTCAGCTTTCTCAGCAGCTTCAGCAGGTAAGGCAGGCTTTACAATCTCAGGTGGAAAACTTTGCGCTGGCCATTGCGCAAAAGCTTTTGGGGAGGTCTTTATGATACGCCGTTTTGGGGCCATTCTGATAGCGTTGGTATTGTTGGGAGCTGTGCCTGTCTGGGCGGTGGAGGAACATGCAGCTCCGGTACATGAAAAAGCGGTGCATGAAGTGGAAAAGGTGGCCCACGAAGCTGAGCACGCGGCGACCACGCATGCGGCGACCGCACAGGGGCATGCCGTAGAAGGTCATGGGGCGGGGCATGCCACGCACGAGGTGAAGCCCCATGTGACGAAGCGTCAGCTGCGGGATCTTCTATGGTGGGGGGTAAACTTCCTGGCCCTCGTCATCATCCTGGTCAAATTTGGTCGTGAGCCCATCGTCAACACCTTCCGTTCCCGTCGTGAAAGCATCGAAAACGAATACAAGGACCTTTCTGAGAAACGGGCCGAGGCCGAGGCCAAGTATCGCGAATATGAAAAGAAGCTGGCCACGCTGGAAGAAGAGGCCAAAAAGATAATGGAGGCCTTTATCGAGCAGGGCCAGAAGGAGAAGGAACGCATCATTCGCGAAGCGAAGGAAACCGCGGAGCGCATCAAGCAGCAGGCTGAGTTTTACGTGCAGCAGGAGCTTGAGAAGGCGCGGGAAGAGCTTCGCAAAGAGGTGGCCGAGCTTTCGGTGAAGCTTGCGGAGCAAATTATCAGGGAAAAGATTACCCCTGAAGACCATAAGCGTTTGGTCCAAGAATTCATTGAAAGGGTGGTGCACTAGTGCTTAGGACAATTGTAGCCTTAAAATATGCGAGAGGTCTTTTTGCGGCGGCCAAGGAAGAGGGCAAGGTTAAGGAGTATGGGGAGGAGCTCCGCAAGGTGGCGGACTTCCTGACCTCCCAGCCCGAGATCCTTGAAGTCCTGGAGAGTCCCATCCATCCGCCAGATTTCAAGATGGAGATTGTCGAGGACATCATCAAGGCTCTGGCGGTGGATGAAGCGGTGGCCAAGTTTTTGCGTCTCCTGGTGGAGAAGCGGCGCATCCATTTCATTCGAGACATCGTTGACATGTATCAGCAACTGCTGGATGAGGAGCTGGGCATCGCGCGTGCGGAAGTGCGGGTGGCCACGGAGCTCGACGAAGAGATGCAGAAGGCTCTGGCGGAAGCTCTCTCCAAGAAGATTGGCCGGGAAGTGGTTCTTCACGTGGTTCAGGATCCGGAAATCCTGGGTGGTGTCATGGTAAGGGTTGGCGATCTGGTCCTGGATGGAACCATCCGGGCCCAGTTAGAAAAGTTTAAAGAATCCATTATAAGGGGTGAGGTGTCCTAATGCAGGGGATAAGAGTAGAGGAAATCAGCGATCTTATTAAGAAGAAGATAGAGGAGTACGAGAAGAAGGTTGATCTTAACGAAATGGGTGTCGTCATCTCCATCGGTGACGGTATCGCCCGTGTATATGGTCTCAGGAACTGCCAGGCCATGGAGTTGATCGAGTTCCCCGGCGGTGAAATGGGAGTCGCTCTCAACCTGGAATTTGATAACGTTGGTGTTCCCATCATGGGTGATGCCACCAAGATTAAAGAGGGCGATATCGCCAAGAGAACCGGCCGTATCGCAGAGGTTCCGGTTGGAGAGGCGGTTCTGGGCCGTGTTGTCGATCCTCTTGGCCGTCCCATAGATGGTAAGGGGCCCATCCAGGCCAAAGAGTATCGCCGTATCGAGCTCAAGGCGCCTGGTATCATTGCCCGCCGTCCGGTGCACGAGCCCATGTACACCGGTCTCAAGGCCATCGACGCCATGACTCCTATCGGGCGTGGTCAGCGTGAGCTTATCATTGGCGACCGTCAGACCGGGAAGACAGCCATTGGTATCGACTCTATCATCAACCAGAAAGACAGTGACATCTATTGTATCTATGTTGCTTCGGGTCAGAAGAAGGCTTCGGTCGCGCAGATCGTTGAAGTCTTGCGCCGCCACGGGGCGATGGAATATACCACGGTGGTGGCGGCTTGCGCTTCAGACCCCGCTACCTTGCAATATATCGCTCCCTTCGCCGGTTGTGCGATGGGTGAATATTTTCGTGATACCAGCCGGCACGCGTTGATCATTTACGACGACCTTTCCAAGCAAGCTAATGCTTACCGTGAAGTGTCTCTTCTTCTGCGTCGTCCTCCGGGCCGTGAGGCGTATCCGGGAGACATTTTCTACAACCACTCCAGGTTGCTGGAGCGTGCTGCCAAGCTTAACGAGCATCACGGGGCGGGCTCCTTGACTGCTCTGCCCATCGTCGAGACGCTGCAAGGTGACGTTTCGGCATATATTCCCACCAACGTTATTTCTATTACCGACGGTCAGGTCTATCTGGAACCGAGCCTTTTCTTCGCGGGTATTCGTCCGGCTATCAACGTCGGTCTCTCGGTTTCCCGCGTTGGTGGTGCGGCCCAGATCAAGGCCATGAAACAGGTGGCCGGGCGGTTGCGTCTGGAGCTGGCGCAGTATCGTGAGCTAGCCGCTTTTGCCCAGTTTGGTTCCGAACTTGACCGGGCGACCCAGCGAGTCCTTCACCGTGGTGCCCGGTTGACGGAGATTTTGAAGCAACCCCAGTATCAGCCGCTTCCGGTGGAAAAGCAGGTATGCATCCTCTTTGCCGGTACCCGTGGTTACCTCGATGAGATGCCGCTCGAGGTCCTGGCGGACTACGAAAAGGAGCTCTACGAGTTCATAGAGTCTCGCTACCCCGAGATCTACACGGAGATCAGAGAGAAGAAGGAGATCAGCCCCGAGCTGGAAGAGAAGATGCACGCGGCTTTCAAGGAGTTCAACGAAGAGTTTAAGACCAGACACAACGTCGAACCCGTACCGGTACCATAAGGATAGGGTGAGGAAAGATGCCGAACCTACGAGACATCAAACGCAAGATCGAAGCGGTCAAAAAGATCGGCCAGATTACGCGGGCCATGAATATGGTCGCCGCGGCCAAGCTCCGCGGGGCCCAGGAGCGTGTGGAGCAGTTCCGTCCATACGCCTCCAAGTTCAAAGAGGTCATCAATGAGCTTTCGGCCTCCGGGGCGGTAAATCCGTCACAGTTCGAGCTCATGCAGGTAAGGGAGGTCAAAAAGGTAGAGATCATCCTGGTTACCGCCGACCGAGGGTTGTGTGGGGCGTTCAACGCCAACATTATCAATACCTGTGAAAGATTCATCCGGGAGCAGAAAGCTCAGGGAAGGGATGTTTCTCTCATCTGTGTGGGGAAGAAGGGCGCACAATTCTACCGCAAGGCTGGTTTTGTGCGGCAGTCCTACGAGGACATCATGAGCAGGGTAGAGATGTTCAACGCGCGGGCTGTGGCACGGGAAGCCATGCGGGCCTTCATAGATGGCGACTCTGACGAAACTTATCTCATCTACGGCTATTTTGTTAATGTGGTGCGTCAGATCCCCAAGACGGAGAAGCTTCTCCCCATCTCGGTGGAGGAAGAGGCCGTTGAGGGAGAAACCGAGAAGAAGATCTCTGGTTCCTATATCTACGAACCGGAGCCCGAAGAGCTGTTTCAGCAGATTCTTCCTCTTTATATCAATACCCGGGTGTTTGCCGCCATGCTGGAGACGGCGGTGAGCGAACAGGCAGCCCGGATGACGGCGATGGACAACGCGAACAGGGCCTGTAACGATATGGTGCAGAGTCTCACCCTTCTTTACAACAAGACGCGTCAGGCCTCGATTACCAAAGAACTGATGGATATAGTGGGCGGCGCTGAAGCCCTCAAAGGATAGTAAAGTTTTAGCCAAGGAGGAAAAGGCGATATGGCCGAAGAAAAAGTAATAGGGAAGATAGTCCAAGTAATGGGACCCGTTGTAGACGTAGAATTTCCTCCCGGAAAAGTTCCCAAGATTTTGGATGCTCTCCGGGTTACCAACCCGGCCATCGACGACCGGGAGTGGAACCTCGTTTTGGAAGTTGCCCAGCACTTGGGAGATAACGTGGTACGTACCATCGCTATGGACACCACGGACGGTCTGGCGCGAGGGCAAGAGGTATGGGCCACGGGGCAGCCCATTGTTGTGCCGGTCGGAAAGGCCGTGTTGGGGCGGATCATGAACGTGGTTGGAGACCCCGTGGACGAAGCTGGGCCCATCAATACCGATAAAAAGTATCCTATTCACCGGCCGGCTCCGGCCTTTACCGAACAGGATGTTACCATCCGTGTTCTGGAAACCGGTGTTAAGGTTCTCGACCTTCTCGTCCCCTTCCCTCGTGGAGGTAAGATGGGGACTTTCGGCGGCGCCGGCGTGGGCAAGACCGTCGTCATGATGGAGATGATTCACAACATCGCGATGCAGCACGGTGGTATCTCCGTGTTCTGCGGTGTTGGTGAGCGGACTCGTGAAGGAAACGACCTTTACCTCGAAATGAAGGAGTCCGGAGTTATCGACAAAGCGGCCCTGGTATACGGGCAGATGAACGAGCCTCCTGGTGCCCGTGCCCGTGTGGCTCTCACCGGTGTTACGGTGGCGGAATATTTCCGTGACGAAGAAGGCCAGGACGTGCTCTTCTTCGTAGACAACATCTTCCGTTTTACGCAGGCTGGTTCTGAGGTTTCGGCGCTTCTCGGACGAATCCCTTCCGCCGTTGGTTACCAGCCTACTCTAGCCACCGACTTGGGTGCGCTCGAAGAACGAATTACCTCGACCACCAAAGGGTCCATTACCTCGCTGCAATGTGTTTACGTCCCAGCTGACGACTTGACCGACCCTGCTCCGGCGACCACCTTCGCCCACTTGGATGGTACGGTCGTTCTTTCCCGTCAGATCGCAGAGCTCGGTATCTACCCGGCGGTTGACCCGCTTGACTCTCAGTCCCGAATTCTGGACCCGAACGTCCTCGGTGAGGAGCACTACCGCGTAGCCCGTCAGGTACAGCAGGTGCTCCAGCGTTACAAAGACCTGCAGGACATCATCGCCATTCTGGGTATGGACGAATTGTCCGAGGAGGACAAGATCATCGTCTCTCGTGCACGTAAGATCCAGCGTTTCTTGTCGCAGCCGTTCCACGTTGCCGAACAGTTTACCGGAACTCCGGGACGGTACGTAAAACTGGAAGATACCATCCGGGGCTTCAAAGAGATCCTTGAAGGAAAATACGACGATCTGCCCGAGCAGGCTTTCTACATGGTCGGTACCATTGAAGAGGCCGTGGAGAAGGCCAAGCAAATGGCTGCGGGAGGTTAATAATGGCCCGGATCCTCTTAGAGATAGTTACGCCAAGCCGCATGGTAGTAAGCGAGGAGGTTGACATCGTTACTGCTCCTGGTGTAGCTGGCGAATTCGGAGTGATGGCCAACCACGCTCCCATGGTGGCGGCCATTAAGATAGGGGAGTTACGTTACCGGGTGGGAGATCGTCAGGAGTTTTTGGCGGTAAGTGGGGGCTTTTGCGAGGTTAGCGGTAACAAAGTCACCTTTCTCTGTGAAGCGGCTGAAAAGGCTGAGGAGATAGACGTTGAAAGGGCCTTGAGAGCCAAAGAAAGGGCAGAACGCCGACTTCAAGAGGCTGCTGCGAAAGCCGATAAAATAGACGTTGCACGCGCCCAGGCAGCTTTGGCCAGGGCACTGGTAAGGCTCAAAGTTGCAGAGCACGCACGTAAAGTCCGTGGAGGATAACGGCTCCTCCATCGGTCAGGGAGACCAAAAGGGGCAACTTCGGTTGCCCCTTTTTTATTTGAGGAGGTTTCTATGTTAGCCGTTGTGATTCTGGCGGCGGGAAAGGGTACGAGGATGAGGTCCCCCCTTCCCAAGGTCTTACATACCTTGGCTGGAGAACCTCTCCTGATTCACGTGCTGGAAACGGCTCTTTCTCTGTCACCTTCAGAGATCATCACGGTCGTTGGCCATAAAGCTCACCTGGTAGAAGAAGTCCTCTCTTCGTATGCGGTCAAAAAGGTCTGGCAGCGTGAACAATTGGGCACGGGGCATGCGGTGCTGGTTACAGAGCCATTCTTGCATGATTTTGAGGGCGATGTTCTGGTCTTGTGTGGAGATGTTCCCCTTTTGCAGCCCAACACCTTGAAAGATCTCGTTTCCCATCACCGCCAGAGCGATGCCACGGTGACGGTGCTGACGGCCGATGTTCCCGACCCCACAGGCTATGGTCGCATTGTAAGAGACGAGGGAGGGCTAGTTGACCGGATAGTCGAAGAAAAAGACGCCTCTCCTTCGGAGAAGGCCATCCGGGAAATAAACACCGGTACGTACCTTTTCAAAAGGGATTTCCTCTTCCGGGCTTTGAAAGAAGTGAGGCCGGATAACGTACAGGGGGAGTATTATCTCACCGATTTGATTGCTTTGGCCCGGAAGGCGGGGCTCAAGGTGGCTGCTTTAAAAGCCTCTGATGAAACCGAGATTCTGGGAGTTAATAGCCAGTTTGATCTGGCACAGGCGGAAAGGATCTTTCAAAGTCAGTTGAGAGAGCGCTTCATGGCTCAGGGGGTAACTTTTGTCTTTCCCGAGGCGGTTTATCTCGAAAGGAAGGTTCGGATAGGAGCCGGGAGTGTGGTATACCCCTTTGTAAGTTTAAGAGGTAAGACTATTGTAGAAGAGGGAGTGACCATAGAAAGTCACTGTGACCTCAAAGACGTAAGGGTGTGTGCCGGAGCTTTCATAGGAGCGGGAAACATCCTCCGCGGAGGTACCGTGCCACCGGGGGTAAGGCTTGCACCTGCAAAAGTCCTTATTTAAGCTGCCAGAAGGAACACAAAGGAGGCTAGAGATGGAATTCCAAGAGATCCAACTTTTAGAGGAACGTTTGGCCAAATTGCTGGAATATATTGAAATTTTACGTCGGGAGAAGAATGCCCTCCAGGAGCAATTGCGCGCCAGAGAGGCGGAGGTGCAGCAATTGCAGGAAGAGCTGGGCAAACTCGAAGGTGAAAGGCTTCAGATAAAGAACAAGGTGCAGGAACTTTTGCAGAAGATAGATCAAATTTCTTTTGAAGGTTGAAGCTTTTGGAAAGAATCGTCGAATTTCAGCTTTTGGGGCAGGTATTTTCCTTCCGGACAGATTTGCCAGAAGAGATGGTCCGGGAGATCCAGCAGCTTTTGACCCAAAAAGAACGTGAGATTCAGAAAAAATACAAGCTTTTACCGCCGCTTAAGGTGGCGGTTTTGATGCTCTTACAAATTTCTTCGGAATATGTAAAAATAAAAAATGAATATCAGGATTTTAGAAAAGCTTTGGTCGAGAAAGCTTCTAAAATAGACGATTACATTAAGAAGAATTCCCTGGGGTGTGCGTGATTAACCATTTAGCCCGCCGAGCCAACAGCGAGACCAGAGGGAGGCTCCTCTCCTTCCGGAGGTATGCTCCGCTTGGCGGAGAAACCGCAAGGAAGGACGAGCCACCCACTTATGATTTCAGGGTCTCGTGCGGGCCGGTTAACACGGCACCCCGGGGTTTTAATAAATCCCCGTAAGGGGGGTTCGGAATTGGCCGCCAAGGCGGCGGGGAAGGGATACTCAAGGCTGCAAGGCCTTCATATATTGAACGAACTTTTCGAGATTCGGTGGAGGTTCGTAAAGTACCGGATCGGAAAAGTGGTCTTTTAAAATTTTTCTTCGAAGGATCCCCTCACCTGCCCGCCTTACCCCTTACGGGGTAATCACCAAAAGGAGGTTGGAGCCATGGAGGTGCTCTTGGTGGTGGTTGCCCTTGCAATTGGTGTGGGGGCGGGCATCCCTCTCGGAATAAAGCTCAAAGAGAAGAAAGACGCTGAAAAGCTCGGCAGTGTCGAGGCGCAAGTCCAGCGCCTGCTGGAGAAGGCTCAACAGGAAGCCGAGCAACTCAAACAGGAGGCCAAGCTTCAGGCTCGCGAGGAGGCGCTGCGTTACAAGGAGGAGATAGAAAGAGAGTTTGAAGAGCGAAAGCGCAAACTCGGGGAGGAGGAAAACCGCCTCCGGGAGCAGGAAAACCGTCTCTTGGAGCAAGAGACCCGGCTTGCCGAAAGGGAGAGCCATCTTGAACGTCGCGGGCAGCAACTTGATCGTCGGGAAGAAGACCTTTCGCGGAAGGAAGCCCGTCTCCGCGAAAAAGAAGAGGCCCTGAAGCAGAAAGAGGAGCAGTACCAGGAGCTGATAGAGGCCCAGAAAAAGGAACTGGAAAAGATCGCCCATCTTACTGTGGACGAGGCCCGTGAAATCGTGCTCAAGAAGGCGGAAGAGGAGGCCAAGGAAGAGGCGGCCCGCATCCTAATGCGTGTGGAGACAGAAACCCGCGAAGAAGCCAACCGCCGGGCCCGGGAGATCCTGGCTCTCGCCATCTCCCGCTGTGCCACGGATTTCGTGACGGAAAAGGCCGTCTCCGTGGTGCCACTTCCGAGCGAAGACATGAAGGGTCGTATTATCGGGCGTGAGGGTCGCAACATCCGGGCTCTGGAGGCTGCCACCGGAGTAGACCTGATCATCGATGACACTCCGGAGGTGGTCGTCCTTTCGGGCTTCAACCCCCTGCGACGAGAGGTGGCGAGGATTGCTCTGGAACGTCTGGTCTCCGACGGGCGCATTCATCCGGCCCGCATCGAGGAGGTGGTACGGAAGGTCGAAGAGGAGCTCGATGCCACCATCAAGGAGGTGGGGGAACGCGCGGCTTTTGACGTGGGGGTATACGGGCTTGCCCCGGAGCTTCTGCGCCTTCTCGGTAAGCTCAAATATCGTACGAGCTATTCGCAAAACGTGTTGCAGCACTCCATAGAGGTGGCCTATCTTTGCGGGGTGATGGCCGGAGAGCTTGGCCTTGACGTCAAGAAGGCCAAGCGGGCAGGGCTTCTCCACGATATCGGCAAAGCCGTGGACCAGGAGATGGAAGGCCCTCATGCTCTTACCGGGGCGGAGCTTGCCAAAAAATACGGTGAAGACGAAGAGATCGTAAACGCCATCGCCGCCCATCACGAGGATGTTCCTCCTGAGTCCATTCTGGCCATTCTCGTCCAGGCGGCGGATGCCGTTTCCGGAGCAAGACCCGGGGCACGGCGGGAGCTTCTCGAGTCCTATATCAAGCGGCTTGAAAACCTGGAGCGGGTGGCCACATCCTTCACCGGGGTGCAGAAGGCTTACGCCATACAGGCCGGGCGCGAGATCCGTGTCATCGTGGATTCCAACAAGATCTCTGACGAAGAGGCCGTTTTGCTCTCGCGCGATATCGCCAAAAAGATCGAAAAGGAGCTCACCTATCCCGGTCTCATCAAGGTTACGGTGATACGCGAGACCAGGGCGGTGGAATATGCCAAGTAAGATGAAAGTCCTCTTTGTGGGGGATATCGTCGGGCGGCCCGGGAGGGTGGCGGTGAGGCGGTTTCTCCCTCCCTTGATAGAAGAGCTTGCCCCAGATTTTATCCTGGGCAATGCGGAAAACGCCGCCGGGGGCTACGGTCTCACCGAGGCCGTGGCCAAGGAACTCTTTGAGGCGGGGTTCGATCTCCTCACCAGCGGAAACCATATCTGGCGGCGGGAGTTTTTGCCTTATCTGGCCAAGGCCGAGAGAGTCCTTCGCCCGGCCAATTATCCCGCCGGAGCCGTGGGAAAGGGCTATGCCCTTCTTGAAAAAGACGGCCAGAAGCTGGGGGTGATTAACCTCGAAGGTCGTGTATTTATGCGCAGTCTGGAATGCCCCTTTCGGCAGGGAGCAGCGCTGGCCGAAAACTTGCGCCAGGAAACGCCCTGTATCGTGGTGGACTTCCACGCCGAGGCCACTTCGGAAAAGCTGGCCCTGGGTTGGTATCTGGATGGAAAGGTCTCGGCCCTTCTGGGAACGCACACCCACGTTCAGACCGGAGACGAAAGAATCCTGCCCGAGGGCACGGCTTATATTTCAGACGTGGGCATGACAGGGCTCCGAGACGGGGTAATCGGGATGCACAGGGGGCAGGCCATCGAGATGTTTCTCACGCAGGTCCCCCGTAAACTTGAGGTCCCCAAAACAGGCCCCAAAAAACTTGAAGCCGTTTTCCTGGAGATCGATCAAGACTCCGGAAAGGCTTTGCAGATATTGCGTTTGCGCCGCGAGGATCCTTAATCAAGCGGGGTCACGAGGATCTTCTGGGCAAGCCCCTGGCCGATGGCCAGACGGGCGTCCTTTACCGAGACGATAATAGGCCCGCAATTGTTGATCACTTCGAGCACTTCCCCCGCGGTGATTCCCATGGCGGCAAGCCTGGAGAGGGCCTGTGTCCCTCCGAGGAATCTTTCCACCCGCACCTTTTCTCCGGCTGAGACCAGGGTGAGCGGGAGAGCGGGTTTGGCCCTTGTGGCCTGACATTCGGCACAGAGCCCGTAAATTTCAAGCCGATGGTCAAGGGGCTTAAAGCCGTACTGTTTGGCGATTTCGTCCTGCAAGGCTTCGAGTTGCGGGAGGAAAAACTCCTGGATGCGGCCGCATTTGGTGCAGATGAGATGGTCGTGGTGCTCACCCAGATGGCGGTGCTCGTAGACCGGAGGTTTGCCGAGGAAGTCCTTGCGCTGGGCAAAACCGAGCTTGCAGAAGAGTTCCAGGGCTTCGATAATGTCTTCCTCTTTGAGAGAAAGCCCCTTTTCTTTGAGAATTTGTTGGAAGACCTCCGGTGTAACGTGTTCCTCGGTTTCAAGAAAGATTTCGAAGACACGCAAGAAGAGGTCCTTCTTCTCCGGAGGGAGATGGCTGGCCAATTTGAGAAAGTTTTCTTTCTCTTGGCGGTGAAGATCCACTTTCTCTTTCATGTCCAGAGAAACTTGGTTCGTTCTGGGGTAGCTGTCAAGGAGAAAATTTTGTAGTTTTCAATAAGAAATTCGGTTTGGGCTAGGGTATGGATGCGGAAACGATCCTTTCGGCGGCACGAGAAGTACTCGAAATCGAGATCGAGGGCCTGAGAGCCGTAGCCGAAAAGCTTGGTCCTGGTTTCGTGAAGGCGGTGGAGCTCATCCGGGAGGCCAGGGGGCGGGTGGTGGTTACCGGTATCGGGAAAAGCGGCCTCATCGGTCGCAAGATCGTGGCCACGCTGGCCTCCACCGGTACGCCTTCCTTTTTCCTGCACCCGGCCGAAGCCCTGCACGGCGATCTGGGGATGGTGGTCCCGGAAGACATCCTTCTTGCCATCTCAAATTCCGGAGAAACCGAAGAGGTGAACAAGTTGCTCCCGAGTCTTAAGAGAAGGGGGGTAAAAATTGTGGCTTTTACCGGGAACCCCGGTTCCACTCTGGCCCAGGAGGCCGACGTGGTGGTAGACGTGGGCGTTCCACGGGAGGCCTGCCCTCTGGGGGTGGCACCTACGGCCAGTACCACCGCCACCCTCGCCATGGGGGACGCGCTTGCCATGGTGCTTGCCAAATTGCGGGACCTGAAGCTTGAAGACTTTCGGCGCAATCATCCCGGGGGAAGCCTGGGAGAGAGACTCAAGGTCCAGGTCTCTCAAATCATGCTTCGCGGCGAGGCCCTGCCCCTGGTTCGTCTCGGAGAGAAGATGACAGAGGCGCTCTTTGAGATCAACCGAAAGGGGCTTGGCTGCGCCCTGGTGCTGGACGACGACGGCTCTCTTTGCGGTATCGTCACAGACGGCGATCTGAGAAGGGCCCTCCTCAAGTACGGTGATTTCCGGGATCTTCCCGTCGAAAGGGTCATGACAAAGAATCCCAAGACCATCGCACCGGAGGCGCTGGCGGCAGATGCCCTTTACGTGATGGAAAAGAACCTGATCACGGTGCTTCCGGTGGTAGCCGAAAGGAAGGTAGTTGGTATCATCCATTTGCACGACGTCCTTGGTAAGGGCCAATTCAAATTTACAGGAGTATGAAAATGTCCCAGATAAAAGAAGTCTACACCCTGACACGAGAATACCGGGATCTGGCTGGTGCCGGTGGGCTAAAAGACGTGGCCCAGGAGCTTTCAGAGGCCCTGGTGCGCAAGGGGCTCAAGGTGACGGTCTTCCTGCCGCGTTATGGTTTTCTAAAACCCAAAGAGCTCGGTTTCAAGGAGACAGGTGTCTCCTTCCCCGTGGATATGGATTACGCGCATGAGGAACGCCGGGAGGACGTCGCCCTCTGGGAGGGCGAAATAAATGGCGTGCGCATTTTTCTCATCGAGGCGGAGCGGTACGCCGAAAAGCTCGGCATCTATACTTACACCGAGGAGGAGGAAAAGCGCGAACCCTGGAAGAAGAAAGGGATGGGGCACATTGACTATTTTGCCATGAACATCCTCCTCCAGAAAACGGCCCTCTGTGCCGCCATAAGGCTTGGCGAAAAGCCGGACATCGCCCATTGTCACGATGGTCACACCGCCTGCACCCCGGCGCTCGCCCGTGAGATCATGGGTTTCCGGGATTATTTTCCTCCAACCGGTTTCGTCATCACCATCCACAACGCCGGTCTCGGATACCACCAGGATGTGGCGGATCTCCCCTTTGCCAAAGCCAACACCGGGCTTCCGTGGTGGGTCATAAACGATTCTCTGCTCAACAACTCCTTCAACCCCTTTCTCTGCGGGGCCAGATACGCCGTGATCAACACCGTTTCAGAACAATACGCCAAGGAACTTCAGGAGACGGACCTTGACGCCCACACCGGCTGGCTGGGGCACGCCCTCAAAGAGCGGGGTATCAAGCTCGAAGGCATCACCAACGGCATCACTCCGGAGAATTTCGACCCGCGGCACCCGGAAAAACTTGGCCTCCCCGCGGCTTTTGATCCTTCCAAGGGAGACCTGGCAGGCAAAAAGATCTGTCGCCGGGAGCTGTTTGCCAAAATCAACCGGGGAGAACTCAAGGTCAAGGTTTATGGCAAACCCCAGGACCGTGAAGGTTGGCCCCTTCTTACGGCGGTGTCTCGCCTCACGGAGCAGAAGGGTATAAACGTCCTGGCGCAGGCTTTGCGGCTCCTCTACGAAAGCGGCGAGGAGTTTCTCACGGTGATTCTGGGTACCGGAACCCCTGAAATCGAAGAGAGCTTGATTGCCCTGGCTAAAGATTTCCCCGACAAGATGGCCTTCCTTCTGGGGTACGACCCGGCTCTTGCCAATCTCATCTATGCGGCCGGAGATTTCTTTGTCATTCCCTCAAATTATGAGCCCTGTGGCCTTACGGATTTCATGGCGCAGCTCATGGGGAATCTTCCCATTGTGCGCCACACCGGCGGGCTGGTGAAGGTCAAGGATGGTTTCAACGGCTTCGTTTACGTGGAGCAAAAACCCGAAGAACTGGCCGGGGCCATTCTGAGGGCCTTCGAGGTCTTCCGCAAGAATCCCGAGAAGATCATCCAGATGATCAAGCAGGCCGTGGCCCATATCTACGAGAACTACACCTGGGACAAGGTTTCGGAAAAATATCTGGCCCTTTATGAGAAGGCTCTCAAGTTGCGGCCTCTTTAGCATTCGGCTTTGCGGAGCTCGATCTCGCGTTTGATGGTGTAACGCAGGAGGGGCTCCCTCTCTTTTTCTTTGTCAAACAGAAACTCTATGCCGTAAAGCTTGCGGGCTCGGCGGGGCATCTCCCGCACGATGCGGGCCTTGTTGATCTTGATCTTTCGGTCGTAGGCCTTCCCCACCGAGACCATCAGATCGAGATCGATGTCCTCGAGAAAATCTCCCACGGAAAGGGTTACCTTTCTGGGGGTGAGGATGGCCATGCCACACCCGCTGATATCCAGAACGTCTGCCTTTATCTCCTGGTCTCGGTAACAAAAGGTTGCTTTCGATCCTTCTGGCACCGAGACCCGGTAGAATCTTCTCCGTTCGAGGCGGAAATATTCCTGCGGATAGGAGGTGATGACGACCTTTTGCTCCGGGTCTGTCTCAAAGATCTTGACCTTGAAGGAGTGCTGGATCTTTTCGCTGTCTCGGTAGAGGACACGGGCCACCGAAAGATTGGGGTTCCACGGGCGGGGAAGATCAAAGACAAGCTGATTCCGGTTTATTTCGAGCAAGATGGTGGGCCCTGAACGAAAGCCCGCGGCCACAAATTGCAGCCAGTACGCCTTGTCTCGCAGGTCTTCCAGCAGGATACGGATGAGGTTTTTGTCGGTGGTGCGTTCATAACCGCTTTCAAAATACTGCCAGCTCATGCTTTAGCCTCTGCCCAGTTCTTGCCTACTGCCAGGTTGACTTCGAGCGGCACTTTGAGCGTTACCACTCCTTCCATTTGTTGTCGGACAATTTCTTCAATTTCTTCAAGCTCTTCTGGCGGAACTTCGAAAAGGAGCTCGTCATGGACCTGAAGGAGCATGCGCGTCTTGAAGCCTCTTTCCCGAAGGATCTGGTCGATGCGGATCATGGCAAGCTTGATGATGTCAGCGGCTGTCCCCTGGATGGGGGTGTTGATGGCGGTGCGCTCGGCAAATTCCCGGGCAGCCCGGTTGGGGCTTTTGATGTCGGGGAGGGGGCGTTTGCGTCCGAAAAGGGTCTGGACGTAGCCTTTTTCGCGGGCCTCCTCCACGATCCGTTCCATGTAACGCTTGACCCCGGGGTAGCGCTCAAAGTAGCGTTCGATAAAGGCCTTGGCCTCCCGTCTGCCGATCTTCAGCTCTTTGGCCAGGCCGTAAGGGCTCATGCCGTAAACGATGCCGAAGTTGATGGTCTTGGCCATGCGGCGCATCTCCGGGGTGACCTTCTCCGGTGGGACGCCAAAAATCTCTGCGGCCGTACGCCGGTGGATATCTTCGCCCCGCTTAAAGGCCTCAATGAGGGTCTCATCTTCGGAGTAATGGGCCAGGACCCGCAGGTCGATCTGGGAGTAGTCCGCCGAGAGAAAGAGCCAGCCTTCCTCCGGGATGAAGGCCTTTCTGATCTTGGGGCCCTCTTCCCCCCGCACCGGGATGTTCTGTAGATTGGGGTCGCTGCTCGAAAGTCTTCCCGTGGCAGTGACCGTCTGGTTGAAGGATGTGTGTATCCTTCCGGTCTCGGGGTTGATCATCTTCGGGAGGGCGTCCACGTAGGTGGATTTGAGTTTGGCAAGGGTGCGATAGGCCAGGACTAGGCGGGGAAGCTCGTGGTAGGCCGAAAGTTCTTCGAGCACTTCGTTGTCCGTGGAGAAGGCCGTCTTTTTGGGGGTGCGTTTCACCTTGGGCAATTTTAGTTTTTCAAAGAGGACGAAGGCGAGCTGGCGGCTGGAGTTGAGGTTGAATCTCTCGCCGGCGAGGGAAAAAATTTGCTCCTCAAGCCTTTTGAGCTCCCCTGCCAGTTCCTCTGAAAGCTTCTTCAGATAGGGCACGTCTACGCGGATGCCGGCCATCTCCATCCGGGCGAGCACCCTGATGAGGGGCCTTTCTATCTCTTCGAAGACCCGCCAGAGTGTTTCCTCTTTGAGTCTGGGCCAGAAGTATTCGTAGAGGAGGTAGGTGACGTGGGCGTCCTCGCAGGCGTATTCTTTGGCCTTTTCCAGGGGGACCCTCGCGAAGCTTTCGCCCTTTTGGAGTTCCCTGGTGACCTCTTTGTAGGAGATCATGCTGTGGCCCAGGATCTCTTCGGCCAGCTCGTCGAGCCCGTGGGTGCGCCGGGTGGGGTCCAGTAGATAGGAGGCGAGCATGGTGTCGCCCTCAAGCCCTTTCAGTTCCACCCCGTGCCTTTTAAGGAGGATGAGATCGTACTTGATGTTGTGCCCCACTTTTTGGGGTGCTTCTTCTGCCAGGAGGGAAGAAAGAGATTCAAAGACCTCCGCCGGGAGCTGGGCCGTGGCCTGAAGCCCTTCGTGTGCGAAAGGGAGATAATAGGCCCGGGGGGGCGCAAAGCAAAGGGCCACGCCGACGATCTTCCCCCGCATGGGGTCTTTGGAATCGCTTTCGATATCCACCACCAGGAGCTTGCTTTTTTGGGCCTCGGCGATGATCTGGCGGGCTTTCTCCGGCTCGGTGACCAGCTCGTAATCTTTGTAAGAGATGGCCTTGGTGGCGGGAAGTTCCTTCAAGAGCTTCTTGAATTCGAGCTCCAGGAAGAGGGCCCGCAGGCGCGCGATATCAGGGGGCCTTCGCCGGTAAAATTCGAGTTCCAGCGGGATGGGGGCCTCGGTGTTCAACTTCACCAGTTCCCGCGAGAGACGGGCCTGGTCGGCGTAGCGGATGAGATTTTCCCGGAGGCGTTTCTGTTTGATCTGAGGGGCGTTTTCGAGAATTTCTTCGAGCGAGCCGAATTCTTTCACCAGTTTGAGGGCGGTCTTCTCCCCTATTCCCGGCACCCCGGGAATGTTGTCACTGGTGTCTCCGGCAAGGGCCCGCACCTCCAGGAGTTTGGCAGGCTCGATCCCGTAGCGCTCCTTTATGGTCTGGAGGTCGATGATTTCGTCTTTCATCGGGTCCCAGAGGATCACCTTCTCCGAGACCAGGGGCAGGAGGTCTTTGTCTCCCCCCACGATCACCACCGGGTGATCGAGCCTGGTGGCGATGGTGGCGATAAGATCGTCGGCCTCGAAGCCCGGAATTTCGAGGATCGGGACCCCGAAGGCCTCGGCCATCTCCCGAATGTAGGGGAGCTGGACGGCCAGATCGTCCGGAAGCGGCGGGCGGTTGGCCTTGTAAGCCTCGTAGATTTCGTGCCGGAAGGTGGGCCCTTTGGCGTCGAAGCAGATCACCACGTATTGCGGATCCATCTCCCGCAGGAGTTTGAGGAGCATCTGGGTAAAACCAAAGATGGCCTTGGTGGGGAGCCCCTTGCGATTCGAGAGGTGGCCTTTGATGGCGAAATAGGCCCGAAAGACGAAAGAGCTTCCGTCTATCACGAAAAGGGGCTCTTTGGGCCATTGAAGGGGGAGCTTTTTCCGGAAGAGGCTTCCCTGCGCCATGCCCCATTTCTACTATTTTCACCTGCGATTTGCAAAAGAAAGAGGCCCTGTTACTAATGGAGACATGGCGGTTCTCACCCCGGAACTCTGGGAGAAACTGGTGGAAGAAGCCCGGCTTTTTTACGAAGAAAACGGCGGTAGCCACCGTCTGGATCACGTGTGGCGGGTGCTGGCCCTCGCGGAGAGACTGGCCCGGGCCGAAGGGGCTGATCTCGAGGTGGTACGGGTGGCGGCTCTTCTTCACGATATCGGGCGGGCGGAGGAAAAACGCACCCGCGGAAAAGTCTGCCACGCCGCTTTCGGGGCGGAGCTCGCAAGGAAG
The DNA here is from genome assembly GCA_013153725.1 of Thermodesulfobacteriota bacterium. Lineage (GTDB taxonomy): Bacteria > Desulfobacterota > Thermodesulfobacteria > Thermodesulfobacteriales > Thermodesulfatatoraceae > Thermodesulfatator. Next base: position 44,901 of record JAADDY010000096.1, read on the forward strand.
ATCCTCTCAAGATATGGTCTGCCGGAGGATTTCATCACCAAAGTGGCGGAGGCCATCGCTTCGCACCGCTTCCGAAGCTCCAAACGCCCCCAGACCCCGGAGGCCAGGGTGCTTTTCGACGCCGACAAGCTTGATGCCCTGGGGGCCGTTGGCATCGGAAGGGCCTTTCTCTTTGCCGGCGAGGTGGGGGCACGGCTCCACAACCCGGAGGTAGATCTCGAGAAGACCGAACCATATTCCCGGGAAGATACGGCCTGGCGCGAGTTCAAACTGAAACTCTCCAAGATCAAAGACCAGTTGCTCACGGAAGAAGGGCGGCGTCTGGCGGCGGAAAGATACCGTTTCATGGAGGAATTCTTCGA
>JAADDY010000072.1 GCA_013153725.1 Thermodesulfobacteriota bacterium
GTGTGGCCTCGGCATATCTTTTCTCTCAGAAGTTGCTACGAGATAGGCAAAAGGTTGCATCTCGATGCCAGGGTCCGATATGTTAGCAAAGTACCGTTATACGATATACCTTCCTACTGGGCTACGGATATAAAACTTAGCTGGAAAGCAAATGAAAATCTAAGTCTTAGTTTCATCGGCCAAAACATCTTTGACCCGAGACACCCCGAATTTGGCCAATACTATGCTCTACGCACCCCTTTAAGAGAAGTAGAACGGAGCTTCTTCCTAAAAATCACCTGGCAAAAATGAGAAGTATCTTACTGGCGCTATTTCTAGTCTTAGCTCTGGCAACAGGACACACCTTCTCCAAGGTAAACCCATCACTGGAAGAATTGAAGGTGGCTTTTGTTTACAACTTCCTGAAGTTCGTATCATGGCCATCTCAGGGAACGACTCTTCGCTTTTGTATCGTGGGGGAAACTCCACTTATAGATTACCTTGAAGTAATTTCTGGAAAATCTGTCAGCAACAAAGTGATCATGGTTACCAAAACCAATCTAAAAGATACCAAAGATTGTCAAGCTATTTTCATAGGTAAACTAGCTCCTCTACAAAAGGAAAAACTTCTGAAAATCCTCAAGGGAAAAGCAGTTCTAACCATTAGTGACCAAAAGAGTTTTACCGAAGAAGGAGGCATCATCGAACTCTTTCTAGAAGGCAAAAAACTGCGCTTCAAAGTCAACTACACCGCAGCCAAAGAAGCGGGGCTCAAGATAAGCTCTCGTCTTTTGCGATTGGCCAAGGAGGTCATATAGATGAATCTGAGCCAGAAGATAGCTAGCTTTATAGCGAAGGGCCCTATAGAGCAGAAAATAAGACGTTTGATATTGTTTATCACCGGCTTTTCTTTGCTGCTCATTTCTTTGCTGTTCATTACATATATGGCTTATTCGACCGCCAAACAATCCTATCAAAGCAAAGCAGGATTAGTAAAAGTAATCTCGGAAAATCTGATTGCTCCTTTGTCTTTTGAAGACAAAAGTGCGGCCTTAGACACCCTGGATGCTCTTTCCCAGATAGAAGACATAGAATGGGCGGCCCTTTACGACCGGGAGTTAAACATCTTTTCTTTCTACATTTCCAAGCATGTTGAGCAGGGAGAAATAAAGAAACTCACATACTTGCCAACACAGTACACCATTAAAAAGCCTGACATGCTGCAACTCCTGCGATTCATATTCCTGGAGAGGAACTTTTTTCTGGGAGAAACGATTGAATACGAAGGAAAAGTTCTGGGATATCTGCTAATAAAAAGCCATCTGGGACCGGTCTACAAAGACATCCTGTACGGAGCAACAATTTCGTTTATATCTTTCATCTTCTCTCTGGGATTAGCCTGCGCCATCACCCGGCGCATTTTGCCAGTCATTACCAAGCCAATCATAAACCTTCACAGCATAATGAAACAGGTATCCAAAAACAAAGATTATTCTTTGCGCGCAGTAAAAGAAACCGAAGACGAATTGGGAGATCTGGTAAAAGTATTCAACGAAATGTTGAGCACCATTCAGTCTCGAGACAAAGAACTGCGCTGCCACAAGGAACATCTGGAAGATCTCGTAGCACACAGAACAAAACAGCTTGCAGAAACCAACGAAGAGCTACAGCGCATCGTGGAAGAATTGAAAATTGCCAAGGAGAAGGCCGAAGCAGCCAACATGGCAAAAAGTCAATTTCTTGCCAACATGAGTCACGAGATTCGCACTCCTCTGAACGGAATCATTGGTATGGTAGAGCTTCTAGAGCAGACATCTCTCACAGAACAACAGCATCACCTGGTAGAAACCATCCGAGCTTCTGGAAAAACTCTCCTTTCGTTGATCAACAACGTATTGGACTTTTCAAAAATCGAAGCAGGCAAGATGGAAATCGAAAGCGTGGAGTTCGACTTACACTCCTTGATAGAGGAAGTGGTAAATCTGCTCGCTGAAGCAGCCGAAGAAAAGGGCCTGGAGCTGGCCTTCTTGATAGAAGAAGATGTGCCATACAAGGTAAAAGGAGATCCGGTAAGGCTAAGGCAGGTCCTAACGAATCTCCTCGGAAACGCCATCAAATTCACAGACAAGGGAGAAGTAACATGCAGAGTAATCTGTGAAGACAAAAACCCAAGGCGGGCAAAAATCCTTTTCGAAATAAAAGACACGGGGATAGGAATACCCCTGGAGAAACAAAGGCTTATCTTCGACCCCTTCTCTCAAGCTGACTCTTCCATGACAAGACGATTCGGGGGAACAGGATTGGGGCTTGCCATCACCAAGCGCCTGGTAGAGCTCATGGGGGGGAGCATCGAGCTGGAAAGTGCTCCCACGGAAGGCTCTATTTTCCGTGTGAGGTTGCCATTTGAAGTCGTTTCATGGAAAGCTCAGGAAGAAGAAAAGCATTTTCTTTCCGGCAAAAAAGTCCTCATTGCCGAAAAGCATCTTCTCCACCGGCAACATTTGCGCACTATTCTGGAATCCTGGGGGCTTGAAGTTTATGAAGCTCGAAATGCAGGAGAAGTGCTGAAGCAACTCAAAGAAAGAAAGTTTGATCTCTTGATTTTAGACAAAGAGCTGCCGGATCTGGATGGTTTGAGACTGGCAAAAGAAATCTACGAAAATTTTGGAGAAATACCGACCATTCTTTTCACCTCTCTCAAGGAGAGCAGCTTCGTCAAAGATTCTTTCGGTATCAAAGCGGTTCTCAACAAGCCTTTCAAGAGATCAAGGCTTTTCAATATCTTGTCGGAAATCTTTGCACACCCCAGAGGAAAGGACACCTCTGGTACCCGGGACGAAGTATCCTTTAAGGGGGCCAAAATTCTCGTGGTGGAAGACAACCCCGTAAACCTCGAATACTGTGTTTCTGCCCTTGAGATCCTGGGGTGCGAAGTCAAGACCGCCGCCAACGGTCTCGAAGCGCTAAAGTATCTCCAAGAAGAGGAATTCGATCTCGTCCTTATGGATTGTCAGATGCCAGAACTCGACGGCTATGAAACCACGAGAAGGCTTCGTCAGCTCGAAAAGGAAGGCAAAATCAAAAAACACAACATCGTCATCGCCCTCACGGCCCACGCCCTCAAAGGGGACCGTGAAAAGTGTCTAGCCACCGGAATGGACGACTACCTGAGCAAACCTTTTACCATCGAAGAGCTAAAACAGGTCCTCCAGAAATGGCTTAAAGGGAAGACGTTTTCCTCTCGAGAGAAAGATTCCTCAGAAAGAGAAAACACCGCCGCAGCTCCGGTCTTTGAACCCGAAAAGCTCAAGAACTTCGAAATTCCGGGCAAACCCGGAGATAAGAGCTTCCTTCAGCGGATGATATCTCTTTTCCTCGCGAGAACTCCGGAGTTGCTCCAGGAGATAAAAGAAGCCTTTCAGGAAGGAGATCTAGAGAGATTGCGCCGGGCGGCTCACAGCCTCAAGTCTAACGCCGCCATGATGGGGGCCATAAAGCTTTCCGAAACTTCCAAAAAAATCGAAATGGCAGCTCAGGAAGGCGACCTCGAGAAAATTGCCGGTCTGATACCCGAGTTAGAGAGAGACTTTGCCAACGTAAAGCCTTACCTGGAGGAGAACCTCTCCCAGCCCGGAGATGAAGACTTTCAAGCGCCGTCGAACGCCGTCATGTAAATGGAGCGTCTTTGTTGACCTCTTTGAAAGGGTGCGTTAAAGCTTAGCCTTATGGGCCTTATCTTTTGGGCTATTTTCCTGCTAATTTTGTTCCCTGCGAAAGGCCTCACGGCGGAACCCCTCAACCTGAAGAAAGCCAAAGAGCTCGCCCTGGCACACAATCCCACCCTGAAGGCCGCCATTTCACAAGAGGAAGCAGCCCGCGCCGGTATTACCCGGGCCAGAAGTGCTTTCTTTCCCCAGCTCGATATCCGTGAGATCTACCAGCGTAGCGATAGCCCTGTTTACGTGTTTTCCAACAAACTTGCCCAGCAATATTTCCAGGCCCGAGATTTTGATCTGGACCGCCTCAACCACCCTTCAGCCCTCACCAATTTGAAGACCGAAATAAGTGTTACCCAGCCCATCTTCAATCGCGGGCAGGAGATCGTGGGCTATCGCAAGGCCAAAATCGCCGCTGAAATGGCCCGCCTTTGGAAAGAAGCGGTACGCCAGAGGGTACTCTATGAGGCCGAGGCCGCTTACTTGAGGCTCCTTCTGGCCCGCGAAAGGGTGGATGTGGTCGAAAAAGCGGTGGAGACCGCCCGCAAAAATCTCAAAGTCGTCTCGGCGCGCGTCTCCCAGGGGCTTGCCCTCCGCTCCGATCTTCTCCAGGCCAGAGTATTTCTCGCCACCCAGGAAAGAGACCTTCTCGCCGCCCAGAACGACGTTCAGGTAGCACGCTCCCGTTTAAACGTCGTGCTAGGGCTCCCTCTGGAAACCACCTGGCTCCCCCAGAAAGTCTCTCTGGCTTTCAGGAAAGTAGAACCCCTGGCTTTCTGGATCACCAAGGCCCTTGCCCATCGCCCGGATCTCCTGGCAGAGCAGGCCAGGTTGCGCCTGGCGGAAGAAGATGTTCGGGGAGCCAAGCTCAATTTTGGCCCGGCAGTAAACCTCAGAGGCGTCTACGAATACAATTCCGAGGGCATAGGAGGTGTGCAGGGAGACGCCTTCACCATCTGGGCCCAGGTAGATCTGAACCTCTTCCGCGGCTTCGGAGACAAAGCCCGTCTGGCAGAAGCCCGGGCCAAGGAACTGGCCCAGACCTCCAAACTCAGGGCCTACGAAGCCGAGGTGAAACACCAGGTCGAAAAGGCCTATCTCAATCTCCTCACCGCTCGCAAACAGGTAGAGGTAACCGAAGCGGCGGTGGCGGAGGCCGAAGAGGGTCTCCGGCTGGTAGAAAGGCGCTACCGGGAGGGGCTCACCATCATCGTGGAGCTCCTCGACGCCCAGACGGCCCTCAAAAAGGCGCAGTTGCAACACCTTGAGGCCCTCTACAACTATCGCCTGGCCCTCACGGAACTCTATTTCCGGGCCGGTATCCTCTCCGGAGGGGAAAAATGAAGCGATACCTGGCAATTTTCTTGGCGTTCTTTTTGCTTGGTGCCTGCACCAAAAAAGAACGAGAAGTCCACGAAGAAAAACCCCGGCGCATTAAGGCCGAAGTGATGGAAATAAAGCCCCGTCCCGTGGCCAAGGTGAGAATATTTTCCGGGACGGTACGCGCCAAGAACCAGCTCTCCCTCTCCTCGAAAGTTTCGGGCTACGTCAAAGAGGTTTACGTCGAAGAAGGGCAAATCGTGGAAAAGGGAGCCCCCCTCCTTACCCTTGACGACGCCAACATCCAGGCCCAGAGAAAGGCTTTGGTGGCGGCTCGTAAGGCGGTGGCCAAAGAAAGAGAGGCTGTAGTCGCAAGACTCCGCTACGCCGAGGCCAACTACAGACGCTTCAAGAACCTCTTTCAGGAGAAGGCTGCCACCAAAGAAGAGCTCGACCGGGTGGAGGCCGAATACAAGGCCCTGCTTGCCCGCGAAAAAGCCCTCGTGGCCAAGGAGAAGGAACTCTGGGCCAAAGAAAGAGAGATCGAGAGCATCATCCCTTACACCCGCCTCAGGGCTCCGGTAAAGGGGCTGGTGGCCAAACGTCTGGCTGACAAAGGGGCCTTTGTGACGGCTGGAGTCCCCCTCATCCTTCTCGATGATCTCTCGGCGGGGTTTGAATTCCGCGTCCAGCTGGACGAAGCCTTCCTGGGGCGCGTAAAAGTCGGGGAGCGATTTCAGGTAGAATTTCCCGCTCTGGGGCTCTCTCAGGAGGCTTCCGTGCGCGAGGTGGTGGCCCATGTAGACCCGGCGAGCAGGACCTTCCTGGTAAAACTCGCCGTCAAGGGGCCCGGGTTGCGCTCCGGCCTCTACGGTCGCCTTTATCTCCCGGTAACCGTGGAGAAAGTGGTCTTGATCCCCTGGAAGACGGTGGTCCTTCGGGGCGAACTCACGGGTGTGATGGTCGTTGAAAAAGACGGTCGGGCCCGTTTTCGCGTCGTGCGCCTCGGAGGCACCTACCACAAGATGGGGCAGGAGTTTATCCCCACCAAAACCCCTCTCAAAAGAGAAGAGGCCCAGCAAAAAGGGCTCTGGGCCGAGGTCCTGGCCGGCATCGAGGCCGGAGAAAAGATCGTCGTCTCACCTCTTAATCTCGTTCGCGACGGAGATCTGGTCATCTAGCCATGGAGCGAGAGCACACTTTTCTTACCCGGATAACCTCTTATTTCGTAGATTCCAAGCTCACGCCGATCATCATCGTGGCCACCCTGCTGCTGGGGGTCTTCGCCGTCATCAACACCCCCAGCGAAGAGGAACCCCAGATTGTCGTCCCCCTCATCGACGTCTTTGTGGAGATGCCGGGGGCCACGGCCAAGGAGATCGAAAGCCGCGTCATCTACCCCATGGAGAAGCTCCTCTGGGAGATCCCCGGGGTGGAATACGTCTATTCCACCGCCATGAATGGCCGGGCCCTTACCGTGGTGCGCTTCTACGTGGGGGAGGATGTTGAGGAAAGTCTCGTCAAGACCTACGACAAGCTCTACCAGCACCTGGATTGGATACCACCGGGCTGTTCTATTCCGCTCCTCAAGCCCCGCTCCATCGACGACGTTCCCATCGTGGTCCTCACCTTCTGGGGGGAAGGATACGACGCCTTTACCCTCCGGCGCATCGTAAACGAAGTGGACGACGAGGTCCGGAACATCCCCGGCATTTCGGAGACCTTCATCAAGGGCGGGCTCCGGCGCGAGGTAAGGATCGAGCTTGAGCCGCAAAAGATTTATGCCCTGGGCCTTGACCCCCTCGATGTCGCCGAAATCGTACGCCGTCAGAACCAGGCCCGTCTGGTGGGCTCCTTTCGTGAAGGGAACTATCACTTCCGGGTACGGCTTGAAAACTTCTTCCGGGATCTCAGAGATCTGGAACAGAGCGTCATCAAGGTCGTCGCCGGGAAACCCGTTTACTTGAAAGACGTGGCCAAGATCATCGACGGTCCGGAAGAGCCGGAAAACTACGTCCTTTTCATCCCGGGTCCGGCGGCGGAAGAAAAGAACATCGAGGCCAAACCCGGAGAGGTCTTTCCGGCGGTTTCCTTAGCCATCGCCAAGCGTAAGGGCCAGAACGCCACCAAACTTGCCGAAAAGATCCTCGAGAAGATCGAAATCCTGAAGGGGCATACCATCCCCGCCGACGTCCGGGTCACCGTCACCAGAAACTACGGTGAAACCGCACGCGAAAAGACCAACGAGCTCCTGGAGCACCTCGTCATTGCCACCGCGGCGGTGGCCGTCCTTGTCGGAATCTTCCTGGGAATCAGGGCGAGCTTCGTGGTGATGGTGGCGGTGCCGGTAACGCTTGCCATCACCCTTGCCGTCTACTGGCTCTATGGCTATACCCTGAACCGCGTCACCCTCTTCGCTCTCATCTTTTGCATCGGAATTCTCGTCGACGACCCCATCGTGGACGTCGAAAACATCGTCCGGCACCTCAGGCTTCCTGAAAACCGCGGGCGCCCCTTCCGCGACATCATCGTAAACGCCGTAAACGAGGTCCGGGCTCCGCTCATTCTGGCCACCTTTACGGTCATCGCCGCCATCGCTCCCATGGCCTTCGTGCGGGGTCTCATGGGGCCATACATGCGCCCCATGCCGGTGGGAGCCTCCGTGGCCATGTTCCTCTCCATGATTGTGGCTTTCATCATCACCCCGTGGACGGCCTACCACTTTCTCCCCAAAAAGGTGGGTGAAGAAGAAAAAGAAAGCCTCATCACCCGGTATTACCGCTGGGTAATGGGGCATCTCATACGCAGTGTTGCCTGGCGGTGGAGTTTTCTCTTCCTGGTGGGGATACTCTTCTTTGCGGCCTGTTCCCTCTTCTACTTCAAGATCGTGCGCGTCAAGATGCTCCCCTTCGACAACAAGAGCGAATTTCAGCTCATCATCGACATGCCAGAGGGAACGCCCCTTGAGAAGACCGGCCAGGTAGCCGAAGCCCTGGGGCGCAAGCTCCTTGAAGAGCCCTACGTCACCGACTTCGAAATTTACGTAGGCACCGCGGCCCCCTTCAATTTCAACGGTCTCATCCGGCATTATTACCTGCGCGAAGGAGACAACGTCTGCGACATCCAGGTGAACCTCGTTCCCAAACACGAGCGCGATCTCCAGAGCCACGACATCGCCAAACGGGTCCGAAAACTCCTGGCCCCTCTGGCCAAGGAGCTCGGGGTGAAGACCCTTACGGTGGCAGAGATTCCCCCCGGGCCTCCGGTCCTCCAGACCCTGGTGGCCGAAGTCTACGGGGACAATTACGAGGAGCAGATAGACCTCGCCCGGCGCATAAAGGAGATCTTCGAGAAGACCCCCGGGGTGGTGGACGTCGGCTGGTACATGACCGATCCGCAGGTGGAGTGGCGCCTGGTGGTGGATCGGGAAAAGGCCCTCCTTTCCGGAGTGACCCCGGAGCGGGTTCTCCATGTGGTGGAGACCGCCCTTTCAGGTAGGAAGATCGGGCTTTTCCATGATCCCTACGCCCGGGAAGACGTCTATCTCAAGATCCGTTTCCCGCGGGAGGACAGGTCTTCTCTTCCGGACCTTTCCGGGATCAAGGTCAAAACCGCCAAAGGTGAGCTCATTTCAGTCTCGGAAATCGCCCATTTTGAAAAGGCCGTCTTTCCGCACCCCATTTACCACAAGAACCTCCACCCGGTGGTCTACGTGGTGGGTGACATGGCAGGGCGCGAGGAGAGCCCGGTTTATGGCATCCTGAAGATCAACAGAGTCCTCAAGGAACTTAAGGCCCCCAACGGAGAAAAACTCAAAATCTACTACACCCATCTTCCCTTCTCCGAAAAAGAATGGGCCATCAAGTGGGATGGTGAGTGGCACATCACCTACGAAGTGTTCCGGGACCTGGGAATCGCCTTTGGTGTCTGTCTCGTGCTCATCTACATCCTGGTGGTGGCGTGGTTCAAGTCCTATTCCATCCCGCTGGTCATCCTGGCGCCGATTCCTCTTTCTCTCATCGGGATCGTGCCGGCCCACGCGCTGGCTGGAGCCTTCTTCACCGCCACCTCCATGATCGGTTTCATCGCCGGCGCGGGGATCGTCGTGCGGAATTCCATCATCCTGGTAGATTTCATCGAACTGCGGCTCAAAGAGGGCATGCCGCTGGCAGAAGCCGTGATCGACGCCGGGGCGATCAGATTCCGCCCCATGCTCCTTACGGCTCTCTCCGTGGTGGTGGGGAGCTTTGTGATCCTCTTTGACCCCATTTTCAACGGCCTGGCTCTTTCTCTGATGTCCGGGGAGGTTGCTTCCACCCTCTTTTCCCGTATGGTGGTTCCCATCCTCTACTATCTTGACCACCGGATCAAACAGGAGAAGCGTCTGGTGCTTTGATGAGGACTTTCTGGGATGAACTGGCCCTTTATCTTGAGTATTTGAAAGCTATCGGAGTGAAGACCTTGCCCAAGAAGAAAGCCTTTGAGCGTTTCCTGAAACTGGATCTCAGCCCTCCACCCAAAAGCCTGGCTGAAATAGCAAAGGAAATCGAGGGCTGCACCCGCTGCAAACTCCACCGCACCAGGACAAACATCGTCCTTGGCGAAGGCCCGGAGAACGCCACGTTGATGTTCATCGGAGAGGCTCCAGGAAGAGACGAAGACCTGGAAGGGCGTCCCTTCGTCGGAAGGGCCGGGAAACTTCTCGATCAGATGCTCGGAGCCATAAACATCCGGCGCGCGGAGGTCTACATCACCAACGTGGTAAAGTGTCGCCCTCCCGGAAATCGCACCCCGGAACCAGACGAAATCGAGGCCTGCCTTCCCTATCTCGCCAAGCAGATCAAACTCATTCGTCCCCGTCTGATCTGCACCCTGGGTCTCGTGGCCGCCCAGACCGTGCTTGCTACCACCCAGCCCCTCAGCCGTCTAAGAGGGAAAATCCACGAGATAGATGGCATCAAGGTGGTGGTTACCTATCATCCCGCCTTCCTCCTGCGGTATCCTTCTTATAAAGCTCAAGCCCTGGAAGATTTGAAGCTTTTAAAAAGGCTTTACGAGGAATTAAAATAGTCCTGAATCAGATTGGAGCAGAGCCCGTGAAAATTCTCGCTTTCTTGTTTTTATGGCTGGTCTCGTTAACTGGAGTAGGAAACTCGCAAGAGAAAGTCCCCTCTGCCCCCAAATTTACTCCCAAACCCAAGGTGGTCATCCTGGGGCTCCAGGAGGCCATCACGCCCCTTACCGCTTCCAAGATCAAAGAGGCCCTGCGAAGGGCAGAGGAAATCAACGCCCAGGCCTTGATCATCGAACTGGACACCCCCGGAGGGCTCGTCACCACCACACGCAAGATCGTGAAGATGATCCTGAACGCCGAGATACCGGTGGTGGTCTACGTCTACCCGCCGGGAGCCCAGGCGGCTTCTGCCGGCACCTTTATTACGCTTGCAGCCCACGTGGCGGCCATGGCCCCGGGGACGAACATCGGCGCGGCGCACCCCGTAACGATGGGCCAGAAGATGGACGAAGAGATGGCAAAGAAGGCCGAAAACGACCTCGCCGCCTTTGCCCGATCGCTTGCCAAATTGCGAGGGCGAAACGCCGACTGGGCGGAAAAGGCGGTGCGGGAAAGTGTTTCCATCACCGCGGAAGAAGCCCTCAAACTCGGGGTGATCGACCTCATCGCCGAAAGTCTCTCAGAGCTTTTGACCTCTCTTGAAGGGCGCAAGGTGCAGCTCCTCCGCAAAGAGGTCGTTTTGCACACCAAAGGGGCCCGGATCGTTCGCATCAAAGAAGATCTCCGCAGCCGTATCCTGCGTCTCGTCACCAACCCCAACATCGCATACATCCTCCTGATGCTCGGCCTGGCAGGAATTTACTTCGAGCTCTCGCATCCCGGGGCCATTCTGCCCGGGGTGGTGGGAAGCCTGTGTCTCATCCTGGCCTTCTACGCCATGCACCTCCTGCCGGTGAATTACGCCGGTCTCCTCCTCATCTTCCTGGCAGGTCTTCTCTTCTTCCTGGAGATAAAGATCACGAGCTACGGCCTTTTGGCTCTGGCAGGCTTCATAAGCCTGGTGCTGGGCTCCCTCATGCTCTTTGAGAGGAGCCCAGAGGGGCTCAAAATCTCCTACCAGGTTCTCGTTCCCGTCTTGGTCACCATGGCCCTTTTCCTCTCCGGAGTAACCTACCTTGCCGTGAAGGCCGTGCGCCGCAAACCCACCACCGGTCCGGAGGGGCTCATCGGGGAGCGCGGGCGCACGATCTCGGCGGTTGGCCCCCGGGGAGGGCAGGTCTTTGTGCACGGTGAGATCTGGCAAGCGAGAAGCCCGGAAGAAATCCCTCCAGGGGAAGAGATCATCGTCACCAAAATAGACGGCTTCACCCTGGAAGTGAAACCGGCCCGCGATGGGACGCTGTAGATCCTGCCACAGGGAAGCCCCCACCATCTCCGACAAGATTGGCTTCTGTGTCGCCTGTTTGCGCCGGCACTGGGATGAGATCTCCGCCGAGATAGCAGACCTTCATCGTCGCACCCGCCGGGCCTTTGGCCTCCCCGAGGAACCGCCACGTTCTCAGGGAGGAATCCCCTGCCGCCTGTGTCATCACTTCTGCCGCCTGGGAGAGGGTGAGTTTGGCTACTGCGGCGTCTGGCAGAACCTAAAGGGCCGCCTTCGGGGCCCGCATCCCGGGGGAGCCTTCGTCTCCTGGTATCTCGACCCCCTGCCCACCAATTGTGTGGCGGATTTCGTCTGCCCCGGAGGCACGGGGGCGGGCTATCCGCGCTACGCTCATCTCCCCGGCCCGGAGAGGGGCTACGCCAATCTCGCGGTCTTCTACGAGGCCTGCAACTTCAACTGCCTCTACTGCCAGAACTGGCACTTCAAGCTTCGCAAGCTTACGGCTCCTCTGGTTCCCACGGCCAAGATGCTCTCGGACCTCAAAGACCACGTGGCCTGCATCTGCTACTTTGGCGGAGATCCCGGGCCGCAGAGCCCGCACGCCCTCTCTTTTTCGAAAAAGGCCCTGGCACGCCGCGAGGGAAAGATCCTCCGTATCTGCTGGGAGACCAACGGGGCCGAAAACACCCCCATCATCCGCGAGATGATGCGGCTCTCCCTTGCCTCCGGGGGTTGCGTCAAGGTGGATCTCAAGGCCTTCTCCGAGCCGGTCCACCTCACCCTCTGCGGGGTGCCGAACCAGATGACACTCAAAAACTTTGAAATGCTGGCGCAAATGGCCCGGGAGCGCCCGGAACCCCCGGCCCTCATCGCCTCCACCCTCCTCGTCCCGGGCTACGTGGACGAGGAAGAGCTCGAAAAGATCGCCGCCTTCCTGGCAAACCTCTCTCCGGAGATCCCCTGGTCGCTCCTCGCCTTCTACCCCACCTTTTATCTGGACGATCTTCCCACCACCTCGCGTCGCCACGCCGAGATGGCCCTGAGTATCGCAAGGAGTCACGGCCTGAAGAGACTCAACCTTGGCAACAGGCACCTCCTTTCAGAGGCCTACTGAAGGAAGGGGAAGAGGCTTTCCGTTCAGGGGGTGTTTCAGCAGCAAGAAAGGGGCCTCGAAGAGCTCCTCCAGGAGTTCCGGGCGGAGGACCTCTTCCGGCGGGCCGGAGGCCAGAAAGCGCCCCTTTTTCAGGAGGATGACGCGGTTGCTCATGAGGGAGGCGTAAACCAGGTCGTGCAGAACACAAAGGACAGCCTTCCCCTCGGCACAGAGCTCTCGCAGGAGGCGGTAGATTTCGTGCGAGACCGCCGGGTCGAGATGAGAGGCGGGCTCATCGAGGAGAAGAAGCGGTGTCTGCTGGGCGATTATCCGGGCCAGCCAGACCTTTTGCCGCTCCCCTCCGGAAAGAGAAGGGAAGGGCCTTGCCGCCAGGTGAAGGGCCCCCACCCGCTCAAGCGCCTTTAAGGCCATCTCTTCATCCTGCGGAGAGGGACCGTGAGGATAACGGCCCTGTAGGACGATCTCAAAGGCCGTAAAGGGGTAAGAGGTGCCCGGACTCTGGCGCATGAGGGCCACCCGCCTGGCCCGCTCCCTGGGTGTCAAACGTGAAAGCGGCTCTCCGGCAAGGTAGACCTCCCCGGCCCTGAGCGGCAGGAGCCCTGCCAGACCGTGAAGAATGGTGCTCTTTCCGGCACCGTTTGGCCCGATGAGGCTTACCCATTCTCCAGCCCGGAGAGCAAGGGAGAACCGTACCACCTCCCTTTCGCCGTAGCCGAGAGCAACGTTTTTCGCCTCAAGGAGATTTACGGAAGCCATTCGATCTCCCTCTTCTTGCGCTTGAGGAGCCAGGCGAAGAAGGGCGCTCCCAGAAGCGCGGTTATCACCCCGACCGGCAGTTCCTCCCCGGTGGGAAGGAGAAGCCTTGCGCCGAGATCGGAGAAGACGAGAAGGGCTGCCCCCAGGAGGGCACTCAAGGGCAGGAGAAACTGGTGCCTGGCCCCACAGGTGAGTCTTACCAGATGGGGCACGATGAGACCGATGAAACCGATCACCCCGCTTACCGCCACACAGACCGCCGCGGCGAGACAGGCGCTCAGGGTGAGAAGGGCCCGCACCCTGCGCACCGCCACTCCAAGCTCCAGGGCCTCTACATCTCCCAGAGACAGGAGGTCGAGCTCGCGCCGAAAATGCCAGGCCAGGAAGAAGAGCGGCCAAGCGTAAAACCAGAAGAAAGAAAGCTCAAGAGGTCCCCGGCCGGAAAAGCTTCCCAGCAACCAGAAAACAATGGCAGAGACACTTTCGTCGGCAAGACTCTTGAGGAGAGAGATTCCCGCCGAAAGAAAGGAAGAGACCACGAGCCCCGCCAGGATGAGAGTCGCCGGCCGAAAGGCCCCCTCCTCGGTGCGCGAGAGATAGACCACCACGAGGAGGGTAAGGGCTGCCCCGGCCAGGGCAAAGAGCGGAAGGATGAGGCCCGCACTCACCCCGAAGAAGATGGCGAGCGTGGCCCCGAAGGCCGCTCCGGTGGCCACCCCCAGGGTGTAGGGCTCGGCCAGGGGATTACGCAAAAGGGCCTGAAAGATGGCCCCTGAGAGGGCAAGCGCCGCTCCCACCGAAGCGGCAAGGAGCGTGCGCACCAGGCGCAACTTGGCAATGGTGTGAAGCGTTGGCTCCTGGTCCTTTACAAGGGCCAGGAGAAGAGCCTTTGGCGGGACCTCAAAACGCCCCCAGAAAAAGGAGAGAAGAGCAGACACCCCCAGCAGGGCCCCGGCCAGCAGCAAAAAGACGAAAAAACTGCGGGAGGACCAGTAGAAACCGTTTGGGCTCTCCATGAGGGAGAAATCTTAACACAAATGGTGGAGTTTTTTTCAGAGTCATCGCAAAGGTCGGAAGCGGCCCCGCCACACCATGTCATCGCAAGAGGCGTTGGCCTCGAAGCGATCCCTGTCCCGGGTGAAGCGAAGGATCTGGGAATGGTGTCATCGCGAGGCGGCGGAGCCGCCGTGGCGATCCCACAGGATTGCTTTATTTCGCTCGCCAGGGATTGCTTTGTCGCTTCACGACTCGG
>JAADDY010000016.1 GCA_013153725.1 Thermodesulfobacteriota bacterium
CCCAGAAGGCCCCCTGCACCCGGTCTCTCGCCACCATGACGGGGGAGCGACTTTTTGCGGCCAGGAGGTAGGCCTCGTCTCCGATCTCCTCTGGGGCGAAGAGGGGGCCTTCTCCCCGGCTGGCTACCACCGGGCCGCGCAATTTCCCACGGTAGCCCCGGGTGAGGATCGCCGCCCGAAAGCCTTTTTCTCTTAAGAGATTGGCGAGCCAGAGGACGAGGGGGGTCTTTCCTTCCCCGCCGAGAGAGAGGTTTCCCACGCTCACGACAAAGGCCCGCGGGCGATAGGAGGCAAAAAGCCCCTTTTGGTAGGCCTTGCGCCGCAGGAGCATGAGACGGCCGTAAAGATAGCCCAGCGGGGTAAGGAGAGGGGCCACTTTGGCCCAGCCCTTTTCAAGCCACATTGGGAAGTAGCATATCTTCCGGGGTGATCGTGTAAAGCTTTATTTTTTCCTCTTCAGAGGGATGACCTTTCCTTCCCGCGAGAAGCTCTGGTAAAGCTCCCTGTACAGGGCGCAGCGCTTGACGATCTCTTCGTGGCTTCCTTTGTCCACAATCTTTCCGTGATCCATTACCACGAGGAGGTCGGCGTTTCGCACGGTGGAAAGCCGGTGGGCGATGACGACGGTCGTGCGGCCCACCATGAGCTTTTCGAGCGCCTCCTGGACCTTCTGCTCGGAGACGGCGTCCAGGTGGCTGGTGGCCTCGTCCAGAATGAGGATGGGCGGGTTCTTGAGAATGGCCCGCGCGATGGCAAGCCGCTGCTTCTGCCCCCCTGAGAGGGAAAATCCCCTGTGCCCCAGGACGGTATCGTAGCCCTGGGGGAGTTTGATGATGAACTCGTGGGCGTAGGCGAGCTTGGCGGCGGCGATGACTTCTTCTCTCGTGGCCCCGGGTTTTCCGAAGGCGATGTTTTCGTAAACCGTGGCGTTGAAAAGGACGACCTCCTGGGAGACGAGCCCAATGAGGCTTCGCAGGGAGGCGAGGTCGAATTCTTTAAGATCGATGCCATCAAGGAGGACCTTGCCCAGGGTGGGGTCGTAAAAGCGCGGGATGAGGGAGGCCAGGGTGGTCTTCCCCGCCCCGCTTGGCCCCACGATGGCGGTAACCTTACCAGCCGGGATCTCAAGCTCTACGTCTTTCAGCACCCAATCCGCCGTGTGGGGATACTTGAAGGAGACTTTGGCCAGGGTGAGGCCCTTTTGAGGTGGGGTGGCCTTGCGCGTGCCGCCTTTCTCTTCCGGGTAAGAGAGGACTTCTTCAATGCGTTCCAGGGCTGCGGCGGCGTCGTGGATGCCGGTATAAGCCCGGGATATCTTCCGCACCGGGGTGAAGGTCATGAGAATGGCCGTGAGGATGGAGAAGAAGTCTCCCGGGGTGATGGCCCCGCGCACGATGAGAAGGCCCCCGTAGGTCAGGACCAGGGCCCCGCCTACACCGGTGAGGAAATCGACGATGAGCTTGGAACCTTCCCGGTACTTGGTGACCTTTAAAAGAAATCGGTAGTAGGCCCGGAGCTCCTGACGGAATTTTTCGAGGAGAGAATCTTCCTGGCCGTAGACTTTTATCTCGCGTATCCCCTGGAGGCTTTCGTTCACCCGGTGGGTGAGGTTGGCAATCTCTTCCTGGGCCCGGTGCCGGGTCTTGCGGGCCTTTCCGCTCATCTTGCGCGCTCCAAAGGCCACCGCCGGAAAGACGGTGAAGGAAAGGAGGGCGAGATCCCACCTCCTTGAGACTGCTACCACCACCAGGGTAACGATGGTAAGACCTTCGAGGGTCAAGGTCTTGAAGACGTCGGCCAGAATGGGCTCCACGGTGGTGGTGTCGTTTATGACGCGAGAGACCATGCGCCCGGCGGTCTCTCTTCCCACTTCTCCCACGGGAAGCCTCAGGAGTTTGGCGTACATCTTCTCTCGCAAGTCGTTGGAGAGCTTGAGGGCGGCCATGCGCATGAGGTAGGCCTGGAAGAAGGTGGTGAGCCCTCGCAGGACATAGAGCCCGATGAGGGCCAGGGGCAGGAGCTTCAGGTAGCCGTAGTTCTTGGCGATGAAGATGTCGTCAAGGACGGGCTTGACCAGCCAGGCCACCGACCCCGAGAGCACCGAGGCCACGGCGCTCAGGAGGAGGGCCAGTGCCAGGAGGGCCCAGTACGGACGCGCCAGACGTAGACTTTTGGCTAAAACGGAATCTGCCAAACCCTCTCCTGCTAGGCGGCCAGACCTTCTCGTTTGGCCATCTCGATGAGCCTCCGGATACGGTCCTCGATAGGAGGATGTGTGGAGAAGAGACGCATCAGACCCCCTCCCCGAAGGGGGTTCACGATGAACATCTGGGCCTGGGCGGGGTTGACCCGCATCGGGAGTTTACGGTTCCAAGCCTCGAGCTTTTCAAGGGCGCGTGCCAGGGAAAGGGGGCAGCGGCAGATCCTGGCTCCGGTAGCGTCGGCCAGATACTCGCGGCTGCGACTTACCGCAAGCTGAATGAGCATGGCCGCCATGGGGGCCAGGACGATCATGAGGATGAGACCGATGTAGCCCATCGGGCTGTCATCGTCATCATCACCGCGGAAACCGCCAAAGATGAGGGACCACTGGGCAATGTCGGCCAGGTAAGCAATGGCTCCCGCAAGGACCGCCGCCACGGTGGAGACCAGGATGTCGCGGTTTTTAATGTGAGCGATTTCGTGGGCCAGTACCCCTTCTAGTTCGTTCCAGTCTAGGATTTGCATGATACCAGCGGTTACCGCCACGGCGGCGTGTTCCGGATTCCGACCGGTGGCAAAAGCATTGGGAGTCTGGGTGGGGATGATGTGGACGCTGGGCTTTGGAATGCCGGCCTGGGCCGCAAGTTTGGCCACAAGCTGGTGGAGCTCCGGTGCCTCGGCAGGAGAGACAGGCCGGGCTCCGGCCATCTTGAGCGCCAATTTATCGGAATACCAGTAGGCGAAGAAGTTGAGCCCACCTGCCAATAGAAGGGCAATTATAGCTCCCGTTCGCCCTCCAATGGCCTGACCGACGATGAGGAAAAGGGCCGTGAGGGCTGCTAGGAGCAGAAATGTCTTTAAGGTGCTGGTCACCATTGTACCTCCGTTGATCTAAGATTTGAGGGAAATTCGAGACGATACGTGCCTTAAAAGTAACTGAAAATCTTAGAAAATCAAGATTTTGCAAAGAAAAACAGATGTGCCGTACACATGAGATAAAAAGCCGCGGTTTCTGCGCGTAAAATGAGAGGCCCGAGACTGGCCCTCAGGAAGCCTTTCTCTTTTAGCAAATCGATTTCTTCTTGAGAGAATCCTCCTTCCGGGCCACTGGCCAGGAGGAGACTCTTTCCGGAAAAGTTCTCAAAGAGGGGTTTGAGGGGGGTCTTCTTTTCGCCTTCGTAGGCCACCACTTTGAGTTCGGCCTCTATTTGGGCCGCTTCTTCAAGCGAGAGGGGATCAAAGATTTCCAGGGGCCAGAGTCTTCCGCATTGTTTGAGGCTCTGGAGGGCCCGTCTTTCAAGCTTTTCCCGGAGATTCTTTTTGGGCTTGACGATGGTTCTCGAAGAAGAGTAGGGGATTATGCGAGTTATGCCGAGTTCCGTCGCCTTTTCCACCAGAAAAGCCAAATTCTCTTTTTTGAGAAGGGGAATGAGCGCGGAAACCTCGAAATCCGGGGGGGTTGCAGCGCGCAAGAGTTCCTCTGGCCTTACGAGAACCTCTCTTCCCAGTTTCTCGACCCTTCCCAGGAACTCCCGTCCCTGGAGGTCGAGCAGTTTTACCGCCGCGCCTTCCTTGAGGCGCAAGACCTCCCGCAGATGATGGCTCTCTTCGCGGCTCAAGAGATAGGGTTCGCCAAGCTTTGCCCCGGGAGCCAGAAAGCGGGCTAAGGCTTTTTGAAGTTCAGAAGCGCCCATTCTTCGAATTCGGGATCAAGGCGTTTCAAGACCGGGTTGAGCCCCAGAGCCTGGTATTTTTGGAGGAGCCTTTCGGCTTCTTCCTCTAAGAAACCCGATAGCAAGAGATGGCCCCCCGAATTCAGGAGTTCGGCGAGTTTGTCTGCCATAAGTTCCAGCTCGTAGGCTGAAATATTGGCGCAGATGAGGTCAAAACCCGTCATGAGATCCCATACCGGGGTGGTGGAAACGAAGACCTTCTCGTGGAGATGGTTGCGCAGGACGTTTTCTCTGGCCACCTCGGTGGCTTCGGGGTCTATGTCGATGGCTATCACTTCCTTGGCACCGAGTTTTCCGGCTGCGATGGCGAGGATGCCTGTCCCCGTGCCCACGTCGAGAACGGTGGGGGCAATCCCGGCCGGGTTGAAGAGCTCTTCGAAGAGTTCTTCCAGCCGCTGGAGAACGAGATAAGTGGAGGGATGATGCCCCGTACCAAAGGCCCGCCCGGGGTCTATTTCAAGGACGATTTCATCCTTTTTCGGGACGTAGACCTCCCAGGAGGGCTTGATTACCAGCCTCTTGCCTACCTTGTGAGGTTTGAAGTAGGCCTGCCAGGCACATTCCCAGTCCTCCTCTGGAAGGGGCTTTGTCTCCAGAGAAAACTTGAACTCTCCAGGATGCAATTCCTCCAGAGAGGCCAGGTAGTGGTAAATCTTCTTGATGAGCCCTGTTTCTGCCTGCTCGGGAGCCAGATAACCAGTTACTCTTACCAGAGGGCCTTCTTCCGGGTGGGGTTCCAGGTCTTCAAATTTTACCCCGTGGCCGGTAGTCTCTACGAAAAAGTTTCCCACGGCATCGGCCAGATATTCCGGGACGATTACGGAAATTTCCAGCCAAATTCGCTCTTTTGGCTTATTTTTTGTTTCTTTCATGGCAGAAAAGTAAGCATGAAAAGCTTGATTTTCAAAGTGTTTTCTGGCATGCTCGAAATATGATGTGGGCGAAGGGGTGGTATTTGCGACCAAATTCTGAGGAGCCCAAATCAACGCTCTCCCGTCATCCATTTTTGGTCGCTTTGCTTGTGATTCTCGTGGTTCTCAATTTTGTCCTATTTTGGAAGAATTCTCACCTCAGAAAAGAAATAGCTTCTCTCAAACGAGAACTGGTCGTCCTTGAGCTCCGAGAGAAGGAGTTAGAGACCCAGCTCGATCAACTCGAAAAGGAAAAAGAAGAACTCCTGCAGCGGGCCGTGGGCGCTCTGAGAAGGCGCACTTCCTACGTAGAAAAGATCATCCGCCAGCTGGGATTGTCACGCCATTTTGGGACTACCCGCCGGAAGGCCCTGGGTGGTCCGTATTTCCCTCCCCAGAAAGAGTACGAAATTCTGGTCGAGAAGATCACCACTTATCTTACAAAGTTTGAGAAAGTGCCCATCGGTAAGCCGTGCCGAGGATTCATCTCCTCTTACTATGGCTACCGGCGTGATCCCTTTACCGGCAGAAGGGCCTTTCATGCCGGGGTCGATATCGTTAGCCGTTACGGTGCTCCGGTGCGGGTTACGGCAGACGGAGTCGTTTACCAGGTGGGTTATAACAGGGGGTTAGGGCGTTTCGTGAAGGTGAGGCACCGGCACGGATTTGTAACAATTTACGGCCATTTGCGTAAATACGTGGTCAGACGCGGAGAGCGGGTAAAGAAAGGAGAGATTATCGGTTATGTAGGGAATACCGGTCGGAGTACCGGCCCTCACCTCCATTACGAAATTAAGCGCTGGGGGAGAAGTCTCAACCCCATACGTTTTATCCGGGCAGAAAGGCGTTTGGCCAGGGTTACCAGGGTGTTGCCTTCCAAATAACTCTTGTATTTTGGAACATTTCACACTATAAAACCAGGACTCTAAACCTGTAGCATCTCTCTTCTTCGAGTGAAGTGAACTGGCATGGCTTCACTTTGCTCACAATAACGATTTCTTTAAAATTGTTATCCGTCTTACTCCCGGCTAGCCTCGGGATTACTCTGATGGGAGTCTGCGGGCTCTATCTTATGTCACCAGGGGGGAGATATGATCGAAGCGCGAGGCCTTACCATGGTTTACGGTTTGGTGAAAGCGGTTGAGGATGTGTCTTTTTCCGTGAGACCTGGTGAAATTATGGGGCTTCTCGGCCCCAACGGAGCAGGAAAAACCACGGTTCTTAAAATCCTTGCGACTCAGATCGTGCCCACGAGAGGAGAGGCTTACATTGCCGGTGTAAACGTCCTGGAAAACCCGAGGCTTGCAAGAGAGAAACTCGGTTTTCTACCCGAGACAGCCCCTCTTTACGATGCCATGGAAGTCGGGGAATATCTTACCTTTGTGGCGGAGGCTCGCGTTTCCCCTCAAGAACGCCGTGAGAGACTCTCCTGGGTAAGGGAAGCCTGCGGGTTGGATGAAGTCTGGTTGACTCCCATTGCTCAGCTTTCCAAGGGGTACCGGCAAAGGGTAGGGCTTGCCCAGGCCCTGATCCATGACCCCCCGTGTCTCATCCTGGATGAGCCCACTTCCGGGCTCGATCCTCTCCAGATCATAGAGATAAGGCGTTTGATCAAGGAGTTGTCCCAAGAGAAGGCCATCATTTTTTCTACCCACATCCTTCAGGAGGTAGAAGCCCTGGCAGATTGGGTTGGGATCATCAACGAGGGCAGACTGATCGCCCAGGGAAGGTTGGCAGAGCTTGCCAGAGAAGCTTTCGAAGAGGAGATATTGCTTCTTCGGACCGACAAACCCTTTGAAGCTCTGCGCAAGATAGCTGGTCTCAAAATCGTGGAGGAATGGCAGGAAAATGGGGTCTATTGTTATCGCTTACGCAGCAAAGAGCCCAAAGAGAAGGAGATTATGAAAGAAGCGTGTCGAGAGGAGGTTAACATCGTTTCCCTGGAGCGCGAGAGCGAGGACCTAGAAAGGGTCTTCCTGGCCTTAATTGCCCGTCAAAAGGAGGGAAGGGATGGCAGCAGGGCTTAAAGCAGTTCTCAAGAGAGAGCTCCTGTCCTACTTTAATGCTCCCATTGCTTATGTCTTTGCGGTGGTCTTCCTCCTGGTGGCCAACGGTCTCTTTATGACCACCTTCTTTTTGACTGGCCTCTGCGATATGAGAGGTTTCTTTCAAACCCTTCCCCTGATCCTTATCATCTTTATTCCGGCCCTTACGATGCGCCTCTGGGCGGAAGAGAGAAAAAGTGGCACCATTTCCCTTCTCTATACCATTCCAGCGTCCACCAGCGCTTTGGTGCTGGGCAAATTCTTGGCAGCTTTCCTCTTTGCCCTTCTCACTCTGGCCAGCACTTTCGTCATCCCGGTTATGCTCTCGGTCCTGGGAGATCCGGATTGGGGTCCGATCTTGGGGGGATATTTGGGAGCCGCTCTTCTGGCAGCCTTTCTCATCTCCCTGGGGCAAGCGATTTCGGCCTTTTTTGAGGACCAGATCGTGGCTTTCATCATCACCTTGGTGATAGGTTTTTCCGCCTATCTTTTCGGTACGGACCTGGTTTCTACCTCTATCGATAGCTGGTTGCCGGGGGTCGGAAACTTCCTGCGTCAAGCCTTTGGAATACCACCCCATTTCTCTTCGCTTGCCAAAGGGGTGGTGTCTCTGAGAGATGTTCTCTTCTTTGTGTCGTATATCGTGGTGTTTCTCTTATGGAACGGTTTCACCATAAGCGGATATTTGCGTTATTTCCAGCGCAAGGCCTTTTATTTTGGTTCGGCCCTTCTCATTCTGGGGCTTTTCTTTCTGAACGCTGCTCTCTCCCAGATAAGGCTTCCTCGCCTCGATCTCACCGAAGACAAGATTTATACGGTTTCTCCTGCCGCCAAGAAGATCCTCGAAAGGCTTGAGGTCCCCATCCAGGTGACGTATTACGTCTCCCCCAAAGAGGAGCTCCCGGCTCCCATGAAGACCATCGCGCGGGACGTGGCCGATATTCTGGCAGAGTTTGCCGCGCTCTCTCCCAAGTTTTCCTATCGGATCGTAGACCCCACCAGAGACCCGGAGCTCATCCCCAAGCTGCGCGAGAAGGGTATTGTGCCCTTTGCGGTGCAGACCATCGAACGCGATGAAGTGAGCGTAAAGCGCATCTACAGCGCCCTGAGCATCTCCTATCTGGACAAGAAAGAAGAGATCATTCCAGAAGTGATGCCAAACAACCTGGGTACCCTGGAGTACGATATCATCTCTCGCATTTACAAGCTCACTCTCAAAGAAAAACCGGTTGTTGCTCTTCATACGCCAGCACCGGTAGGGTCTCCTTTTATGATGGGGCCGCAGGACCCTTATCGCACCCTGCGGGAGGTGCTGGAATACAACGGTCTTGAGGTGCGTAACGCTCCTCTGACTAAGGAGAACACCATCCCCGGGGAGGCCAAGCTTCTCTTCATCGTCGAACCCAAGGAGCTAAACGACCGCCAGCTCTACGAGATCGAGCATTTTCTGCGAACGGGACATCCGGTCATTATTGCGGCCCAGGGTTTCAAGTACTCCTACAATCCCGGGCCTGAGGGCGAAATTGTAGCTTATCCCATAAAGGAGCCCCTGGCTGTTAACCGCTGGCTTCGGAAGCTGGGCTTCGAAATAGACGAAAGGCACCTTTTTGACGAGCAAAGTGTGGTTTTGGCGCTCTCTATTCCGCGGCGGATCGGGATGTTTACCGCTATCGTGCGTCAGCCGGTGAGATTTCCCATGCAAATTGAAATCTTGCCGCCCCAGATGAACCAGAAACTTTCCGTGACGAGTAGATTGAGCGGGCTTCTCTATCTCTGGGGAAGTGCCCTCAAGGTCTCCCCGAAAGAGAATCTAAAGATAGAAGAGCTCTTTCATTCCAGCCCTCGCTCCTGGCTTCATCCCTATAACCCCGGGCCCCTGGTTGCCGGCAGGATCAAGCCGGAGAAAGACGATCCAAGAGGGCCTTTCCCTCTGGCGATAATGGTTTCGGGCAGGTTTCCACAAACTTTTGATGAGGTTCCTCCCTGGCCTGGAGAAGAAGATTCAGAGAATATGAAGGGAAGAAAATCTCCCGGGCAGGGGCGCGAGAGCCGTCTGGTACTCATAGGTTCGAGTGAGATGTTTGCCGATACCGCCATTCAGGCCTTCAGTAACGCCATTTTTGCCGCCAATCTGGTAGAAAGTCTCACGCTGGGAGAGGAACTTCTTTACATTCGGGCCAAGACCCAGGTGCAGCGTTATCTCCCCGAACTTAGCGACCGGCAGAAGTTCTTCTGGCGCTTTGTGGTGATCTTCCTGCCACCGGCCCTTTGGGTGAGCTTTGGCCTTCTTCACGCTATAAGACGCCGCCGACGTAGAGAACAATACCTGCGCAGGAGGGCCTCATGAGCAAAAGGGCATTGGTGCTGGTCTCGATATTCTTCGTGTTTAGTGTGATTTTTTACCTGAGTGTGACCCGGGAAAGCCATGAAGGTGCGGAAAACGTCCTTAGGCCTCTGGGCAACGAAGACCTGAAGGAGGCTACCCGGATTGAAATCTATCAGGGTTCCAGAAGAAATGGCTTGGTATTGGTAAAGGAGGGGAACCGCTGGGTTATCCTTTCCGATTACCGAAAGCCCGCCAGCGAAAGACTGGTAGAGAAATTTTTAGAGACCTTTGCCAACCTCTCCGGTGAGGAACGGGCCCGGGGAAAGAAATACTTCGACCGTTTCGGAGTGGGAGAGAAAGAAGGTCTGCACGTAGTTTTCAAGAAAGATGGGCAGGTCCTTTCTCATTTTGTCGTTGGTAAAAGAGGCCCTCGCTGGGAGAGCTCCTTTGTGCGACTCGAAGGTCAAGACAATATCTACCTCGTTCCGGTAAATCTTCTCGCCCTGGTGGACATCCAGACCGAAGAGCCAGCCCCTCCGAAGGAAGAGGCCTTTCTGAATTTGGAAGTGTTGACCCTTCCCATCGAAGAACTCAAAGAACTTACCTTTGAGAGCCCAAATATTTCCTGGAGTCTTCGTCTGGAAGACAACAAGTATCTCTTTGAAGTAAACGGTGAGAAGCGAGAAATACCTCTTGAAGAGGGGAGAAAGTTTCTGCGCAAGCTCTTTCCCATCCTTGCGGAAGGAGTAGTCCCTCCCGACAGGTTCCCCGGACCACAGGGAGTCCTTTCCTATAGCTTGAGAGACGGGCGGAAGGGAAGGCTCTATTTGACCTGTCAAAAAGAGGATTGTCTCCTCAAGAAAGACGATTTTGTCTTCCGTGTGAAGAAGGAGACCTTGAAGGTCCTCTTTTCTCCGAGCTTCGATGGAGAGGTTAGCGAATAGAAACGGCCCGGATTTGGGTAAGGTCAGTGTGGCCGGCGAGCACCTTCCAGATTCCGTCTTGCTTGAGGGTGAGCATACCGGCACGCATGGCAGCTTCACGTATCTGGTGTACCGGTGCGTTTTTAATGATTAGCTGCCGTATCTCATCGTTGGCCACCAGGAGTTCGTGGATGGCAAGCCGCCCCCTGTAGCCGGTGTTGTTGCAATAAGAACACCCCTTGGCCTTGAAGAGGGTGGCCTCTTTGAAGGCTTCCGGTGTAAGAGGGGTGGTGGGATGTTCCCCGTATTCGTCGATGAGGAGCTCGATTTCCTGTTCGCTGGGCTGGTAGGCCTCTTTGCAGCGGGAACAGAGCCTTTTTGCCAGCCGCTGGGCCAGAATACCAAGGAGAGCATCGGCAAAATTGTACGGATCCATCCCCATCCCCAGAAGCCGGGTGACGGTCTCAGGGGCACTGTTGGTATGCAAAGTCGTGAAGACCAGGTGCCCGGTGAGAGAGGCTTCGATTACCGTTCGGGCGGTCTCTTCGTCTCGCGTTTCTCCGATCATGATGATGTCTGGGTCGGCCCGCAGAAAGGCCCGAAGCACGCGGGCGAAATCAAGGCCTATTTTGGGCCTTACCTGAACTTGTCTCAACCCGTCCTGGACGATTTCTACCGGATCTTCAGCGGTCCAGATCTTCTTGTTCGGACGGTTGATATATTTGAGAGCGGCGTGAAGCGTGGTGGTCTTACCAGATCCCGTGGGGCCAACCACCAGGATGAGGCCATAGGGCATTTCGACGAGTTTCTTGAATTGTTCGAGATATTCCGGGCGCAGGCCAATCTGATCAAGCGGCATGGCCTCTGCCGCCGCCAGGATACGCATCACTACGTCTTCGTTATTCTCGATGGTGGGGAGAGTGGCGACACGGACTTCGAAGAAACGCCCGTTTTTGAGACGGAACTTGATCTTCCCATCCTGGGGGAGTCTTTTCTCAGCGATATCAAGCCCTGCCATGATCTTGTATCGTGAAACCAGGGCCCTCTTGTAGGCGTAAGGAATTTTCTTGAAGGGGTGACATTCTCCATCAATGCGCAAACGTACCTGTGCCCCGCGTTTGCCTGGGAGGGATTCGATGTGAATATCCGAGGCTCCCTTGCGATAGGCTTCTTCCAGGATGTGATTGGCCAGCTGAACGACAACACTGTCAGCGAGCTCTTCTTCACTTACATCCTGGTCTTCTTCCTCGCTCACGACTTCGAGTTCGGCAAAGTCTTCGGGGAGATCGAAATCGCTTTTGCCGTAGTAGTAATCGATGAACTTAAAGATATCTTCTTTGATGCCTACGCGAATTTCAAAGTTGTCCGCCTTTAGGACTTGACGGATCATATCGAGCCGCAGGGTGTCGGAAGGATCGTCGATCAACAGAATGATACGATCCTTTTCTTCGGCGATGGGAATACAGACGTTTTGCCGGAAGAATTGTTCCTTGATGCCTTCGATGCAAGAAGGTTTGGGCCCCAGTTCAAGCTCGTTGAACTCCACGAAGGGATAGCCGTAATATTCCTCCAGGG
This sequence comes from Thermodesulfobacteriota bacterium, assembly GCA_013153725.1. Classification (GTDB taxonomy): domain Bacteria; phylum Desulfobacterota; class Thermodesulfobacteria; order Thermodesulfobacteriales; family Thermodesulfatatoraceae; genus Thermodesulfatator. Next base: position 11,716 of record JAADDY010000016.1, read on the forward strand.
CCTTGCCAACTTCTTCTTTGGGTATCCCAAAATCTTCGATCAGGACGTATTCGACGCTGTGGCTCTTTTCTGCGGCTTGTTGCCGGGCTTTTTCGTAGGTTTCTTCGTCGAGGAGCCCTTTGGTGAAGAGGAGCTGGAGACGTCCATACTTGCTCTGAAATTCCTGCAATTTCTGGATCTTTTCGGCAACGTCAAGATAGGAGGAGTTGTAATGATGGGCCTTACTGTATGCCTCCAGGGCTTCCTTCAGATTTTGCGTTTTTTCGTAAATTTGCCCCAGGAGGTAATTGAAAGCTGCCTTTTCGTCGATGGTAAGCCCGGGCAGTTCGAGCGCTATTTTGACCACCGAGATGGCCTCCTCTGGCTTCCCCAAGGCGAGGAGGCATTCTGCCATTCCACGGTAGATTTCAGGATCTTGGTGGCCTTCGTCGACGAGACGCTGAAAGATTTCCAGCGCGGCTTCGAAGAACCCCCCTTCCTTTAAGACCTGGGCCTCCTGTAATGTCTCGTCTAGAGTGGTTTCTACTTCGATTTCCAAGTCTTCTTGTTCGATTTCTTTTTGAGCCTTGAGATCCTCCAGTTCTTTTATTCGGTTACGGACCTTTTCCGAGAGGCCATTTTCACTGCCCTCGTTTTCAATTCTGGCCAAGAGGGCCTCAAAGGCCAAAATGGCCTCATCATAAAGGCCCTGTTCGGCGTAAATCTCGGCTTCTTTGAAGACCTGTTCGAATTCTTGCTCTGTCATTACACTTTAAGGATCGGAAATTCTTTTTCTTTGATAAAGACGGATCCTCCGTCCCCTTTGGAGACGAAATAGGCGTTGTCAGGGATCGAAAAAGGAGTTGCTTCTTCGGCTAAAACGACTCCTCCCTTTCCTTCTTGCCACAAGACAAGAATTACCTGAGGGCTGGAGCTCTGTTTGATGATGGGCAGGACCAAATTTCGAAGCTCTTTTTCTTCCTTTTCTGTGATACTTCCGTGAAGTTTATTCTTGAGCTTTACGAAAGAGAAATGAGCCCAGAAGCCCAGCAAAAGTTTCAGCGGAAAACCACCGTTCATCTGGTTGAGCCATTTGTCCTTGAAGGGGCCGAAGTAGGCCACCTGTTCCTCGGGGATGAGGAAATCCTTTTCGTCGATGAGGACGTGATAAGCTTCTTTAAAAGGAAGCGTTTTTTTTGACGGCTGTTCTTCGGTGGACGCAGACAACGTGGAAGTGGCCGTTTCCGAAGGTCTGGGACGTTTTTTGAGTTTGGCAAAAGTTTTTTCTTTAATCTTTGAAAGATCCGGTCTTTCTTCCTCCGGAAGCGCTTTTAAGGTCTCGGAGATTTCCTTTAGGCTCTTCTGACAAATGAGCTGCCAGGCCTTCATCTTGGGGGAACGGCTGAAGAGCCACTCCAGCATGAGAAAACGCTGGTAGTCTTGGACCAACTGCGTTACCAGCCTTTGCCGAAGTCTCTCTTCTTGGGTCTTAGGGACAGCGGCTTTTTTGAGACTTTCAAGGGCCTTTTTGAGATGATGATAATAGGGCTCACTTTCTTTACCGTGAACCACGACCAGGTTTAAGGCCACTATCCCTTGATGCAAGAAATGGAGCCATTCGGGGCGCGCTTCATGAGCCCGATCTTTAAGCCAGGTGCCAACTTCATGGAGGAGATCAAAGATGGGGTGAAGATTCGAAGGGGCCTTTTCCTTGGCTTCCTCGAGAACTGTTAAGAATTCGAAAGAAGTCTCGGGTGTTACCTCCCATTCCAGACCCAGAAGGGCAGCCGCAAGTTTTTCGAGGTCTTTTTGGTTGAGCCCTTCAGATTGGGATTTCTGGGAGGTCTCGGCTTCAACGGAAGGTTCCATCACTTCGTCGATATTTGGAAAATCGATGACCTTACCTTCATCCTTCTGTGAAGATTCGAGCTCAAGAGGTTCCAGTTCGACGGGGGTCTTCAGAGAGTCGTCTTCAACTAGTTCCTCTTTGGGATCTTCTACCTTGCCAAAAATTTCATCGATGGCTTTGTCAACAGCCAACTCGAAATCTTTGTCGTTTGGAAGACTCATATGATGCCTCCTTGGGCTTCGGCCTGTGTCTGGCTAAAAACATATTTACGCGCCACATATTTGACGGTGCGTTTGCTTATTTCCTTCAAGGTTTCGAAAACCCCGATGCCTTTGATGGCTGCGGCCTCAAAATACGGGACCTTGAGTTCGCGGTTGAGATCGTTTTCGAGCTCTTCGATGGTAAGGAGAGGGATATTGGCGCTTACAAGATCACGCTTGTTATACTGGAAGACCAGAGGAATCTCTTCCAGGCTGAGGTTGTACTCCTTGAGGTTGTTTTTGAGGTCGAGGAGACTTTCGATATTTTTTTCACGGCGTTTGCGAAGGGAATCTGCCACAAATACGATCCCGTCGACTCCTTTTAGGACCAGTTTTCTGGTGGCCCGGTAGTGCGACTGGCCGGGAACCGTGTAAAGCTGGATGCGGATGTCAAGGCCGTGGATCTTCCCAAGATTGATGGGAAGAAGATCGAAGAAGAGGGTTCTTTCACCTCTCGTTTCGATGGTGAGCAGTTTTCCGCGGTACTTTTCTGAGA
>JAADDY010000007.1 GCA_013153725.1 Thermodesulfobacteriota bacterium
AGTCTTTCGAAGACCCTCTCACCGCAGGCCTCGTTCAGGAGTTTGAGGATCTTTCTCTCTTCGAAGCGCAGGCGTTGTAGCCAGATGTGATCGCACACCTCCAGGATGAGAGCCCCGCGGGCGTAACCAAGCGGCCTGGCCGCCCGGGCAATGGGTTGGCCGACGAGGCGCGGCCAGGCCTCAAGGATTTTCGCGGCCTTGAGGGCTCGCTTCCAGGCCGGGGCCTGCCAGGCCTTCTCCAGGACGAGAGAGATTCTCTCCATCAGACCTCTTTCTTCACTTCTTCGAGCTTCTTCTCGATGAGCTCGCGGATCTCCTGGAGGCGTTTTTCGTCCTTGGCCTCGAAGCGTAGCACGAGCACGGGCTGGGTGTTGGAAGCCCTTACGAGCCCCCAGCCGTCTTCGAAGATCACCCGCGCCCCGTCGATGTCGATGACCTTGAACCCTTCGGCCTTCAGCTTTTCGGTAAGCCTTCTTACGATCTCGAATTTCTTCTCATCCGGGCACTCCACCCGGATCTCGGGGGTGGAGACCATCTTGGGAAGGTCCTTGAGCATCTCCGAAAGCGGGATGTCCGAGGCTGCGACGATTTCGGCAAGCCTTAAGGAGGCGTAGACCGCATCGTCAAAGCCGAAGTAGCGGTCGGCAAAGAAGATGTGTCCGCTCATCTCTCCGGCAAGGAGGGCCTTTTCTTCTTTCATCTTCTTTTTGATGAGAGAGTGCCCCGTCTTCCACATGATGGGGCGGCCTCCAAGCCTTGCGATTTCATCATACATCACTTGCGAGCACTTCACCTCGCCGATGATGGTGGCTCCCGGGTGTTTCTTCAGGATGTCGCGGGCAAAGATGATGAGGAGCTGGTCTCCCCAGAGGATGTTGCCCTTGTCGTCCACCACGCCGATGCGGTCTCCATCGCCGTCGTAGCCGGCCCCAAAATCCGCCCCGATCTCGAGGACCTTGGCCCGCAGGTCTCTGATGTTCTCCTCCACCACGGGGTCGGGAAAGTGATTGGGGAAAGTGCCGTCCACCTCGCAATAAAGAGAAGTTACCTCACAGCCCTGGTCTTTGAAGGCGTCCGGGGCGGTGAGGGCGGTGACCCCGTTGCCACAGTCGAGCACCACTTTGAGGGGGCGTGAAACATTGATGTTCTCCTTCAAGAACTTCCTGTATTCCGGCAAGATGTCGTAACTTTCTTCTTTTCCTTCCCCCTTTTCGAAATCTTCCTTTTCGATCAGCTGACGAATCTCCTGGATCTTGGGGCCGTAGATGGTCTCTTTGCCGAGGCAGATCTTGAAGCCGTTGAATTCCGGAGGGTTATGGGAGCCGGTGACCTGGATGCCGCCGTCGATGCCCGGAAGCGTGAAGAGGGAAAAGTACATCACCGGTGTGGGGGTGACTCCGATGTTGACCACGTCCACCCCGGTGGAGAGGATGCCCTTGATGAGGGCCTTCTGGAGTTTGGGGCCGGAGAGGCGGCCGTCCCTTCCGGAGACCACCTTTTTTCCTCCCGCCCTTTTTACCATGGTTCCGTAAGCGCGGCCGATGGCTTCGGCAACTTCCACCGTGAGGTCTTCGTCCACCTTTCCGCGAATGTCATATTCCCGAAACATGAGGGGGTTTACCTTCATGGCCCTCCTCCTTGCTGGTTTTTCTCCAGGCTAGCAATCTTCTGGCAAAAAGTTAAGCAATTTCCCCGGCGGAGGGCTATACTTGAGGCGTGCGTTTCAAGGTTTTCGTCTACGGGACCCTCAAACGCGGCTTTCGCCTCCACCGGTTTCTGGCCGGGGCCCGTTATCTGGGAGAGGCGAAGGTTTCAGGGTTCAAGATGTACGATCTGGGCTGGTACCCCGGCATCGTCCCCGGAGAAGGCTTGGTTCACGGAGAGCTCTACGAGGTGGATCTCAAAACCCTCCTCCTTCTCGACGAAGTGGAGGCGGAGGGAGAGGAATATGACCGCAGACTCTGCGAGGTGATCACCGAAGACGGCCGCAAGACCTGGGCCTTTGTCTACGTTTACCGGGGTAAAGCAGACCCTGCCAGAGAGGTGAAGAGCGGAAGATGGCAGAAGAAGTGACCTATCTCGCAAGTTTTTCCGGAGAGATCGGGACCAAAAGGGCCGGCACGCAAAAGGCCCTCAAGGAGCTTACGCTCGAAAATCTCTCCGCGCGCGCCGAGGTGCTGGGGCTATCTTTAAAGGTGGAGGAGTTCCGCGGAAGGCTCAAGATTTCCTCCTCCCAAAGAGAAGTGGAAAGACTCCTCCTTACGCATTTCGGCCTCGGCCGGGTTGCGCCCTATTTCCGCATCACCCCGGAATTTGACTGGCAGGCCCTGCTTCCGGCGCGGCCCTTTACCTTTGAGATCTACGTGGACAGGTGGCAAAGCCCGGAGCTCAAGCAGGAGGCCCTCGCCCTCAAAAGGAGGCTCCTTTCTCTCTTCGAGGCCGAGGCCGAGAAGAGGCTCACCCTCTGGGACAACCATCCTCCCGCACATCTGCGGCTCTTTCTGGAGGCCTGGGAAGAGGGGATCTTCCTCCTCAAGGACCCGCAGCCAGCGGCCGGGGGGTTCCCCGTGGGCTCCGGCGGTCGGGTGCTCCTTCTTTTCTCCGGTGGGCCCGATTCGCTCCTGGCGGCCTGGTTGCTTTTGCGCCGGGGCCTTGAGGTGACTCTCCTTTTCTTCGACGACGAAGAGGAGGGAAGGGCGGAGCTCGTAGAGCTTGCGGCGCGAAAGCTCGCCTTTTTCATCCCGCGAGGAGAGATGCTTCTGGTTCACCATCCCTTCCGGAAGCATCTCCTGGAGCTAAAAGATAGCGTGCCAGAAAGGGAGCGCTGCTTTTACTGCAAGTCTCTCATGCTTGAGATCGGAAGGGATCTTCTGCCCAAAGTGCCCGCCGGGGCTCTCGCCACCGGTGAGATTTTGGGCGAGCAGGCCAGCCAGACCCTTCCGGCCTTGCAATTCATCAACTTCGGAAAGGATCTCGTCCTGCGTCCGGTGCTCGCCTTTACCAAAGAGGAGGTCTTTGGCAAGCTGACCGAAGTCGGCCTCGAAAAGATTGCTACGAGGAGGCTCCCTGCCTGCCCCTTCGCTCCCGAAAGACCGCGCACCGCTCCTCGCAAAGACCCTTCCAAGGCGGCGAAGATTTTGCGAAAATTGGCCAGGATACCGGCAAGACCTGCGTTCAAAATCCTCAAATACAGGAGAGAAGATGAAGATTGAAGTGGCCCAAAGGCTTGTGCGTTTTTCCTGGGGAAAAGACCTGCACCAGAAGGTCCATTATCCCGAGGAGGATCTGTGGCTCGAGGTCTTCAAAGGGGACGAGCTCGTTCTTTCGAGGAAGGTGAATTTTCTCGACGAAAGCGAGGAGGTCTTTCCGCCGGGGAGATATGTGGCGCGGCTCTTTCGCAAAAGGCGCCCCCGGCTCAAGGTCATAACCCCGTTTCACTACACCCCCAAGGTGGTCTTCGTCTCGGAGAACGAAAGGCGCCACCACGTGACCATCTCCGAGATAGACTGGGAAAATCTCCGGCGCGACGTGGAGCTCGGCACCGGCCTTCGTTTCGGGGAAGAGGTCTCAGCCTACCTTCATATCCTGCGCCATCCGGACCCGGAAACGAACTTTCCCGAGGAGGAGTGGCAGGAGGTCCCCTTCAAGGATTACTTTCTGGTTCTGGGGGCCCTGAAGGGGCTTGAGTTTTCTCTCTGCCAGAAGGAACCCTTCAAGAAGATAAAAGACGCCGTCACTCTCGAGATCTTGCCTCCTGAAACCTTTGCCCTTCTCGAAGAAGCGACCTTTTCCACCAGGGCGCAGGAAGGGCTTTTTCTGGCCCGCAAGGTCGTCGAGCCGGATCAGGTCAATCTTTTGGTCTACTGGGAGTTTCCGCAATCCTTCTGGGAGGAGGTGTACCAGAAGGAGCTTGCGCCGCGCGGCCTCACCTGGGAAGAGGCGGATCTTCTCCTGGATGTCTTCTACCGCCCGGAGGGAGAAGAAAAGTTTGCCCTCTTTCGCCCGGAGGAGAGGCGGCTTGTGGGCCCGGCCAGAGATTGGATCCTCCCCGACGTGCCGGACGCCGCCTTTTACCGGGCAAGCCTGGTCCTCTTCGACAAGAAGCACCGCGAACGCTTGAAGGAGATTGCCACCTCCGAAGAGTATTTCGTCCCGGAAAGAAAGGAAAGGATCGTCCTCCTCCCGATAGACGAAAGGAGGCTCTTTGCCTACTGGCACCTCAAGCGGGACAAATGGCAAAAGGAGCTCGGCCGCTTTGCCGCCGGGCGCCAGGTGACGGTTCGCCTGGAGGTCTACCACGATTTCTTCGGCGAGCTTTTTCATCACCCTGAAAAAGACGTGGTGCTCGATCCCTTCACCGCGGACAACTGGTATCTCTGGGTGGAGCCCGATAAGGCCTACCGGGTACGCCTTGTGGCCGAACGGGAAGACGGCGAAAGGCTTTATTTCACGGAGTTTTCCAACCTCGCCCACACCGCAAGACTTGCCCCGGGGACCGCACCGGTAAGTTACGCCACGCACAAGATCACCGCCGAGCACCCCACCATGAGGCCCCTTGAGTCCCGCATGGGCACGGCGGAGCACTCCATCGGCTATCTCATTCTGCATCTCCACGCCCATCTACCCTACATCAGGCGCCGGGTGGTCTACGGGGCAGCGGGAATCTGGCAGCCGCTGGGCTTTCCCGAAGAATGGTTCCACGAGGCCCTGGTCGACACCTATATCCCGCTTGTCCGCCTCTTCGAGAAGCTGGTGTACGAGGGGGTGGATTTCAAGCTCTCGCTCGATCTCTCACCCACCCTCGCCAGCATGATGCGCTGCCCCCTCCTCCAGGAGGAGTTCCTCAAGTACGTGGAAGGGCTCATCAATCTCGCACGGGCCGAGATAGAGAGGGTTCGCCGCGAGGCCCCTGGCTTTGAGGCCGCGGCCTGGATGCATCTCAGGCGTTTCGAAGAGGCCCGGGAGGTGTTTTTGCGCTACGGTCGAGACCTGACCCGGGCCTTTGCCAGGTTCCAGGAGCTCGGAAAGCTCGAAGTTTCAACCTGCGCCGCCACCCACGGCTTTTTACCCTTCTACACCCGTTATCCCCAGGCCATCCGGGCCCAGATCGAGACCGCCGTGAGAGACTACAAGGAGATCTTCGGAAGACCTCCTCTGGGGATCTGGCTCCCGGAATGCGCCTACGTGCCGGGGCTTGAGAAGTATCTCGAAGAATACGATCTTCACTACTTTTTCGCCGAAACCCACACCGTTTTGAACGGCGACAGCCCGGCGGAATTCGGGGTCCACGCGCCGGTCTTCGTGCGGGGGTCAAAGGTGGCGGTCTTCGCCCGCGATCCGGAGACCGGCAAGCAGGTCTGGAGTGCGGATGAGGGCTACCCGGGGGATCCGGATTATCTTGATTTTCATATCAAAGGCGGCCCCTTTCGCTACTGCCGGATCACAAACCGCTATTCTCTACAAAAGGAACCCTACAACCCCCAGTGGGCCGAGGCCAAGGCCGCCCAGCACGCCCAGCACTTCATGGAATGTCGTAATTTCCACTTCGAATACATCCGCGGCTGGTACTGGAAAAAGCCCCTTTCCGTGGCCACCTACGATGCGGAACTCTTCGGGCACCACTGGTTTGAGGGGCCACTCTTTCTCTATTTCCTCCTGAAAAAACTCTACTACGACCAAAACCAGACCGAGCTCATCACCCCGAGCGATTATCTCAGACGGCACCCCACCAACCAGGAGCTTTTGCCCCCTCCTTCCTCGTGGGGAGACAAGGGCACCTTCGACAAATGGATGTACGGCTCGGTCTCCTGGATGTATCGCCACATCCACGAGGCCATCGAGGCCCTGACCGAGCTTGCCCAAAAGGCTTCTTCCCGGCAAAAGGGAGACGAGCTCCTTGAAAAGATCCTCAGCCAGGCCGGAAGAGAGGTCCTCTGGGCCATGAATAGCGACCTTGCCTTTGTGATCTCAAACGGCCACTTTGTGGACAAGATGAAAGAGTTCTTCTTCGAGGCCCTGGAGAGGTTTTGGACCTTACACGAATTTGCCCGTCGAAGGCTCTCCGGAGAGAAGATCGATCAAGAAGCGCTAAGAGAAATTCTCTTTACGAGGCCCATCTTCCCGGAACACCGCTGGGAGGTCTGGCAGAACAAAAATGGGATCTGATCCCATTTTTAGGTGGGGCGCTTTTTCTTCTCTACCAGTTGCTGAATCTGTTCGATGAACTCGTTTACGTCCTGAAACTGCCGGTAGACGGAGGCGAAGCGCACGTAGGCCACGTCATCCCACTCGTGGAGTTTTTCCATTACCCGTTCGCCGATCACGGTGGAGGGGATCTCTCTTTCTCCCGCCTCCATGAGCTCTCGTTCGAGCTCGTTCACGAAGGCCTCGATCTCTTCCATGCTGATGGGCCTCTTCTGGCAGGCCTTGCGAATACCCTCGATGACCTTTTCGCGGCTGAAGGGCTCACGGCGCCCGTCTCTTTTGATGACCATGGGAAGCTGCATCTCCACCCGTTCGTAGGTGGTGAACCGGAACCCGCAGGAAAGACACTCCCGCCGCCGCCTCACCGCAGCCCCGTCCCTGCTCACCCGGCTATCGATGACCTTTGTCTCTGGATGCTGGCAGGTTGGACACTTCATGGTCTTTTGGCTTAAGATATCTCAATTTTTTTCAAAAAGCCATTTCCATAGAGGACGTATAGAAATTTGTAAGCCCTTGTAGGTTTGTTCTCCTTCTTCGTCCCAAGAAATAACCATTGTTTCCTTAATGTCGAGCTCTTTAGAAGCTTTTGCCAGGGCTGAAAATTCTCTTTTACGGGTGGCTTCGTCAGAAAGGTCGTAACAAACTTGGATAAGTTGATACAAATTAAAATTTTCTTTTACGATAAAGTCTACCTCTTGCCCATTTTTAGTTTGGAAATAAAAGAACTCCTTATTTTGTCTCAAGAGTTCTAAAGCTACCAGGTTTTCCATAAGAACCCCATGATCAGCTCCAAAACGGGTTTTAAAAGCCGTTACTACTCCCGTATCGTAAGCATACACTTTTCGAGGACTTTTGAGCCGTTCTTTGAGCTTGGGGCTAAATCTTTCTACAACAAAGATTAAAAAGGCCTCCTCAAGATATTTTACGTAGTTTTCTACGGTATGGACGCTTCTAAAAGTTAGGATGTTTTTGAGTTTGGTAAAAGAAAAACGGCTGGAAACGTTATTTAAAAGATAAAGCAAAAGGTCAGAAAGCTTTCTTGCAAACCGTAAGTTGTATCGCTTCACAATATCTTTAAACAATACACTTTCTACGAGAGTACGAAGATAACCTTTAGGGTCAACTTTTCCCAAAACTACTTCTGGGTATCCACCTATTTCGAGATAATTCCGGAGATGATAAAGAAGAGTTCCAAGAGATTCCTGAGAATATCCAGAAGGGTCAAATGCGAAATCCTGGGCTTTGATGAATTCCCGAAATGAAAAAGGATAGATAGGGAAACACTGATAACGACCTGTAAGATGGGTAGCTAGCTCCCGACCAAGAAGCCTGGAGTTTGAACCCGTAATGACTATTTTCAAACCACGGCGCTGGAGACGATTGACCCAGAGTTCCCATTTATCAAGGTTTTGGATTTCGTCTAAAAGAAGATATGGCGTTTTGCCGTAAACTTCTCGCAAGACTTTGAAAATTTCGTCGTAATCGTTTACTGCCAGAAGGCGTTCATCATCGAAATTTAAGTAGGCAAAATCATAACCTTTGAGCATTAAGAGGGCGAAAACAGATTTTCCCGCTCGTCTGGGCCCGATGATAACCTTAATGAGATCGTTTTGGAGAGAAGACCTAGCAGAGGAAAGATTTTCTCTCGGGATATAAGGTCTCGTGAGAAGGAAATCGCGCTCTTCTTTCTGGGAAATGATGATCTGTTTGAGGTTCATTACTGCACAAAATTCCGGAATTTTGTGCAGTATAAATCAAAAAGTTTACGAGCGGAAGCACGGAAGCTGAAAAAAGTTTCTTGTTTTTGAGCCCCCGATTGTTTAAAATGATTCTAAACAATCAACGGGCAGAGGTGAGCTGATTGTATCTGGCGCAGAAGCGTGTGATGGGCCGCACGTACTATTTCTTACGTGAATCCTATTTTGCCGACGGGCTCTGGCGCAGCCGAGACCTTCTGGCACTGGGGACCAACCCGGCGCGTTTCATCGTCTATCCCGGGGGCAACGGTTTCTACATCGAGGAGGAGATCATCGAGAAACTTGCCGCCCAGGGCGTTGAGACCGATCAGTGGGAGCTTGAGGAGCTCTTCTGGCCCTTTGTGAAACCCCACATCAGGCGCGTCATAGGGGATTTTGCTTACCGGCAGTTCGTTCCCAAGAAGCGGCTTCCCCGCCGTGAGCAGATGGCCTTGCAGGCGGGCTATCATCTCTTTGATTGTCGGAGGCTGCTCTTCCTGAAGTTCGGTGGGACCAATCTCGACCCCCTTCTCAAGCGGCCCCTCTCGTTTTTGAACGTGCTCAAAGACAAGAGCCGCGACGAGATCGAACAGCACATCATGCGGGCCGAGGCCAAATTGCGCCCGCGGGAAACGCTCTCCTATATTTACGCCTCCTTTGGCCTCAGCAAACATTTCGAGAATCGTGCCACGCGATACCTTCCCGAAGCCCAGATGCTGGAGGAACTCGACGAGGCCTTTTTGGAGGAGCTCTGCCTCTTGGCTCGGGACGAGACGTACCGGATGGGGCTCTCGGAGGAGGAGATCCTGCGGGATTATCTCTCCCGCTACGTGATCATGCACTTCGACCGCCTGGCGCAAACGCGCCGCTTCTTCGAAGAGGCCCAGGCCAAGATTGCCCGCGAACGCTACTATGCCACCCGAAGTGCGGTGGCCAGGGCGGCGAGCTATTTTGGCTTGTCAGAAGAAGAACTCCTGCAGATGGGCAAGGAAGACCTCTCGCGCCTCTTCCGGCGTCGGGCCCGGGAACTCCATCCGGACCAGGGCGGTGATCACGAGGCCTTCATCGAGCTCCACCGCCTCTACGAGGAGCTCATGAAGGCTCGCGGGTTCAAGAGGTCATTCTAATTCGAGGCCAAGCTCTGCTGCGATCTCTTTCAGGGCCTCCTGGTAGGCCTGGTAAGCCTCTTTTCCGAAGAGGACCATCCGCACCAGTTTGGGGCGGCCGTGTTCCTTGAGAAAGGAGATGATCGTCCGGAGAGCGATGCGGGAGGCCTCCTCCAGAGGGTAGCCGTAAGCCCCGGTCGAAAGGGAGGGGAAGGCCACGGAGTCAATCCCCTTTTCCAGGCAGATGTTCAGGGCGGAGCGATAGGCGCTTGCCAGGAGCTCCGGCTCTCCGTGTTTGCCGTCTTTGTAGCGCGGCCCCACCGCATGGATGACGTATTTCGCCTTGAGGTTCCCGGCCCCGGTGATCACAGCGCTTCCCGTGGGGCAGCGCCCGTATTTGCGGGCTTCCTCCGCGATGGAGGGTCCGCCAGCCCGGTGAATGGCACCGTCCACCCCGCCGCCGGGGATGAGTCTTTCGTTGGCGGCGTTTACGATGGCTTCCGTGTCCTGCTTAGTGATATCTCCCTCTATCAGTTCCAGAACACATTCGCCGATTTTGACCCGCATGTTTCCACCTCCCTCTAAGAAGCTTCGGGGATCAAACGGCGCAGTTCCTCAAACTTCTCCCGTGCTTCAGGGGTGAGGTCTTTGGGGACCTTGATCATGGCTTCCACGTAAAGATCACCCCTGCTGCCGTCGGGTTTTGGGATACCCTTGCCCCGCAAGCGGAACTTCTGCCCGCACTGGGTCCCGGGGGGGACCTTCATCCTCACCTTGCCGTCCAGGGTGGGCACCTCCACCTGGCCGCCCAGGACCGCCGTGAAGAGCCCGATGGGCTGTTTGAGGTAAAGATCGTAGCCCTTGCGCTCAAAGCGAGGGTCCGGCTTTACCACGAGTTCGAGATAGAGATCTCCTGGAGGCCCACCGGCCCGACCGGGCATTCCCTTCCCGGGGATGCGAAGTCTGGTTCCGGTGTCGGAGCCGGGAGGAATGCGGACTTTTATCCTTTCGACCTCCTTGACGGTGCCGCTTCCGCCGCAAGTGGGGCAGGGCTTGGTGGTGGTGCGGCCGAGGCCACGACAGTAAGGGCAAATTTCGATCATGCGAACGTTTCCGCGCACGTGTTCCTTCTTACCTGCTCCCTTGCAATGGGGGCAGGTGGTGCTACTCGAGAGATCAACCCCCTGGCCGTGGCAGGTGGGGCAGGCCTTCTCAAGCGGGATGGAGACTTCTATTTCGCCTCCCAGAGCCGCCTGCCGAAAAGGGACCTCCACCTGGTAAAGGACGTCGGCCCCGGGTTCGGGGCGGCTTTCCCATTCCCTTTCCCTGTCGAAACCGAAGAGATCCGCAAAGATATCGGCGAAGCCGCCAAAGGGTCCGCCTTCATCCATAAAGATGCTGAAGTCGTAGGCCCGCTCTCCGCCGGGGGTGGTGAAGCTATAAGCACTTGCCGCCTGGCGAAGACGGTCGTACTCCGCACGTTTCTCAGGGTCGGAGAGTATCTCGTAGGCTTCCTGGATCTCCTTGAACTTTTCCTCGGCCTCTTTGTCTCCCGGATGGAGATCCGGATGGTACTTGCGTGCCAGCCGCCGATAGGCCTTCTTTATCTCCTCCTGGCTGGCGTCCGGGCTCACTCCCAATATTTCGTAAAGATCCTTTTTGACCATTTCTTCCTCCTCGTAAGCGCCTTGTCTTCTATACTTAGCCCAACTAAACTTGTTAGTCTCTATGGATGGCTTGGCAAGGGGTGCAGAAGAAACTTTAGAAAGGCACGTCTTCACGGTGAGTGAGCTCAACCGGGCCCTGCGGGAGCTCCTGGAGGCGCGTTTCCCCTTTCTCTGGGTGGAAGGGGAGGTGAGCGGGCTCAAGAGCTCCAAGAGTGGCCATCTTTATTTCAACCTGCGAGATGATGGCGCTTCCCTCAAGGCCGTCCTCTTCCGGAGTTATCGCCTGAATCTCCCCTTCAAGCTCGAGGAAGGGATGCACGTGCTCTGCTTCGGAAGGCTCTCCCTCTATGAACCCCGGGGGGACTATCAGCTTCTCGTCCAGCAGGTAGAACCTCTGGGTATCGGGGCCTTTCGGGTGGCTCTGGCCCAGCTGCGTGAGAAACTGGCGCGCGAGGGTCTTCTGGACCCGGCCCTCAAGAGGCCGCTTCCATTCCTGCCAAAGGTGGTGGGGCTCATCACTTCCCTTTATGGCGCAGCCATCCACGACTTTCTCAAAGTGAGCCTCTCCCGCTTTCCCCGGGCTTCCATCTATGTCTATCCGGTGCGCGTCCAGGGGGCGCAGGCCACCGGGGAAATTCTCGAAGGGCTTGAGGTGCTTTCCACTCTTTCCGATGTAGAGGTCATCGTCATCACCAGGGGGGGAGGCTCTCTTGAGGACCTCTGGGCCTTCAACGACGAGGCCCTTGCCCGCGCCATCAGGGCTTGCAGGGTGCCCGTGGTCTCCGCCGTGGGCCACGAGATAGACTATACCATTTGCGATCTCGTGGCCGACGCGCGAGCTCCCACCCCCACGGCAGCAGCGGAGCTCGTCTTCCCCCGCCTCGAAGAGCTCGAGGAGACCCTGCGGTATCTCCACCAACACCTTCACAAAGGGCTTGAGAAACAGCTCCGCCTCAAACGAGAGAAGCTTCTGGCCCTGGCAGGCCGTCTGAAGAGCCCTGCCGACAAGATCCTCGAACAGCAAAAGGGGCTTTTCCACCTGAAAAGAAGGCTCGCTCTGGCCCTGGAAAGGGCTTTCAAGACGAAGCGGGAAGGATTGCGGCTTCTTGCCGGCCGGCTTGAGGCCCTCTCACCGCTTGCCGTCCTTTCGCGCGGCTACAGCATCGTTTGCCACCCAGGAGGAAAGATCATAAGCGACTCCTCTCAGGTGAACGAGGGAGACGGAGTCGAAATTATCCTGCACAAAGGGCGTTTGAAGGCCCGCATCGAGGAAAAATTATGAAAAGGTTTCTAATAGCATTCTTTTTTCTGGTCCTTTTTGGAGGGGCATCTTCTGTCTACGCTCTTACTTATAAACCGGAGAAGCCCTTCCCGGGCTCTCCTCTGCTTTTGGAGGTTCCATCTGGGGCCAGGAAGCTCCTCTTCCTGGGCAAGTCCTTTTATCCCTTTTCGTTCAAGGGAAAGACGTTCATCCTGGCCGCCATTCCCCTGGATACCAGGCCGGGGCTCTATCGTGCGGAATTAGATGGGGAAGAGAAGCTCTCCTTTGAGATTCGCATCTTTCCCAGGCGTTATCCCAGCGAGCGGCTCACCGTGCCGCCGAAGATGATTCATTATCCCCCCGAGGTGCTGGCCCGCATAAAGAGAGAAGTGCGCCTCATTCGGAAGACTCTTGCGGGGTTTTCACCGGAAAGCCTCCTTGACGGGCCCTTCGTGTGGCCTGCGGCAGGGAGGCTCTCGAGCCCCTTTGGTTTCCGGCGGATCTACAACGGCGTTCCCAAAAGCCCCCACTCCGGGCTCGACATCGCTCTTCCCGAAGGTACACCTGTGAAGGCTGCCAACCGGGGGAGGGTAGCGCTTACGGGAGACTTTTACCTCAACGGCAAGACGGTGATCCTGGACCACGGTCTGGGGATCTATACCATCTACTGTCACCTTAAGAAGATCCTGGTGCGACGGGGCGAGCTGGTGGAGAAGGGTGAGCGCCTTGCCCTTTCCGGAAAAAGTGGCCGGGTTACAGGGCCCCATCTCCATTTTGGGGTTTATATCCGGGGTGTTAAGGTGGATCCCAAAGTATTGCTCGAGGTGTTTTGATGCGTTTTGAAGAGGCGCTGAAGACCCTGGAAGAGATCGTCTTGAAGCTCGAAAGAGAGGAGCTTCCTCTGGAAGAGGCCCTCAAACAATACGAAGAAGGGGTGAAGCTTATAAGGCACTGTGAAAAGCTCTTGCAGGAGGCGGAAAGGCGTCTCAAGATCCTCTCCCGTACCGAAGAAGGGGAGCTCAAGAGTCGATCTTTCCCTCTGGAGCCAGAAGCATGAGCCTTTCTCCGCGGTTTTTCGAGCGGCTCAAAAGCTGGCAAGATCTGGTAAACGGAGCCCTGGAGCACATGGTGCCCAGGCTTTCGGGGCCGGCAGCCCGTCTTACCGAGGCCATGCACTACAGCCTGATGGCCGGCGGGAAACGCTTGCGCCCCATTCTGGTTCTTGCCGGGGCCGAAGCCGTGGGAGGAAGCTTTCAGCGTCTTCTCCCTTTGGCCTGTGCCATCGAGTGTATCCATACTTACTCTCTGATTCACGACGATCTCCCTGCCATGGACGATGATGATCTGCGGCGAGGAAAGCCCACCTGCCACAAGGCCTTCGACGAAGCCACCGCCATCCTTGCCGGTGATGCATTGCTCACCCACGCCTTTCGACTCCTGGCCCACGAAGATCTCGAAGCCGCCTTCCCGGCTGATAGGCTCTTTCGGGTCCTGCGCCTGATCTCCGAAGCCGCCGGGCTTTACGGGATGGTGGCGGGGCAGATGGCGGACCTTTTGGCTGAAGGTCGCCCCGTCTCCCCGGAAGAGCTCTATTTCATTCACCATCACAAGACGGCGGCCCTGATCAGGGCCTCGGTGCTGGCCGGAGCCGTCCTTTGTGGCGCTGACCCGGAAGAAGAAAGGGCTCTCTCGGATTACGGCTGGAAGATAGGGCATGCCTTCCAGATCGTGGACGATATCCTTGATCTTGAGGGAGACGAAGAAACCCTCGGAAAACCCGTGGGCTCGGATCTTGAGAAGAAAAAGGCCACCTATCCCGCCCTTTACGGGCTTGAAGGGGCCCGCAAGGAGGCCCGCGCCCTTCTTCAAGGAGCCCTTGAGAGCCTGGAGCTCTTCGGCCCCGAGGCTGATTTTTTGAGAGACATCGCCTACTACGTGCTCGAAAGGAAACTTTAAGCCAGAAAACAAAAATGCTTGATATTTCTCGAAAAATATAGGTAGAAAAGATCATAGCGCTTTTAAAGCGAGTTCTTTGACAATTGCATACTTCTGGCAGGGTTCTTATTTAGAAAAGTTCTAAAATGGTCGAACCTACCCCGTTTTCACGCGATTTTGTAACTTACGGATATAACGTCGTTTTTTCGATGATCTGTTTTGAACCCTGACCAACTCTTGAAAGTCCTGGGGCTCAATGGTTTCCAGCGATATTGAGAAATTGTTCACAGCAAAAATCTTGTCAAAGAGGCATCTTCGTGGTAACCCTGACCAAAGCGCTTTGTAAGGCTCTTTGGTAACGA
>JAADDY010000046.1 GCA_013153725.1 Thermodesulfobacteriota bacterium
CTTTTCGATTAGGAGCTTGATGAGGAAGGTGGGGGTGCCGGTCTCGAACCAGAAGGGGCGAAACTCACGAAAGTCAAGGAAGAGGAGGATGTCGAAGGGGTTATAGACGGGCTCGCCAAGCCAGGAGTAGCCGTTGTACCAGCGTTTTACTTCTTCGAGGTCGAGGCCCTTTAAACGGTCGGCAAAGACGTGCTCGAACTCACTTTGGGTGTAGCCGCAGATGGTGGCGTACTCAGGGTGAATGGTAATGTCTTTGAGGTTGTTGAGGCCAGAGAAGAGGGAAACCTTGGAGAACTTGGTGACCCCGGTAATGAAGACGAATTTAAGATAGGGGTCGGCGTCTTTGAGGACCGAGTAAAAGTTCTTGAGTTTTTCTCTGATCTTAAGAGCAATTTCTTTGTTTTCGATACGATCTAGGATGGGTTTGTCATATTCGTCTACGAGAACGACGACTTTTTGGCGATATTTTTCGGCGGTTCGGATGATGAGTTCGTGGAAACAGTTTTTATAATCGTCGAGGTGTTTACATGTGATGCCCAGCTCTTCCTGCTGTCTTTCAAGGATGAAGAAGATATCTCGGAGGAGGTCTTCTTCATCTTCGATGACACCCGCTCCAAAAGAGATGTAAATCACAGGGTATTTGACGGACCAATCCCAGTTATTTTCTAAATAAAGGCCCTGGAAGAGTTCGCGCCGCGCGAGGAAGGCCTGACGCAAGGTGTCGAGGAAGAGGCTCTTTCCGAAACGCCTGGGACGAGACAGGAAGTAATACCCACTTCCCCTTTCCACGAGCCTTTTTACAAAGGGGGTTTTATCTACGTAGTAGAAGTTGTCTGACCTTATCTTTTCAAAACTTTGGATGCCGATAGGGAGCTTTTTCATGCTTTTATTATGCTTTCCTTTGTGAGGAATTTCCAGCCGCTTTGGATTGGCTTCACACGTTGAGACGGAACGGAAATTTCCAGGACATTCTTTGAGGATTAAGCTTAGCCTATTATAAAGAGTGCTTTACAATGGTTCGGAGGAGAGACCAATGAAGTGGCATCGTCTGGCGAAGCTCCTTTTTGAAGGTGCGATGCTCAAACGGCTTGAGCGAACAGGTTACGCTTATCTTGGCACGGGCAAAGAGAACATTGCGGCTCACTCCTTCGGGGTGGTATTGGTCGCAGCCATCCTGGCCAAACTCGTTCCGCAGGCAGACGAGGCCAAGCTCCTCAAGATGGCCCTTCTGCACGACCTTTTGGAGGCCCGTACCGGTGACCTCAACTCTGTCAACAAGCTGTATGATAAGGTAGACGAAGAAGCTGCGGCGAAAGACGCCTTCTCTGGGTTGCCCTGGGAGGAAGAATGGTTCGAGCTCTATCAAGAGTACCGTGAGGGCAAGACCCTTGAAGCCCAGTTGGTCCATGATGCCGACCAGCTGGATCTCATGGTGATGCTGAAGGAGCAACACGATCTGGGCAATCCTTACGCCCGGCGCTGGATGGTATACGCCCGTCGGCGTTTCAAGACTGAAGTGGGCAAGAATCTTGCCGAGGCCATTGCCGAAACCGATTGGGCCTCCTGGTGGTTAGACCAATTCGTGGCCCGCGATGAAGATTCTTGAGCGTTGTGCCCGTTGCGGCAAATGCTTACCCGCCTGTCCGAGTTTTCAGGCTACGCTGAGAGAGAGTTTTTCACCCCGCGGGCGGGTAGCCCTTGCCAGAGAGGGTCTCTCCGCTTCCCGGACCTTTTCGCATTGTCTCCTCTGTGGGGCCTGTGAGGCAGTTTGTCCCAACGAGCTTCCCCTTCTGGAAATCTTTGCCCAGGCCAGGAGCAAAACCCCCAATCTTTTGAGGCCGCTCTATCCGGCTTTGTTAAAAGGGCTCCAGCTTGTTTCCCCCAGGTCGCTCCCAGGAAAGGGAGAAACGATCCTTTTTTTGGGATGCGGGGGAGGCTTGCTATATTCCCGAGAGCTGGCCCATTTTTTGCGGCTCTTTGAGGCCCTGGTGGGGGAAATTTCTCTTCTCGAAGGAATCTGTTGCGGGCTTCCCTACCTGGCTGCCGGAGATCAGGAAAACTTTCTCAAAGGAGCGCGGCGGATAGTCGCCCTTCTTGAGGGAAAGAAGACACTGCTTACCCTTTGTGCCTCGTGTCTTTATACCTTTCGGAGGTTTTATCCGGCCTTCCTGAAGGAAGGGGGACTTGCTTCCAGATTTGAAGACGCCCTGGCCTATCTGCTGAGGCGCGGGGCAGATCTTTTTCTCCCTCAAAGGGTTTTTTTTCAGGTGCCCTGTCATTTGAGGCATCTAGAGACCGAGGCCTGGTGGCGAGAGCAGAAAGGGCTGGTCTTTCATGAGGGATGCTGCGGGCAGGCGGGTATGTTCGGGTTCCGTTACCCCGAGGAGGCTTCTCTCATTGCCAAACCCCTGAAAAAGGCCATTTTTTCGTCTGGTGCGAGCATCCTTACCAGCAGTTGTACTTCCTGTCTTCTCTATCTCAAAAAGACGTTTCCCAGGCTGGACGTTTGCCACGTCGTTTCGTTTCTGGCTAAAAGGCCCCCGGGAAAAAACGCACCTTGAGCCAAATGGTGCGACCGGGCTGGGGATATGGGCCCACGGTGCCAGCGCGTTTGTACCCCTTGTCGAAGAGGTTTTCTATCTTGAGGTTGGCGCTAACGTTTTTGCGCTTGTAAAGAAGGTTTAGATCCGCCAAAAATACCGGTGGGCACCAGCAGCCCTCGAAACGTGTCCGGCCGTAGTAGCGGAAAAGGGGAGAAAGATAGATCTCCGGTTGAGAAAAGACCTTGAAGCTTGCTCCTCCCTTCAATATCCACTTGGGAATTCCGGAGATGCGATTGCCATAGACCAGACTCCGGGGTTCGTCATCCAGCACCTCATACCAGGCGTAGTTCAGAAAGCCTACGAAGAGGGGGCTTTCGTAACGGCCTTCAAATTCTAGCCCGGCCTCACTCCACTGCCCGGTGTTGGAAAACATGATGTAACTGGGGGGCTCCCTTTTGACCAAGTTCTCGAGATGCTGGTAGAAGCCGGTAAGCGCCAGATAGAGGCGGTCTTTGTTTTGGTATCTCAACGAGAGGTTTAGCTGATCGTTCTTTTCGGAAGAAAGATCCCCCTTTCCGTGTTTCTCTCGCATGATCCGGAAGATGTAAGGGGAAGTCTGAAAGGCGTGGGCGTAGGAAAAGACCAGGGAGAGATCGGATCGCAACCGGAAGATGAAGGCCAGCCGCGGAGAAATTTCGTCTTCAAAGGCCTCGAAGTGATCGTAACGAGCTCCAAGATTTAGGAGCAGCCAGTCCGTTAACTGGTACTTCAGCAGAGCAAAGAGGGCCCAGTTCTCCTCTTGCTTTGAAGAATACTCGAACGTTCCCTCAGGATGCGGGATTTTGGAGGAATAGGGGAAGGCGTAGGGCTGAAGTTTATAACGGGCCTTTACCGGCATGTAGGTGTTTCTTTCGATTTTACCTCCCAGGAGAAAGAGCCCCTTCTGGAAATGCAGATGTCCGAGGATTTCACTTCCCCACCTCTCGGTATGGTACTTTACCGCGAGATTGAAGGGCGGAAGATGGGGGTACTCCCTCTGGGTGCCGGTGATGAAGTCTCTCTCGTCCTCTGAGCGGCTAAAATACCCTTTGATCACCCAGGAAAAGGGGCCGAGATGGAACCCGTATTTGGCTCCCACCAGGGTCTGCAGGAGTTTCAGCTTCGGATCCAGCCAGAACTTGTCTCGCTTTTCGAGGATCTGGCCGAAAATGCCGCGGTTGTTTCTGGTTTGGTAGCGGAACCTTTCGAATAAGAGGAGGAGGTTCTCCTTTTGGTAACGAAGACCCCAGAAGTAGTTTCTGGGATAACAGGAAAGATAGTCTTTTCCGGGAGTTTTGACCAAAGCGTAATCGTAAGAAGAGGCAAGAGAACGATCTTCTCCGTTGCGGTCGAAATATTTTACACTTGCTACGAGATCCCCCAGCGCCCCTCGTCCGTAGATCCCTTTGGTATCATGGTTCCCCACCAGGAGGGATACTTCTGGAGAAGGTAACCGGGTGGCCTTCTTTATAGAAATGACTCCGCTGAAGGAGGCGTCTCCGTAAAGGCTCGTCCCCGAGCCTCTTATGATTTCGACACGCGAGATCTCTTCGAGGGGATACTGGTGTTTGGGATAGAATCTTTCAAACCCCGGGGTGTTCAGGCGGAATCCGTCCTCGAGAAAGAGCAGATTGGCGGTGTTTCGAGGGTAAACACCTCTCAGGGAGATTTCTGTGTGCATGGAAGTCTGAATGAGAAAAAAGGAGGGCTGGTACTCCAGGATGTTCGCCAGGGTTTCCCAGCCAAATCTTTCGATGTCTTCGGCCAGAACGATGTTGCTCGGCCAGGGGGCTTCCAGGCGGGATTCTCGCACCAGGGAAGCGCTCTGCAGGTGAGTGAGTCCCAGACGGAGCTCCTTGAGCCCCATCTCCCCGAAGGTGAAGTGCGCCCGACAAGGCAGAGCCAGTCCCAGGAGACACACCAGGAGGAGGAGTTTCTTCATGGGAAGACCTCGCAAAAGTAGATTGTTTCGGGCCTGGAAGATGAGAGGGCTTTCAGGATGGTTATCAGGAGAGCGTCTTCAGAATACCTGATTTGAGGCCAGGAAAGCCCGTTCAGGCCCAAGAGGTCCAAGCCGTGAATTCGCTGGCGGCGAAAATAGAGCTTTAAGTAGTCCTGGACCTTGGGGTTTAGAAGAACCGGGTCCGGCAAGAGGAGTACCGGCCAATTTTTGGGAATTCGAGGCAGTACCTGCAGAAGGTCATGGTAATCCCCCAGAAGAAATCCTTTGATTTTCAGGTCCTGCTTGAGATGTCTCACGTAATAGGAAAGGTGCGGGGAGTAAAATATCACCCAGCGCTTCCCATATTTGCGAAGGCTTTGGGCGGACGGAAGAGGAGAGACCAGAATATTTTCGGGTTTGAGCTGGAAAAGTTCGGGATAGAGGATGTTGACAACGAAGCGTTTCTGCCCGGGGCACTTTTTATCTTTGACTGCCAGGTATTGTTTGGGGCCGATGATGAGGAGGGTCTGGTAACGACAGAGTTGGCGTGGGGACTCTGTGAACACGCGGGCCCCAACCCGTTTCCTGATCTTGCGGGCCAGGGAAAGATAATTTGGGTCGGAAAGAATGGCAGAGCCGTGTTCTTCGCTTCTTCCCGGGGGAAGCCAGAGAGAAAATAGCAGGAGAAAGATGGTCAAGAACCTAAGAGGCATCTAACCGCTGGAACAAATCTTTCAAGGTGTCTATCTGAAAGGGTTTGCGTAAAATCTCCACCACCAACCCTTCAGCCAGCAAATCTTCAATTTTTTCGTGAAATTCACCGGTAAAACCGGTCATCAGGATGACCTTGGTTTTCTGGCCCGAATTCAATTTTCGAATTAGCCAGTCTCCTCCCTTTCCCGGCATGATGAGGTCTACCAGAAGGAAGTCGAAAGATTCGGCTTCCAGGAGGCGTTTGGCCTCTTTGGCGGAACGGGCTACTTTCACTTCGAACCCCAGAACATCGAGATACTCCTTCACGTTTTTGAGGATCTCTTCCTCGTCGTCAACCACCAAGATTTTGAGTTTCCGCCGGGGGAGAGATGTTTCCCTTGTTTCTTTCTCTTTGGAAGAAGGTTTCGGTTCGGAGAAGGGCAACGTAATTACGAAGGATGCGCCGCCGCCCTCTCTTTCTTTTATTTCGATCGTGCCACCGGCTTCGGTGACGAGCTGGTGGACGACGTAAAGACCAAGGCCGGTGCCCTTTCCCACCTCTTTGGTGGTGAAAAAGGGCTCAAAGATGCGAGTCTTGAGTTCTGGCGGGATGCCCGGGCCGGTATCTTCGACGGTGATGACAACGTGGTCACCCTTCCTGAAGGCTTTGATGATGAGTTCTCCCCTGTCTCCCATAGCGTCACGGGCATTCAGGGCCAGATTGAGGATTATCTCCTGCAAGGCATCATCTGAGAGAGGAACGAAAAGCCCTTTTTCGGCCTGGTAAGAAATTTTGATGTCTTTTGGAAAAGCCCTTTTCAGGGCCTCCAGAGTATGAAAAATGACTTTGTCCACCGGACTTCGTTGCTCCTGGAGACCAATTTCTTTCCGGCTGAGGCGTAAGATCCTTTGAGAGATTTCGGCTCCCCGGAGAGTGGCCTTCTCTGCCTCTTTTAAACGGGCAAGAGCCTTTTCTTTGGAATCCCTCTCACACCAAATTTGAGCCAATTTGAGGTGCCCGGCGATGATCTGTAAGAGATTGTTGAATTCGTGGGCGTAGCCTCCGGCCAGGACCCCCAAAGCACTCATCTTTTCCGTGAAGGCAAGGTTTTTCTGCCACTCTTTCTCTCTTTCCAGGGCTTGATTGATATGAAGACAAAGAGCATCGAGCTCTTTGATCCCGGTGGTTGGGGGCGGTTTCCTCTGGTGAAGGGCCTGGTAGATGGTTTCAAAGGGGGTCTTTATCCAGCGGCGATAGAAGTGATAGACCACGGCAAGGGAGACAATGATGATGGTCAGGAGAATGGCGAAATAGAAGTTTAGGACGCGATAAATTTCCTGCCAGAAGCGCTTTTCGTCCATGGCAAGATATATTTCCCAGGAGAAGGGTTCGAAGAAGATTTTTTTGTAGAGACCCGGGGTGGGGTGTTGCTCTAGAAGCCCCTTGTCTCCGGCCAGGGGAGAGCCCTTCTCCAGGATGAGAAACTTGACCTCGGAGCGGTTTGTGAGGGCCGAAATCTGGGAAAGGGCCTCCTCCTTTTCCAGGATTTCGATCTCCAGGGGGTTGAGAAATCCCTTGAGCTTGGCGAGTTCGATATTGAAATGGGCCTCTTCGAGCACGTCTTCGACTTCCTTTATGAGAAGGGCAAAGCGAATCTTCCCTTCCTGCAAGAGGTGAGTCTTCAAGAGATACCAGCCCACGGCGTTGGTCAGGAGAACGCAACCCAGAAATAGGAGACTGAAAAGCCAGAGAATACGTTTGCCTAAAGAATCGAACATTTGACAATTCTGCCCTGTTTTCCTCGACCTACACCATTTTTCGTGTTCTGGGAACCAAAAAATAAAAATTGGTCCTTCTAAGGCAATTTAAGGTTTATTCCAGAAATTGTCGTATTTAAATCCTAATAAGAGAAGTTAAACTCCCGGAGAGAGGACTTGCATTTTGTACTCATTGTAGATATCTTTCTAAGTTAAAGTGGTTTGTAACTAAAAAGCCTATGAGGTGAAGCGATGACCAAAGAAAAGATAGAGTACTACCGGAAACTGGGTCTCAAGATGACTCCCCAGCGCCTTGCTATCCTGGAGTATCTGGAGGGGAATACCTCGCATCCTTCTGCGGAAGACATATTTCGCCACGTAGAAGAGAAGTTTCCGAGTATGTCCTTTGCCACGGTCTACAATACTCTGGAGGCCCTCAAGGAGCGCGGTCTCATCCTCGAGCTCAGCATCGAACCAGGTAAGAAGCGTTTCGACCCCAATACCAAACCTCACCACCACATGGTTTGTGAAAGGTGCCACAAAATTTTCGATGTCTTCGAAGATTTCGCCGTAAATCTTCCGGAGAAGTACACCAAAGATTTCAAAGTCAAACGCTGCGAGGTGGTCTTCTACGGAATCTGTAAAGAATGTCAGGAAAAGGAGGTGTAAAGATGGCGGTCTTCAGGTGTGAGAAGTGTGGAGCCACCAAAGAAGGTCGTTGCAAACCCCGTAAGTGCCCCAAGTGCGGGGAGCAGGGCACCATGAAGAAGGAGTCCTAGGAGTTTAGCCATGTGCATGGAAGTCAGGTTGCAATGCAAATGTGGCGCAAGGGAGGCCGAGTTCAACCTGCGGGACAATATCATGCCTCCGGAGGTCATTGCGGGCCTCTATTGCCCCGCCTGTTCTCCTGAAGTCTCCTTTGATCCGGAGACTATGCTCAACGACAACGGCTGGATCATCGAATACGATATGGAGATGGCCCGCTTCATGGCAGTTTCGAAGCTCGGTCTCCCGCCAGAGAAGATAACACCGGCCTTTCTATTCGATGAGGGCTACGCCACCTGGAAAGAGATCTATCCCGGGGAACACGAAGACATCAAGGCCGAAAAAGAGGCCATCGTGGCCATCCTCAAGGAAGATCCTCACCGCTATTTTCAGGAACTGCGAGCGTGGGCCCAGGCCCGCGTGGAGAAGCTCAAGGCAGAAGGCTGGCGCCGGGCCCGAGCGCTCTAAATTTCTGCTTGCCTTTTTGCCTCCTGCCAGTTAAAAAGCGCTTGGATCCTTACGGCGGGAGGTTTTTATGCACCCAATTCTTTCGGCCAAGCCTCAAGAGAAGCTTCTCCTCCTGGGTAACGAAGCCATTGTCCGCGGGGCCCTGGAAGGAGGCTTGAGAATAGGGGCCGCTTACCCCGGCACCCCATCTTCTGAGATCGGAAACCTCCTCTTTCAGCTCCAGCGAGAACTTCCGGGGCTTTATTTCGAGTTTTCCACCAACGAAAAGGTGGCCATGGAGGTGGCTGCCGCCGCCGCGGCATCCGGCCTGAGAAGCCTCACCTGCATGAAGCACGTGGGCCTCAACGTGGCTGCCGACGCCCTCATGACTCTCGCCTACATCGGGGTGAAGGGCGGGATGGTGGTCGTGACAGCCGATGATCCTTCCTGCCATTCCAGCCAGAACGAGCAGGACAACCGTTACTACGCCCGTCTTTCTGGGCTTCCCATGCTTGAGCCTGCCAATCCCCAGGAGGCCCGCGAAATGACGGCCTACGCCTTCGAACTTTCGGAAAGGCTCGAGCTTCCAGTCTTGCTCCGCACCACCACCCGGGTCTCACACGCCCGGGCCGTGGTGGAAATGGGAGAGCTCGCCTCCTATGAGGAGGCTTTGAAAGGCAAATTCGAAAAGGACCCCAAGCGCTGGGTGCCGGTTCCGGCGATCGCCCGGGTTAGGCACCAGGTGCTCCTTGAGAAGATGCGTGAGGCCACGGTGCTTGCCGATGGTTCGCAATGGAACCGGACTTACGGCAAGGGCTCTAAGGGCATCATCGTAAGTGGGGTAGCGGTGAACTACGTGCTAGACGCCGTGGAAGAGCTCGGGCTTGAAGACGAAGTTGCCGTCCTGGCCCTGGGCTTTACCCATCCTTATCCCGCCGGGCTTCTGGCAGATTTTCTGCGGGAGAAAGAGGCCGTCCTGGTAGTGGAGGAGCTTGAGCCCTATCTTGAAGAAGCAGCCCGGGTGGTAGCCCAGGAAAGGGGGCTCAAGGTCCCCATTTTCGGAAAGGCCACCGGGCATTTCTCCCGGGCTCTGGAATTCACCCCGGGTCTGGTCAAAGAGGCCATCGCCCGGGCCTTTGGGCTGAGCTACACTTCCCCAGAAGCCCCGGATCTTTCCTGGGTGCCAGAGCTTCCTCCCCGGCCTCCTACTCTCTGTCCGGGGTGCCCTCACCGTGAGACTTACCGGGTGGTGAAGGAGGTGCTCGAGGAGCTGGGTGAGCTTTCCCGCACCATCTTTCCCACAGACATTGGCTGTTACACCCTGGGGCTCCTTCCGCCCATCCAGATGGCGGATTATCTCATCTGCATGGGGTCAAGCGTGGGTTCTGCGGGGGGGTTTTCCAAGGCCACGGACCAGCGGATAGTCTCCTTCATCGGGGATTCCACCTTCTTCCACGCCGGCTTATCGCCCCTGGCCAGCGCCGTTTACAATCGGCACCGCTTCACCCTCGTGATTATGGACAACGAAACCACCGCCATGACGGGGCATCAGCCGGTGCCCTCGCAGGAGCTCCGTCCGCCGGAACTCGAAGACCGTCCCCGTATCGATATAGAAGCGGTGGTGAAGGCTCTGGGGGTCCCCAAGGTGGTGACCATCAACCCGTACAAAAAGGAAGAGGCCAAGGCTGCCATCAGACCTCTCCTTGAGGCGGACGAGCTTTCCGTCATCATCGCCAAGGCGCCCTGTATCCTATACCGGGCGAGAGTTGCCAAAAAGTAGGAGGCAGAGCCATGGAAAGGCTTCGTATATTGGCCGTAGGAGTTGGTGGGCAGGGAATTTTGCTCTTTTCCCGGGTATTGGGCGAAGTGGCCCTCTCTTCCGGGACACCGATAGCCATGTCCGAGGTGCACGGCATGGCCCAGCGGGGTGGTGTGGTGGAGACGAACATCGTCCTCGGTGGGGTGAGGAGCCCCCTTATTTCCGAAGGCGAAGTCGATATCCTGGTGGGGCTCGAGCCTGCGGAGACCCTGCGTGCCCTCCCTCGCACCAGGAAGGACACCGTCATCGTTTCGAGCACCGACCCTGTGATCCCCCAGATCGTAAAGGACGGGCTCGCCACTTATCCGGATCTCACAGAGCCTTTACAAAAACTCCAAGAAGCCTATCCCCGGGTCTATCTCTTCCCCGGGGAGGAAATAGCCAGGGAGGCGGGCACCGCCCGGGCTCTTAACATCGTCACCCTGGGAGCCCTTGCCGGCACGGGGCTCTTGCCCTTTTCCAAGGAAGACTTCCTCGAAGCCATAAAGAAAATAGTCAAACCCAAGTTTTTGGAAGCCAACCTCAAGGCCTTTGAGGCCGGTTTTTCCGTTACCGCTTCCTGAGGGAGCGGAAGAGATAGAGACCTTCCCGCGGCCCCAGGAGGGCCACGAGAGCAAAGTAGACTCCGCCGCAAAGGGCAATGACCCCTAGAGTGGCGGCGGCGAGCTTGAGGCCCTCCAGCTCAAGGACCCGGGCTTTCAAGAGATAGGCCGGAACCCCCATCAAGAGGCTTGCCAGAAGGATCCTTGCCGCTCCGGCCAGGAACTCCCGCCAGTTGAGCTTCCGAACGATTGACGAAAGGAAGAGGACCTGAAAGAAGGCCTGGGCGCAGATGCCAATACTGGTGCCCAGGGCGATGGCCCGGAAACCGAGGCTCTTTAAGGTGGCCAGAACGACCAGGAGGTTGATGGTCACCGAAAGGAAACTTGAGACCATGGGGATC
Organism: Thermodesulfobacteriota bacterium; assembly: GCA_013153725.1. Taxonomy (GTDB): domain Bacteria; phylum Desulfobacterota; class Thermodesulfobacteria; order Thermodesulfobacteriales; family Thermodesulfatatoraceae; genus Thermodesulfatator. Next base: position 10,950 of record JAADDY010000046.1, read on the forward strand.
TTGGGCCGCTTCAGGGCGTAGAAGAGCGGGGTGGAGACCTTGGTGGAGGCGTAGGCCGGAAGGGCCAGGGCAAAAAGAGAAAGTGCCAGCGCCGTGTTGAGGGTGTCCTGCGGGGTGAAACGGCCCCTTTCAAAGATGAGCTTCACGATGGGTTCGGAAAAAGTGAGCAACCCCACGGCCGAGGGCAGGGCCAGGGAAAGGGCCATGAGGAGGCTCGAAATGTAGGTGCGTCTCAGGGCCTCGAACTCTCCCCGGGCCACCTGGGAAGAGGCCACCGGGAGGACCGCCACCGAGAGGGCCACTCCAAAGAGGCCGAGGGGCACGTACATGATCCGAAAGGCGTAAGAGAGCCAGGAAAGGGCCCCCTCCCCGCAAAAGGAGGCGAAATAGGTGTTTACGAAGACACTCAGCTGCACCGCGGAGAGCCCCACCACCATGGGAAACATGAGGCGGAAGATCTCTCGCACCCCGGGGTCCTTGAAACTTAAGCCAAGGCGGAAACTAAACCCCCGTTTTTTCAAGGCGGGCACCTGGATTCCCACCTGGGCCAGCCCGCCCAGCACCACGCCCACGGCCATCCCGGCAATGGGAGTGATGCCAGCCTTTACGAACCAAAAATAGAGCAGCACCCCGGTACACACGGAGACGAGATTGAAGACCGCCGAGGAGACCGCGGGGAGAAAAAAGACCCGAAAGGTGTTGAGCATCCCGGCAAAGACCGCGGAGATGCTGGCGCAGGCCAGAAAAGGGAACATGATGCGGGTGAGATGGGTGGCGAGTCTCCATTTTTCGGGAGAAAAACCCGGGGCCAGGAGTTTGACGAGGAAAGGGGCCAGGAGTTCCCCAAGGAGCACTATTCCCAGCACCAGGGCCAGGATCGTTCCCAGGGCCTTCTGGGCCAGCCTCCAGGTGGCGGCAAGCCCTTCTCTTTCTTTGTAATGGCTGAAGACGGTGACGAAGGCCGAGGCAAGGGCTCCTTCGGCCAGAAGATCGCGCAGGAGGTTGGGGATGCGGTAGGCCACCACGTAGGCGTCCATCTGAAAACCGGCGCCGAAAAGCCCTGCCAGGACCTGCTCCCTTACGAGCCCCAGGAGCCTGCTGAGAAGTACGGCAATCGTTACCGAGCGGGCCCCCTTGGCGATCTTTCCCGCGGCGCTTTCTCCAGCCATGTTCCCCATCTTAACGTAATTAGGGATCTACTCCCATTTTTTCGCATGAGGCTGGTTTAGAATTCAGTTTGACTTTTGGCGGGGGTTTAATTATTTTCCAGCGGCGGAATAGGTCGAAAAGGGGGAATTATGGCCTCTGTTGTGATCGTAGGAACCCAGTGGGGAGACGAAGGAAAGGGGAAACTCGTAGATCTCCTGACCGCGCACGCCGATGTCATCGTCCGTTTTCAGGGAGGAAACAACGCCGGTCACACCATCGTGTTCGACGGCAAAAAATTCATCTTGCACCTCATTCCTTCGGGCATCTTTCATCCCGAGAAGAAGTGCCTCATCGGAAACGGGGTGGTGATAGATCCTGGAGTCCTTCTCGAGGAGATAGAAAACCTCGAAAAACAGGGGGTGGCGGTGCCCCCCGGGCATCTTTACATCAGCGAACGCGCCCATCTCATCATGCCCTACCACAAGGCCATTGATCACGGGCGAGAGGCCAAAAAGGGCAAGACCAAAATCGGCACCACCGGCCGAGGAATAGGCCCTTGCTACGAGGACAAGATTGCCCGCCGTGGCATAAAGGTGGGGGATCTCCTGGACGAAGAGCTCTTCCGGGCCAAACTGAGCGAGGTGCTCGAGGAGAAAAATTTTTACATCAAGGAATATCTGGGTGGTGAGCCCCTTTCTTTCGATGAGATCTTCGAATCCTACCGGCGCATGGGAGAGAAGCTTGCCCCTTACGTTACCAACGTCGCCATCGAGCTCGAGAAGGCCCGGGCTAAAGGGGATAAGATCCTCTTCGAGGGGGCGCAGGGGACCCAGCTCGACATCGATCACGGCACCTATCCCTTTGTAACCTCTTCAAACACCGTGGCCGGAGGGGCCTGTCACGGGGCCGGAGTGGGCCCCACCACCATCGATTTCGTCCTGGGCATTTGCAAGGCTTACACCACCAGGGTAGGGGGTGGCCCGTTTCCTACGGAGCTCTTTGACGAGACCGGAGAGTACATGCGGGAGCGGGGTGGAGAATTCGGCTCCACCACCGGCAGGCCGCGGCGCTGCGGCTGGCTCGACGGGGTGGTGCTGCGGGAGGCCGTGCGTCTGAATGGCCTTTCGGCCCTCGCCATCACGAAGCTCGACGTCCTGACGGGGCTTGATCCCCTCAAGGTCTGCGTGGCCTACGAACTCGACGGCAAGCGCATCGAAAACCTCCCGGGAAGCATCCGGGCCGTTGAAAGGCTAAAACCCATTTATGAAGAGCTTCCGGGATGGAAAGAAGACATCTCCCAGGCCAGGCGCTTCGAGGATCTCCCTGAAAACTGCCGTGGTTATATCCGTTTCATAGAGGAGTTCTCAGGAGTTCCGGTGGATATCATTTCCGTGGGGCCGGCCCGCGACCAGACAATCCTCCTCAAAAATCCGTTTATCTCCTAATGAAAGAACGCGTCCTTGTTGCCAACCGAGGAGAGATCGCCCTCCGCATCATGGAGGCCTGCGAGAACTTAGGGCTTGATTACGTGGCCGTCTATACCCCCGGCGACGAGCAGAGCCTCCACGTGAAGATGCCGCGGGCCAAGGGCAAACCCTGTTTCCGGATCTCAAGCTATCGGGACGCCAATGATATCCTGGCGGTGGCAGACGAGGCCAAGTGCACGGCCATCCACCCGGGGTACGGCTTTTTCTCGGAAGACTTTCGCTTTGCAAGGAGGGTGGTCAAGCGCAACAACCCCCTTATCTTTATCGGGCCACGCTGGGAGGTGATCCGGGACCTGGGGCACAAACTGAACGTCAAGAAGCTGGCCTACGATCTGGGAATTCCGGTGATCCCGGGCACCATCAACCCCCTTTACAACGAGCTTGAGGCCGAGGCCAAGGCCGAAGAGCTCTTCCTGTGGCAGGAGGAGCAGGGTATCGAGCCGCCAAGGATTCTCATCAAAGCGGCGGCTGGCGGGGGCGGTATGGGCATCGAAGAGGTGGATGATCTCGACATGGTGCGCCCGGTCTTCCGCCGCATCCGCGCCTACGCCAAGAGGCTTTTCGGCGACGACGGCGTGGTCATCGAGGTCTTCATCCGCGATTATCATCACCTGGAGGTCCAGATCCTTGGCAACCAGTTTGG
>JAADDY010000024.1 GCA_013153725.1 Thermodesulfobacteriota bacterium
AGGAGAGCTGCCGCCGGGTCGCCGCGAAAATCGGTGCCTATCTTGTCGATCTCATCCAGCATGAAGACGGGGTTGTTCACCCCCACCCGGCGCAAACCCTGGATGATCCGCCCGGGCATGGCGCCCACATAGGTGCGTCGGTGGCCCCGGATTTCAGCCTCATCTCGCACACCACCAAGGGAGATGCGCAGGAACTTCCGGCCCAGGGCCTTGGCGATGGAACGCCCAAGGGAGGTCTTCCCCACCCCTGGAGGCCCCACGAAACAGAGAATGGGGCCTTTCATGTCGGGTTTTAGCTTGCGCACTGCGAGATATTCCAGGATGCGCTTTTTGACCTTCTCGAGGTCGTAATGGTCCTGGTCGAGAATCCTTTTGGCCTCCTTGAGGTCGATGCGGTCTTCTGTGCTTTCACACCAGGGCAGTTCCAGAACCCAATCCAGCCAGTTGCGAATGACGGTATATTCCGCCGAGGTGGGATGAAGCCTTGCCAAACGCTTGAGTTCTTTTTCGACCTCTTTGCGCACGTAATCGGGAAGCTTCTTCTTGGCGAGTTTCTCACGGATCTCTTCGATTTCCGCCTCGACTCCCTCGGCCTCCCCGAGCTCTTTCCGAATGACCTTCAGCTGCTCCCGCAGATAGTACTCTTTCTGGGCCTTTTCCATGCGCCCCCGGACTTCGGCCTGGATCTTCTGGCCCAGCTCAAGAATTTCTACCTGTCTCAGGAGGAGCTGATGTATCTTCTTGAGCCTTTCTTTGATATCAAGGGTTTCCAGGACGTCCTGTTTCTCCTCGTTTGAAACGTTCAGGTGGCTGATGACCATGTCAGCCAGGACCCCGGGCTCCTCGATGTTGAAGATTACCGTCTTCAGCTCTCCGGGAATCTGGGGGGAAAATTCGAGAACCTTGGTGAAGAGTTGCCTGATGCTTGCCATCAGCGCGTCGACTTCCATGTCGTGGACGAGATAATCGTCGAGGACCTGTATCCGCCCCACGAGATAGGGCTCTCGAGAAACGAGCTCCAAAAGCTCGATTCTCGAAATACCCTGTACCACCACGCGTACCTGATCCGGCTCGATGCGGGTGGCCTTCAAAATCACCGCCGCGGTGCCAACGTCAAAAAGGGCTTTTTCGTCCTCTCCCGGCTCTCTAACCGCCACCACCGCCACCATGCGATCCGAGGAAAGGGCGTCGTCAATGAGCTTGAGAAGCCCCGGCTCGTGAATCATGAGGGGCATCACCATGTGCGGAAAAAGAACCACATTGGAAGGAATAACGGGAAGTTTCTTGTACTCCCCCTTTTCTTCTTCCTGTTTTTCGGTTCTCTTCTCTTCCATCTCGGCTGGCAAACTAAGCTCTTTCACCTGGGCCGCCTCTTTCTCGCTCATATTCCACCTCACGACTTTTGGATCTGGATCTAGGAGGAAGTTAAACATTCCCTCTCCAGATTCCAACCTTCTACTCATTTCACTCCTTTTATCCTTCAATTCCGAGTTTGTTCAAACAAATTGAACAAAACATTATCAAAAAATTTGATTGATCTTTCAAAGAAAATTTTGCTAAGCTAAAAAGCAGAAAACAGCAAAAATTTGCCAATTCAGGCAAAGGGGGGAGAAGAGTTGGCTTTAACCCTCAGACAACTCGAAATTTTTTTAGCGGTTGCCGAAACAGGCCATGTTACGAGCGCGGCCAAGAAAATTCACCTCACCCAATCGGCGGTGAGCATGGCCATCTCTGAGATGGAAAACATCCTGAACGGCCCTCTCTTTGACCGGCAGGGGAAAAAGCTGATCCTGAACGACCGGGGGCGTTTTTTGCTCCCCTACGCCCGTGAGATAGTCAACAAGGTCCGCAACATCGAACTCCTGCTCTCCGAACCCGAAGGAGAGCTGGTGGGGCATCTTCACGTCGGTGCGAGCTCCACCATCGGTAATTACGTCATGCCTTACGTGGTGAGCGCCTTCACCCGGGAGCACCCCAAGGTCTACATCAACCTGGTGGTGGGAAACAGTCGGCAGATCGAACAGCAGGTGGAAGAAGGGGGGCTTGATATCGGTTTCATCGAGGGTCTTGTTCACAGCAACAAAATCGAATCGCAGGAGTGGCTTACAGACCGTTTGAACATCATCGCCAACTCCCACCATCCTCTGGCCCAAAAGAAAAAAATCGCCGTCCACGATCTTGCCGAGGCGCGCTGGATCATGCGAGAAGAAGGTTCCGGAACGGCAGAAATCTTCAAAAACGCCATCTCGAAATACATCTCAAACTTCGAGGTCTTCCTGGAACTGGGGCACACCGAGGCCATCAAGAAGGCTGTCGAGGCCGGTATGGGCCTCAGCTGCCTTTCGGCCCTCACCGTCTGCCGTGAGGTGGAAAACGGCTGGCTCAAGATCCTTCACGTCCCCGAGCTTGAGATCACCAGGCAGCTCCTCATCATCATCCGCAAAGACAAACTCAAGACCAACCTCCTGAAGGAATTCATCTCCTTCTGCAATTTCATCCGGGACTGCTGCCAGGCCTCAGAAATTTGTCTCACTTCGCCATACAAACTTCTCCAGCTATTAGAGCATCACCAGGAAATGGTAGTTTAAGCTTGCACTTTTAAAGGGCTTCCGCTAAGAGGAGAAAAATTCCTCTGGAGGAGGCGCATAATGAGATCCCTCTTGGCGGCCCTGCTCTTCGTGTTGGTCTCTTCCCAACTGGTATTTGCCGGTGGAGGCAAGGCTTATCCTCTGGGAGCCGAAGGGTTCCTCGTGGGAGCGGCCCCACCACCTGGTCTTACGATCCTTAATTACGCCTACTTTTACTCGGCAGACGAACTCAAGGACTCCGACGGAGACGAAGTTCCGGTCTTTGACGACATCACCGTCTGGGCCGAGGTCATGCGTTTCATCTACTTCACCAAGAAAAAGCTCTTCGGCGGCACCTACGGCCAGCACTTCTTCTTGCTCGCGGTAAACGTGGACCTCGATTTCAAGGCCCCGGTGGGCCCCAAGCGCAAGAGAAACTACGACGATTTCGACGTCCCTTACATCATCTATTCTCCCTTCCTCCTTTCATGGCATCTCATGCAGGGCAAACTCCATCTGGTGCTCGACATCGCCGACATCTACATCCCACTCTCCAACGAAGACGACGACAACCTCGCCAGCGTGGGGCGAAACTTCTGGACCATCGAGCCCGTCTTTGCCATCACCTATATGTTCACCCCCCGGCTTTCCGCTTCTCTAAAGCTCATGTACGACTTCAACACCGAGCAAAACGACTACCCCACCCCCATGGGGGTTACCATCGATCGGACGCCCGGGCAGGAATTCCATTTCGACTGGTGTGTCTCCTACGCTCTCAAGCCCAACTTCCGCGTCGGGATCACGGGTTACTACTATCGTCAGGTCAAGAACGACGACTTCGATTTCGACGATTTCTCAGGCCCCCCGGCCTTGCGGGCGGCGCTTGAAGACCTCGAAGACAACCAGGGCCGTGTCTGGGCCATCGGCCCGGGTGTGTGGTACCAGCAGGGAAAATTCTTCCTCTCCTTGCGTACCCAGTTCGAGTTTGGCGCCCGCGAGATGACGAAAGGCCAAAACGTATGGTTTAAAATGGGCTACGTTTTCTAAAACTTTGAACCAAGGAGTGAACCTATGGCGGAGTACAAGATCACCCTTTCCGAGAAGGAACTTCCCACGGCGTGGTACAACATCATTCCCCGTCTTCCCAGGCCACCGGCACCTCCCCTCAATCCCCAAACTGGCGAGCCGGTAAAACCCGAAGAGCTGGCCGCCATCTTTCCGAAGAGTCTCATCGAGCAGGAGATGAGCCCGGAGCCGTGGATCGAGATCCCGGAGGCCGTAAGAGAGGTCTACCGCCTCTGGCGCCCCACCCCTCTTCACCGGGCGAGAAACTTAGAGAAGGCCCTCGGCACACCGGCCCGCATCTATTTCAAAAACGAAAGCGTGAGCCCTCCCGGGAGCCACAAGCCCAACACCGCCGTGGCCCAGGCCTATTACAACAAAGAGGCCGGCATCAAAAGGCTTGCCACGGAGACCGGCGCCGGTCAGTGGGGAAGTGCGCTCGCCTTTGCCTGCAAGCTCTTCGACCTCAAGTGCACCGTTTATATGGTGAAGGTCTCCTACGAGCAGAAACCCTTTCGCAAGAGCCTCATGCACATCTGGGAGGCGGAGGTCTTTCCCTCTCCCACCGAGCGCACCGAGGCCGGTAAGCGCATCCTTGCCCAGAATCCCGACTCCCGCGGCAGCCTGGGGATCGCCATCTCCGAGGCGGTGGAAGACGCCGCCACCCATGAAGACACCAACTACTCTCTGGGGAGCGTGCTGAACCACGTGCTGCTTCACCAGACGGTCATCGGCCTTGAGACCCAGAAACAGCTGGCCCTGGCGGAAGAAAAGCCCGACGTCCTGATCGGCTGCGTGGGCGGAGGAAGCAACTTTGCCGGTTTTGCCTTCCCCTTCCTGGGAGACATGCTCGAAGGGAAGCTCGAGGCCGAGGTCATCGCCGTGGAACCGGCAAGTTGCCCCACCCTTACCAAGGGCATCTACACCTACGATTTTGGCGACACCGCGGGCCTCACCCCGCTCCTCCTCATGCACACCCTGGGACACTCTTTTGAGCCCCCGGCTATCCACGCTGGCGGGTTGAGATATCACGGAGACGCCCCACTGGTCTGCCAGCTGGTAAAAGAGGGGCTCGTCAAGCCCCGGGCCTACCCTCAGAACCCGTGTTTCGAGGCGGCACTTCTCTTTGCCCGCACCGAGGGCATCATTCCAGCACCTGAGACCAGCCACGCCATCCGGGCCGCCATCGACGAGGCCCTGAAGTGCAAGGAAACCGGGGAAGAGAAGGTCATCGTCTTCAATTTCAGCGGCCACGGGCACTTCGATCTCGCGGCTTACGATTCCTATCTCGCCGGAGAACTCGAAGATTACGAATATCCGGAAGAAAAGATCAAAGAGGCCCTGGAAGAGCTCAAACACTTCCCCAAGTTTCCCACCGGAATTTAAACCGCGGAGGCGGGGCTCCCCGCCTCCGTTGACACCTCCCCTTTTGCCTGCCATAACCCAAAGGGATGGAACCCGGCGTCTCCTACCACCCAAAATGGGAGCCCCTGCTTAGGCCGCTGCGCTTTGCCAGCCGGCGGGATTTTGCCAACCTCGCCAAGATAAAGGGGCTTGAAGAGAGCCTCAAAAAGGCCCTGGAAGAGATCTCTTCTGCCACCCCGCCGGAGCTCAGGGACAAGCTCTCACAATTGATAGAGGGTCTGGAGGGGCTTCCCCTCCCGGAGAAAAAGGCCCGGCTACAAGAGATCCTTGAACTCCTTGAAGCCGAAGTGGCAAAAGAGAAGCAACAGTCCCTTCCGGACTTCGAAGATCCGAAGATTGAGCTCGCCACTTACCGGGACTTTCGCAAAGAACTCCAGAAACCCGTGCAGTATTTGAAAGGAGTGGGGCCAAGGATCGCCGCCAAGCTTGCCCAGCGGGAGATAAAAACCGTCGAGGATTTGCTCTATTTCCTGCCCAAGGCTTACGAAGACCGGCGCCGGATGCGGGAGATTCGGGGCGTCCGGGTGGGGGAACACGTGGTGGTGCGGGGGGAGATCGTCCTTTCCGGGCCGGTGAAGTTCAAGAGGCGCAAGATCTATGAAATCGTCGTAAGCGACGGCACCGGGCTTCTTGCCGCCAAATGGTTCCATTTTCAGGAAAGGCACATGCGCGAACGCTTCCGCCCGGGAAGAGAAGTCGTCCTGGCCGGCGAAGTCTCGAGCTTCGGCGGGCGCAAAGAGATCATCCACCCCGAGGTGGCCTTCCCGGAAGAAGAGACCATCTCTCTTCATCTGGGGCGCATCCTTCCCATCTATCCCGGGGTGGAAGGTCTTTCCCAGAAACAGTTGCGGAAAATCGTGGCCCGGGCCGTGGAGGAGTATGCGGACAAACTCGTAAGCGCCATTCCAGCCAAAATTCTCAAGAAACGAAGTCTCCTTCCCCTGCCGCTTGCCGTAAAGGGGGTGCACTTCCCCTCGGAGGAAGACGACCTTTCCGCCCTAAACGCCGAAAGGAGCGTTTACCACAAAAGTCTGGCCTTTGACGAATTCTTCTACTTGGAGCTGGCCCTGGCCCTCAGAAAATCCAAAATCGCCAGGGCCCCTGGAATCGCCTTCCGCACTGAGAGCAAGAGGATGGAAAAATTCCTGGCGAGTCTTCCCTTCCGCCTCACCAGGGCCCAGGAAAGGGCCTTTCAAGAAATCAAGCGGGACATGGCCCGCCCCTATCCCATGAACCGGCTCCTCCAGGGAGACGTGGGCTGCGGAAAGACGGTGGTGGCCTTTCTCGCCGCCCTCATCGCCATCGACAACGGCTACCAGGTGGCCCTTATGGCCCCCACGGAGATCCTGGCCGAGCAGCACTATCTCAATTTCAAAAAATACGCCGGCCTCATCGGGGTGGAAATCGCCCTCCTCACCGGGGGCCGCCCCCCTGCGGAAAAAAGGCGGGTGAGAGAGGGTCTTCGAAACGGGCACATCCACTTCGTGGTGGGGACCCACGCCCTTTTCCAGGAAGGGGTGGAGTTCAAAAAACTGGGGCTGGTGATCATCGACGAACAGCACCGTTTCGGGGTGCTTCAGAGGGCGGCCCTGCGGGAAAAGGCCCGCGAAGGTGAGCCCGATACCCTGGTGATGACCGCCACCCCCATCCCGCGAACCCTTGCCATGACGGTTTATGGCGATCTTGACGTTTCCATCATCGACGAACTTCCCGCCGGACGAAAGCCGGTAAAAACTTACCTCTTCACCGCCGAAGAGAGGAAAAAGGCCTACGCCCTGGTGAGAAAGGAACTTGAGAGAGGAAACCGGGCCTATGTCATCTTCCCCCTGGTGGAGGAGTCCGAAAAGATGGATCTGCTCGCCGCCACCACCATGGCGGAGGAGCTCCAGAAGAAGGTCTTTCCGGAGTTTAAGGTAGGGCTTTTGCACGGCAAGATGAAACCTGCCGAAAAGGAAGCCGTGATGCGGGCCTTCAAGGAGGGAGAATACCAGGTGCTGGTGGCCACCACCGTGGTGGAGGTGGGGGTGGACGTGCCGGAGGCCACCGTGATGGTGATCGAGCACGCCGAGAGATTCGGCCTCTCGCAGCTCCACCAGTTGAGGGGGCGTGTGGGGCGGAGTGAGCGCGAATCCTATTGTCTCCTGATCGCCCACAAACTCCGCCCGGGGAGCGAGGCCTGGCGCAGGCTGCGCATCCTCTGCGAGACCAACGACGGCTTCCGCATCGCCGAGGAAGACATGAAAATCCGCGGCCCGGGAGAACTCCTGGGGACGAAACAGTCCGGTTATTTCTCCTTCCGCCGGGCAGACATCCTGCGAGATTACGATATGCTGGTGGTGGCCCGGGAAGAGGCCTTTGCGCTCCTGGAAGAGGACCCGGAACTCAAGAACTATCCCCTGCTCCGGGAGATCCTCTTTGAGCGGTGGCAGGAGCGTCTCAAACTTTCGGAAGTAGCCTAGGAGGTGCCAAATGTCCATTTACATCGGAATCATCGGTCTCGGAACCGTGGGCTCGGGAACGGTAAAGATCCTCTTTGAAAACCAGAAGCTCATCCAGAAAAGACTCGGTTGCCCCCTTCTGGTGAAGAAGATCGCCGTAAGAGACCCAAACCTTCCGCGCCTGGTGGAAGTCCCGGAAACCCTTCTCACCACCGACGTGGAGAGCATCTTTCGCGACCCGGAGATCAAGATCGTGGTGGAGCTCATCGGAGGTCTTGAGCCGGCGCGGACCTTCATCCTCAAGGCCATCGAGGCCGGAAAACATGTGGTCACTGCCAACAAGGCGGTGCTTGCAGAATTCGGGAAGGAGATCTTCCGGGCGGCCAGAGAAAAGGGCGTGGACATCGCCTTTGAAGCGGCGGTGGGAGGAGGGGTTCCCATCATCAAGACGCTTAAGGAAAGCCTGGTGGGCAACCGCATCAAGGCCCTTACCGGGATCGTCAACGGCACCTGCAATTATATTCTCACCCGCATGACCGAAGAGGGGCTCTCCTTTGCCGAGGCCCTGAAGGAGGCGCAGGAGGCGGGTTTTGCCGAGGCGGACCCTTCACTTGACATAGATGGTCTCGACGCCGCCCACAAGCTGGCCCTCCTCACCACCCTGGCCTACGGCACGGAAATAACCCTTGAGGACATCTACGTGGAGGGCATCAGGGAGATCGAACCCCTGGATCTTTCCTTTGCAAGAGAGCTCGGCTTCGTGACCAAGCTCCTGGCCATCTGCAAGGACACGGAAGAAGGGCTCGAGGCCCGGGTGCATCCGGCCCTGATTCCGGAGGCCCACGTCCTGGCCTCGGTGCGGATGGCCTACAACGCCTTCTACATCAAGGGAGACGCCGTGGGAGACGTCCTTCTTTACGGCCTTGGCGCCGGCCAGATGCCCACGGGAAGCGCCGTGGTGAGCGACATCGTCGACCTTGCCCGGAACGTACTCTCCGGAGCCAGTCTGCGGGTGCCCCCGCTCTCCTTCCAGCTGAGCGATCTGCAACGCCTGCCCCTAAAACCCATGGAGGAGGTGGTCTCGCGGTATTACTTCCGCTTTGCGGCGGTGGATCGGCCGGGGGTCCTTTCCAAGATCGCCGGCATCCTGGGCGAAAATGAGATCAGTATCGCCGCGGTGATTCAGAAGGGGCGCGAGATCGGAGGGTCGGTTCCCATCGTGATGCTCACCCACGAAGCCCGGGAGAAGGCGGTTAGAAGGGCCCTTTCCGCCATAGACGAACTCCGTATCGTCACCGCCCCCACCAAGATTTTGCGCATCGAAGAGGGCTAAGCGTTTAGGTTTTTGGGAAGCGTTCCGATATTAACAAAAGCAACGTCGTAAAGGTGGGCCAACAGTGAAGGTAGAAAAGGGGCGCTTCCTGATCCTCAAAAATCAAAAAGAAACCCTGGAAACAGAGGCCCTGGGGGCCTGCGTGGCTCTGGCAGCCAGAGCTCCGGAAAAGAAGATCGCCGGTCTCTGGATCTTCGTCTTGCCGGCGGAAAAGATCCTCAATTCGCGAGTAGGAGATGTTCCGCAGACCTTCTTTGCCGCCGAGGGGATAGACGTCTTTTTGGAGGCCCTGGAAGAGGCCGGGGCCGAAAAGGAAGAGCTCGAGTTTTTTGCCGCCGGAGGGGCAAGGTTTCTCGAGGCCCCCACGGTTTTCGATCTAGGGGGCTTGAACGCCTCCATGCTCCGAAAACTCCTGAAAGACCGGGGTCTTACGCTCAAAGCCGAAGCCTGTGGCCGCCCCTTTCCATGCCGCCTGGCTGTTGACGGTAAGGAGGCCCTGGTAACCGTAAAAATCTCCGGAGAAGAGGAAGAGACGTGGTAAAGGTCCTGGAATACGTCTTTGAAGAGCTCAATACCATTCCGAACTTCCCAGAAACAGCCTATCGTGCCCTCCGGATGCTCGAAGACGAAAACGTAAACTTTGAAAAACTGGCCAAGGTCATCCGCTACGACGCCACCATCACGGCCAACTTCCTGAAGCTCGTCAATTCCGCTTACATTGGCCTGCGGCGAAAAGTCGAATCCCTCTCCCAGGCCTTTGCCCTTCTGGGTCTCAACCAGATCCGCTTCTTTCTGGTGGCAGCCTGTGCCGGCCAGTATCTAAATCGGGCCCTTCACGGCTACGGGCTCTCTCCTTACGAGGTCTGGCTCCACTCCCTGGGGAGTGGAGTCTTTGCGGAGCTCATCGCCGAAAAGGTCAAGGCCGCCAACCCGGATCACGTCTTCACCGCGGCCCTCCTGCACGACATCGGCAAACTGGTGCTCGATCTCTTCGTTGGCGGGGAGCTTGAGGTCATCCGGGAGCTTGTGAGGGACGAGGGCCTCACCTTCATGGAGGCTGAGATCATGGTGCTCGGGACGGACCACGCCATCGTGGGAGCCGAACTCCTGCGACGCTGGGGCTTTCCGCAGGAGACGATCTTTGCCGTGCGGGCCCATCACGACGAAGACTGGATGGTCCAGAACCAGACCGCCGCCATCGTGGCCCTCTCCAACATGCTCACCAACCTCCTGGGGATCGGCATGGGGGCCGACGGCCTCTCTTACCGCGTGCCTTCCAAACTCCTCAAGGTCGCGGGCCTCAAGGACCGGGAACTTTTCAGCGTCATCACCGAAGGGTTCAAGCGTTACCAGAACATCAAAGAGAATCTCCTGGCCTCAGGCCACTAGACCTTCCCCTCCAGACGCCAGGCCCAGGCCAGCACCGCGGCCACAGCTTCGTAGAGCTCCGGAGGAATTTCGCGCTCCAGCTCTACCCTGAGGAGGGCCTCCACCAGCGGTGCATCCTCTTTGATGGGGATGCCGGCTTCTTTGGCAAGCGCCAGGATACGCTCGGCAAGGAGCCCCTCACCCTTGGCCACCAGGCGGGGGGCTTTATCCTTCTTGGGATCATACTTGAGGGCTGCTGCTCTTTTCCGTGCTTTTTTTGCGCCCTTTGCCGCGGCCACGCCTCTTTTTTCCCTCCCGGGAAGGTTCTTCTGGGGTTTCTTCCTTCTTTATCGTTTCTTCTTTGACCTCGGGTTTAGTTTCCGGGGTTTCCCGCACCTCTTCTTCAAAAAGGGTGTCTTCCGGGGCAAGATCAGGAGCAGGCTCTATGACAAGGGTGGTCTCGTAATATTCCTCGAGGGCGAAGAGGTCGCGTCTCTTGAAATTGAGCACGTAGGAAGCAAGCTCCGGAGAGACCCGCACCTTGAGTTTCGCCAGAGATTTTTCCGCAAGCTTGCTCTTGATCCGACGCAAGAGGGCGGTGGCCAAAACCTCCACCGTCCGGATCTGCCCCACTCCCCGGCAACAGGGGCAGGGACGATAGCTCCCCCACTGGAGGGGGGCCTGAAGCTTCTGGCGGGCAATCTCTATCAGGCCAAGCTTGCTGAAACGGGTCATGGTGGTCTTGGCCCGGTCCTTCTTGAGGCTCTCCCGCAGGCGCTTCTCCACCTGGTGGCGGTGTTTGACCTGTTTCATGGCGATGAAATCGATCACGATGAGGCCCCCCAGGTCGCGCAGGCGCAGCTGGCGGGCGATCTCTTCGGCGGCCTCGAGATTGGTGCGAAAGGAGGTCTCTTCAAGGTCCTTCTCTCGCACACATTTGCCGGAGTTGACATCGATGGCCACCAGGGCCTCGGTGGGTTCGATGTAGAGGGTTCCTCCGGAAGGCAGGGGAACCACCGGTTTGTAGACGTTTTCGATCTGTTCCTCCAGGTTGAAGAGCGAAAAGATGGGTTTCTCTTCCTGGAAGAGTTTTACCAGGCGTACCTGCCGGGGGGCCACCAGCTTCAGGAAATTCTTGACGGTCTCAAGGGCTTCCGGGGTATCCACCAGAATCTCTTTGATATCCGAAGAGAGATGCTCCCTCAAGAAACGCACGATGACGTCCTGATCTTTGTAAAGAAGGGCCGGGGCCTCTACCTGGGAGGCCTTGGTGCGGATCTCATTCCAGAGGCGCACCAGATAGCGAAAATCGGCCTGAATGTTCTTCTTGGCGGCGTCCGCCGCGGCGGTCCGGAGGATGACCCCCACTCCCTCCGGGGGCTTGAGACTCAAAAGGATGTCTTTGAGACGCTTGCGCTTGGCCTCGTCGGCAACCTTCTTGGAAACCCCGCAGGTGGGGTTCCCCGGAAGAAGAACGACGTAACGCCCTGGAAGCGTAAGATAAGTGGTGAGGCTCGCACCCTTGGTGGGGGTCTCTTCCTTCACGATCTGGACCAGAAGCTCCTGGCCGGGCTCAAGGAACTCCGGAAGCTTCGAGCGCCCGGATCTGTCGACCGCTTCGGCGTAGCCGTAGTATTCGGGATGCACCTCTTTGAAGGGCAGGTAGCCGTTTCTGGAAAGCCCTATATCCACGAAAACGGCCTGCAGACTGGGTTTGATGTTTACGATGCGCCCCTTGTATATGTTGCCCTTGGTGTGTTCCCGGACGATGGTTTCCACATCGAAGGCCTCAAGACGCCCACCTTCGACCAGGGCTACCCGAATTTCCTCAGATTGTTCCGCGTTTACCAAAATGAGCTTCTCGGGAGTCTTCTTTTTCTTCGCTGGCATTTTTCCTCCGCGTTTAAAATTCTTGCTTGGAAGTCACTTCTGCTTTGATGGCATCGAGTGCGGCTTTGAGGGTCTCGAGTACGTTTTCGCGAAAATCTCCGGCCACCATGAGGATCATCAGGACCTCTCCTACCGCAAGTTCTCCCTCCCGTACATAGGCTTCCACTTTGAAGATCCCCGGCCGCCTTTCGGCAGAGGAGAGGATCTCTTCCAGGCGTGAGGCGTTGACCTTGACGGAGACCTTTTTCACCGGTTCTCCGGCGCGGGAGGTGGCCCTCACCACCCCCACGTGGGTGAGGATCATGCCGATCTTTCCGCCGGCCCGGGAAACAGTTTCAGAGACAAGATGGTCGAGGCTTGGCATCTCTCGGGGATCCTTTACGACGGGCATAGTCCCTCCTCAAAGTTTTTTGCATTATAAACAGAAAGTCGCCAACTTACCCTGTTGTTGAAAGAGAATTTAAGCATTTCTTTGTGAAAAGGCTTGCTTTTAAAAACTGCTAGCATTATTTGTCTTGGTAGAAACCAAAAAGGAGGAGGTGTGTATGAAAATAACGGTCTCGGTAATCAAGGCTGATATCGGCGGCTACGTAGGACACTCCAGCACCCATCCCGCGGTAGTGGCGAAAGTAGAAGAACACGCCAAGGCCGGCTGTGAGAAAGGGCTTCTCATCGACGCCTCGGTGATCACCTGCGGGGACGACATCGCCATCGTCATGACCCACACCAAGGGCAAGGACAACGAAGAAGTGCACAAGCTCGCCTGGGACGCCTTCGTGGCAGGCACCGAGGTCGCCAAAAAGCTCAAACTTTACGGGGCCGGGCAGGACCTTCTGGCAGACGCCTTTTCCGGAAACGTAAAGGGCATGGGCCCCGGAGTGGCGGAGATGGAGTTCGAAGAGCGCAAAAGCGAACCCATCATCGTCTTCTTTGCCGACAAAACCTCCCCCAGCGCCTGGAACCTCCCGCTCTACGAGATGTTTGCCGATCCGATGAACACCGCAGGGCTTGTCATTGATCCTTCGATGCACGACGGCTTCTCCTTCGAGGTGATGGACGTCTACTCCGGGAAGGTCGTAAAGCTTGAAACCCCCCGGGAACTCTATGATCTTCTCGTCTTCATCGGGGCCACCAGCCGGTACGTGGTAAGGGCTGTTTACCGCAACCGTGACGGCGAAATAGGAGCCGCCGCCTCCACCCAGAAGCTTTCTCTCATGGCTGGCCGTTACGTAGGGAAAGACGACCCGGTCCTCATCGTCCGGGCCCAGAGCGGTTTCCCGGCGGTGGGTGAAGTACTGGAACCCTTTGCCAGGCCCTGGCTGGTTGAGGGCTGGATGCGTGGTTCCCACACCGGGCCGTTGATGCCGGTTTCCTTCAAGGAAGCGAAACCCACCCGTTTCGACGGGCCACCCAGGGTGATCGCCGCTGGTTACCAGCTCTGCGAAGGGAAACTCATCGGCCCCAATGATCTCTTCGACGACCCGGCCTTTGATGACGCGCGTCATCGCTGTGCCATCCTTGCCAATCAGCTCCGGCGGCAGGGCATCTTTGAGCCTCACCGTCTCCCGCCGGAAGAGATGGAATACACCACGCTTCCCAAGGTGCTCGAAAAGCTGAAAGACCGCTTCGTGGACGTGGGCGAACCCCAGGCCAAGGCACCTGGAAGCGGCGAGGGCGAGATCGCCGAATAAAGAGGGGGGCATCTGCCCCCCTTTTCTTGCTACCTCTATCTTCCGCTGGTATAAAACTTCTCCCATGGAAATCTGGTTCCAGAACACCCTTTCTCGCCAAAAAGAGCGCTTCGAACCCCTGGCACCCCCCAGAGTGACCATGTACGTCTGCGGGGTCACGGCCTACGACGAATCCCACCTGGGGCACGCCCGGGCGGCGGTGGTCTTCGACGTCCTCTACCGCTTTCTCAAGCATCTGGGGTATGAAGTGCATTACGTACGCAACTTCACCGACATCGACGACAAGATAATCCGCCGCGCCCAGGAGGAAGGCACAAACGCCAAAGAGCTTGCCGAACGTTACATCCGCTCCTACAAAGAAGACATGGAGGCTCTCAAGGTCCTCCCACCCACCTATGAACCCCGGGCCACCGAACACATCCCTCAGATCATCGCTCTCATCGAACGCCTCATAGAGAAGGGCTTCGCCTACGTGGTGGAGGGGGACGTCTACTTTGCCGTGGAGAAGTTCCCGGAATACGGGAAGCTCTCCGGCAGGAACCTCGAAGAAATGCGCGCCGGGGCGCGTATCTCTGTCTCGGAGAAGAAACGCCATCCCCTCGACTTTGCTCTCTGGAAGGCGGAAAAACCAGGCGAGCCCTCCTGGGAAAGCCCCTGGGGCCGTGGCAGACCGGGCTGGCATATTGAGTGTTCCGCCATGGCCATGCACTATCTCGGGGAGACCATCGACATCCACGGTGGGGGCCTGGACCTCATCTTCCCGCACCACGAGAACGAAATCGCCCAGAGTGAGGCTGCCACCGGCAAACCCTTCGTCAGGTACTGGCTTCACAACGGGATGGTCACCGTGGAGCGGGAAAAGATGTCAAAGAGCCTTGGAAACTTCGTCACCATCAAACATATGCTTGCCAGCCACCACCCGGAGGCCCTGCGTCTCTTTCTCCTCTCCATGCACTACCGCAGCCCCCTCGACTATTCCGAAAAAGTAGTCTCAGACCACGAAAAGGCCCTCGAGGGCTTCTACGAAACCCTCTATCTTCTAAGAAAGCTGAAGCCGGTGGCGGAAGAGCCTCCCAAGAAGCACCGGAAACCCCTGGAAGAAGCAAGCCAGGCCATCGCCACCTTTGAAGAGCGGTTTCTCAAGGCCCTGGCTGACGATCTCAACACCGCCAGGGCCATCGGGGAGATGTTTGCCCTGGAGCGCATCCTGAACGGGCTCCTCAAGCTCTGCGGCCGCTTCCCCTCCGCCGCACACCTGGAAGTAGCCCGGAAGGGAGAAGAAACCGTCCGCAAGCTTGCCGGAAACATCCTCGGGATCCTCGAAGAAGAACCGGAGACTTTCATCGAGGCCCGACGGGAGGCCGCCCTCAAAGAACGCGGGCTCTCTCGTGAGGAGATCGAAAGACTCATCACCGAACGAGAAGAAGCCCGTAAGGAGAAGGATTTTTCGAGGGCTGACGCCATCAGAGACGATCTGGCAGAAAAGGGAATCGAACTTCGAGACACCCCCTGGGGGACCTTCTGGAAGGTGACATGAAGCTTCCCTTACCCTGGATAGATATCTTTGTTCTGGCGGTTCTGTTCTTTTTCATCATTCGTAACGCCTGGATCGGCTTTTTGCGGGGGCTATCGTCCCTGGCGGGGCTTGCGGCCGGCTATTTTGTCTCCCTGCGGTACGGAGGCGTCATAGAAAACATCCTGGCTCCCTGGTTCCCTCATGGCTGGCTCAAGCTGGCCTCTTACGCCCTGGCTTTTGTACTGGGGTTTCTCCTGGTCTTCATCGCGGTGGAAATCCTGGTACGCCTCTTCAAGAAGGCCCATCTTTCCTGGATAGATCATCTCCTGGGGGCTATTCTCGGAGGGGTCAAGGGAATCCTGCTTTTGAGCCTTCTTTTCATCCTCCTCACCACCTTCTACCCTCAGGGAGAGAGCCTCTTTCGCGGCTCCTACACCTACCCCTATCTCATGAAGGGGGCCCGGTTTCTGGCGGATATCTTCCCCTCCAAGATCAAGTCCCGTTTCAACTACAATCTGCGGCGCATCCTGGACTATGAAAAAAAGAACTGATTTCGAAGAGCTCGGCCCTCTTTTCGTGAAACTGGTAGAAATCGTAGCCCGTTTGCGGGCCCCTGACGGCTGCCCCTGGGATCGTAAGCAGACCCCCCAAACCCTCAAAAAGTACGTCCTCGAAGAGGCCTACGAGGTGAGTGAGGCCATCGATCAGGGTGAGCCGCTCCTCGTCTGCGAAGAAATCGGAGACCTCCTCTTTCTTCTGGTCTTCCTCGGCTATCTTTACGAAGAAGCCGGAGCCTTTCGCCTGGCAGACATGCTGAAACTCTGCGCCGAAAAGATGATCCGCCGGCATCCCCACGTCTTTGGAGAAAGAAAACTCTCCGAAGCCGAAGAGGTCATCTCGCAATGGCAAAAAATAAAGGAAAAAGAGGCCCAGGCCAAAGGCAAGAGCTCCTCCGTCCTGGGAGATCTGCCCAAGAACCTTCCCGCCCTCCAGAGGGCCTTCCGCCTGGGGGAGAGAGCGAGCCGCGTGGGGTTTGACTGGGAAAGCGCCGAAGATCTCTTCCCCAAACTTCAGGAAGAAATGGCCGAGCTTTCAGAGGCCGTAGAACGCCAAGAAAAGGAAGAAATCTTCGAAGAGCTGGGAGATCTCCTCTTTACCGTGGCCAATCTTTCTCGCAAGCTTGGCATCAACCCTGAAGAGGCCCTGAAAGCGGCCAACGAAAAATTCGAGAGGCGTTTCCGCGAACTTGAGAGTCGTCTCAGGACTCAAGGCAAAGACCTGAAAGATGTCCCTCTTTCTGAGATGGACGCCCTCTGGGAAGAAATCAAAAAGGGGCGCTGAAGCGCCCCTTTACTTCTAGATTACTTTGATCTCAAACGGGTCACTGATCCAGGTGCCGTGGAGATTGCAGTTTTCCACGGCCTCGAGTTTGGTACTCTGGTTTAGACGAATCTTGAAAGTGGCCTCAGAGGCCGCGACACCACCCACCGGATAGTCCACCTCGGCAATCTTTCTTCCATCCGCCAGGAGATAGATCTTGGTGATCCAGTGTTTGGGGGTAGAAGGATGGGTTACCATGAAACCCACCTTGACTTTGACCTCAAACCATTCCCCCGCCCCCACCACCCTGGGTGCTATGATGGCTGGCACGTGCTTCTTTTCCATCATAGAGGGATTGTTGCGATTTTTTAGGCGCAAAAACCCCTCTCCTTCCTCTTTGGCTGCCGGAACGTACTTGTCTCTATATTCTTTGATCTTTCTCTCAAAATCGTAGGCATTGGCCTCTTTGAGGGTGGCCAAAAGGGCTAAACCTCCCAAGGCTCCCTTCAAAAAATCCCTCCTTTCCATCACACCCTCCTTCTCAGATATGGTTTGGCGCGTCTTCTTTAAAAGAATTATAAGTTCGAAAGCCTGAAAAGCCAAGAAGAAATTTAAATGTTTAAAGATAGCGCCGGATCTTCAGATCCTCATCGATAACGTGGTTGATGAGCCAATCTCGCAGGAAGTGCAGGAGTTCCATCTTGGTGGCGAAGCCGTGGTCAAACTTTTCCTTGAAGGCAAAGACTTCCATCAAGAGTCTTTCGTGCTCTCGACGGTGGTGCTCAAGTTCCGGGAATCCGATACGCTCCATCAAGTCTTCCTCATCCTGGAAGTGCTCCTCCGCGTAACGCACGAGTTCCATGAGGACACGATCGATCAGTCTCTTGGGACAGGCTGCCTGGACCCGATCGTACAGGAAATTGAGGAGGGAGACGAGACTTCGGTGCTGGTTATCGATCTTGGAGTCCCCGATACAGTAGCAGGGTTTCCAAAGGACAAAACTCATTTTGGGCCACCTCCGGTCTAGAGTTTGGCCCACCCCTCACACTAAGATTTTCGGTATTTCGACAAAGTATCACAAATTATGCACTTTTATTTAAGTTCAGCTGATCAATCCGATTGATTCGTACGAAAAAGCTTCTTCAAATCTTCCAAAACCAGGTAGGTGCAGGGGATGATGAGAAGCGTGATGAGAGTGGCGAAGAGGACCCCAAAGCCCAGGCTGATGGCCATGGGGATCAAGACCCGGGCCTGCAGGCTCTTCTCGAAGATCATGGGCATCAGCCCCACGAAGGTGGTAAGGGTGGTGAGCACGATGGGGCGGAAGCGCCTTTGAGCCGCCTCTACCACCGCGGAGAAGGCCCTCTGACCCTGCTCACGGAGGCGATTCGTCAAGTCGAGGAGGACCAGGGAGTCGTTGACCACCACCCCGGAGAGCCCGACGATGCCGAAAAAGCTCAAGATATTGAGATGGTAGCCCATGATTTTGTGCCCCAGAAAGGCCCCGATGATGCCGAAGGGAACGGCGAACATGATCACCAGGGGCTGGAGATAGGACCTCAGTGGAATGGCAAGCAGGGCAAAGATGGCGAGCTGGGCCACGAAGAAACCTTTTACCACGTCCCGCATGGCCTCGCGTTGCCGCCGCCCTTCCCCTTCGATGGAATAAACCAGCCCCGGATACTTGGCCTTGAGGGCCGGCAGGAATTCTTTCTTGAGATAGTCCCTGATCTCCGCGGCGTTGGCGACCTTTTCGTCAACCTCTGCCAGGACCCGGATCACCCTGCGGCAATCAAGCCTCTCGAGGGTGACGTAGCTTTCCCCGCGTTCGAGACGGGCCACTTCTTCAAGCGGGATCTCGCGGCCATCTGAAAGATGAAGCCGCAAATTCTCAAGGCTCCAGAGGGAGGACCGGGCCGCCGCGGGATAGCGCACCAGGACCTGGACTTCGTCCTCCCCTCTCTGCACCCGCAGGGCTTCGGCCCCGTAAAAGGCGTGTCTTACGGTGCGGGCCACGTCTTCGAGAGTTACCCCGAGGCTCCTTGCCCCTTCACGCAGACGAAGTTTTATCTCTTCCTTGCCGGGAAGGAAGCTGTCTTCGATGTCGTGAACGCCCGGGATGCGGGAAAGCTCCTTTTTGAGCTCCTCTACCGCAGCGAGAAGGGCCTTTTCATCGCGCAGGGAAAGGGCCACTTCGATGGCTTTCCCCAGACCAAAGAGCTCGCTCTGAAAGAGGACCCCCTCGGCCCCCGGCACCTCCCCCACCTTCTGACGCCACTTTCGGACTATCTCTCGCGTGCTAATACCCGGGCGCTTCTCACCGGGAACGAGCTCGATCGTTACCTGGGCCAGATGGGAACCCATGCTTGGCCTTCCGGCTTTGGGGCCGTGACGGGCCTGGTGGACCCCGATCATGATCATGGAATATTCCACCAGGGGTTTGCCGTATTTCTCTTCGTATTCCTTCACCACCTCAAGGCCCTTTTTTTCGATCTCACGGGCGATGGCCAGGGTGCGGGAGACCGGGGTGCCGGCTGGCATGGTGAGATAGCAGTTGATGTCGTCGCTTTCCACCCGCGGGAAGAAGGTGAACTTGATCCGGCCCCCGAGCCAGAGGGCCAGAGAAAGGATAAGGATGGCAAGGGCCCCGGCAAGCGTGGCGTAACGCCAGCGCAAACAGAAAACGAGAAGCCGCCGGTAGGGGCCAGAGACGAATCTCTTGAGCCCCCGGGCGAGAAAACTCGCCCCCTCCGGAGAGATGCGCCCCCTGGTGGCGGCCAGATGGGCCGGCAACACGAAAAGGGCTTCAAGAAGGGAACCAAGAAGCACCAGAATCACCACGATGGGAATGACCCGGATGAACTTCCCGAGCACCCCAGTGCCGTAAAGGAGGGGCCAGAAGGCCGCCATGGTGGTGAGCACGGCAAAGATCACCGGCCGGGCCACCTCTGTGGTGCCCTCTACCGCGGCCTGAAGGGGTGGGACCTCCTCTTCTCGAAGCCGAAAGACGTTTTCTCCGATGACGATGGCGTCGTCCACCACGATGCCCAGGACCAGGATGAAGGCGAAGAGCGAGACCATGTTGATGGAGACGTCGAAGTAGGGCATGAGAAAGAGCGCCGTGGCAAAGGAGATGGGAATTCCCAGCATGATCCAGAAAGAAAGCCTAGGATTCAGAAAAAAGCCGAGCATCACGATCACGAGGATCATCCCGAGGCCCATGTTCTTGAAGAGGAGAAAGAGTCGGGCCTTGAGGATCTGGGAGTGATCCTCGAAGATCTCAAGCGAAAGCCCTTCTGGCAGGTGGGCCTTGAGGATGGGGAAGTACTCGTTCACCGCCTTGGAGATGGTGAGCACGTTCTGATTTCCAAGACGGAAGACCTCGATCACCGCCGCCCGCTTGCCCTTGAAGTAGGCGAAAAGGTCGATGATATCGCGAAATTCGTCTTTTACCGTGGCAAGGCTCCGGAGCTTGATCTCCGTGCCCTCCGGAGAGGAAATGATGGGAAGTTCGCTATAGCCCCGGGCGTAATACTTCTTGCCCTGGGCCCGAAGCAGGATCTCTTTGGAGGGGTCGAGGATGCGCCCTGCCGGAAGATCGAGACTTTCCTGCCGGATGATACGGGCGATCTCAAAGAGGCTCAGGCCATACTTCCTCAGGGTCTCCTCCGAGACCTCCACGTGGATCTCCGCGGGCCGCAGGGCAAAATAGGCGACCTCCGTGACCTCGGGCAGGGAAAGGAGTTCCTCCTTCACCCTCTCGGCCCAGTACTTGAGGGTGGCCTCAGAGACGTCACCGTAAAGGGCGATGTTGATGACCGGGTAGCGGCGGGTCACCTGGCGCACGATGGGTCGTTCCGCCTCCTCGGGAAGGATGGTGAGGCTGTCCACCTCCACCTTGATGTCGTCGTAAAGTTTGTTGACGTCCCAGCCCTTCATCACCTCCACGGTGATCTTCCCGAGACCCTCCGCGGCCATGGAGTAAATGCGTTCGATACCAGGAAGCCCCGAGATGCGCTCTTCGATGGGGCGAATGACGGAATCTTCCACTTCGTCCGGAGAGGCCCCGCGGTACTCCACCCGGACCTCGATCTGATCCAGGGCCACCTCGGGAAAGATCTCCACCTTGAGATGAAAGGCCGAAAAGAGGCCCGCCGCCAGGAGAAAGAACATCAAAAGATTGGCTGCGACGTGGTTTTCGGCAAACCAAGCGATGAGGGTCTTCATGGTGCGATTCTTACTTTCATCCCGGGGAAGGGCCCGGCCAGGCGGGAGAGTACCACCTGGTCTCCGGCCTTAAGCCCTTGTCTCAGGAGGGCCTCTTCCCGGCCAAAGTAAAGGACTTCCACCTCCCGCCTCGCAAGACGGCCCTCTTCCACCACCCAGACTATCCAGCGCCCTTCCTCCAGATGAAGCGCTTTGCGAGGCAGCACGAAAACCCCGGAATACTCTTGCCCCCAGAGTTCCACCCGGGCGAAAAAGCCCGGGAGCAGGGAGGGATGACGCCGGAAGGGGTCTTTCACCCTCACGAAGAGATCGAGGAGCCGGGTCTTTTCGTCGGCTTTGGCCGCGGCCCGAACGATCCTTCCCGGCCAATTTTCCTCTCTCTCCCCCAGCCTCACGAAGACGAGCGCCCGAGAACCTTCCCCCCGGGTGTTGAAACCCGGAATCTTGAGCCAGGGCAAGAATTTAGCCTCCAGCGGCACACGGACTTCCACGGCGGAGGCGTCGTAAATTTTGCCAAGCACCATGCCGGGGGAAACGTATTGCCCCACCTCCACGTCCGCCTCAATTACCACACCATCGAAGGGGGCCTTGATCTCCGTGCGGGCAAGATCGAGAGCAGCCTTCTTCACCTTGGCCTCCGCCGCCAGAACCCGCGCTTTGGCCGCCTCAAGCTGGGGCTCCTTGAGCACCAGAGGTGAAGGGGGAGTCTTGTGTCTCAGGATCTCGTACCATTCGGTCCTGGCAGCCTGGGCCTCGGCCTCTATCTGGGCCAGCTGCCGGCGAGCCTCTTCGAGCTCTGCTTTGGCCAGAGCAAGAGCTGCTTCGTAGTCCCGCGGATCTATCCTGAGGAGGAGCTCCCCCTTTTTGAACCGGCCACCTGCCACCAGACGAGGCGATACGTAGAGGACCCTTCCTGCCACCTCCGGAACGATTTGCCCGGTACGCAGGGGATAAACCGTCCCGAAGCCTTCTATCTTTATCCGGTAGCTCTGGGGGGAGATCTCCTTCACCCTGACGAGCGGGGGGTGGGGTCTTAGTTTGCGTTTTTTGAGCTTGGGCTTGGTGTGCAGGAGATAAAGGGCCCCTCCTATTCCAACGGAAAGGAGCAAGAGCACCAAAAGGAGATGAAAAAATGTTTTCTTCCTCATGATCCTGGCGAAAATTCCGGCCATCCGCCTCCAAGGGCCCGATAGAGAGAGACCCGGTTCAACAGGAGGGCCTTTCTGGTCGTAAGGGCATGGCGCCTTCTTTCGGCACAGAAATGTCTGGCTTTCAGATAGTCAAGCACCGGTACCACACCCAGCCTGTAACGCAAACCTTTGATGGTCTCTTCCCGGCAGGCGGCCTCCTGCTGCTTCTCTGCCAGAGAGAGCCTTTCACGCCAGGTCCTTTCGAGCAAAAGGGCATTTTCGACCTCAAAGAAGGCCTGGAGGACCGCCCGGGCGTAAGAAACCTCAAGGGCCCGGAACCGTGCCCGGGCTGCTTCTTCCCGGGACTTTCGCGCCCCGGCATCGAAAAGTGGCTGCATCACCCCAAAGGCAAGCTCCCAGAAACGGTTCCGCTGGCGAAGGAGGGTATTCAAAGCGTTTGAGAGCCTTCCTTCCGTGGCTGTGAGGGTGAGTTGAGGGAAGCGTGCCGCTCTCGTCGAGGCCGCCTCTTCCGCCGCTGCCAGGAGACGGGCCCTCGCCGCCCGAAGATCCGGCCTTCGCAGAAGAAGTTCCGAGGGAAGCCCGGCAGGAGGTGGAGGAAGATCGTATCTACAGGCAGAAAAAGATATCTTCTGGGCGGGGTATTTCCCAAGAAGAAGGGCGATTTGCTGTTTTCGAGTGGCGATTTCGGCCTCAAGTCGCGGGACATCTTCTTCCAGACCGGCCAGGAGGCGTCTTTCGGCCTCCAGGACAGAAGGGTCGACGAGACCGGCCTCATAACGCTCGCCAAGGGCCCTCACGTAGGCCCCCTGGGCGGCAAGCTCTTCTCTCAGGGCGTCGAGTTCACAGCTGAGGAAGGCTCCCTCCAGATACCGGCTCACGAGCTCTGCGACAAGACTCTGGGCCAGGGCCAGGCGATTTTCTTCCTCTGCCAGGAGCCTCAGACGGGCGGCCCGGCTGGCACGGGAGAGTTTCTGCCAGAGATCTACCTCGTAGGAAGCTGCCAGAGAACCGGTAAATCTTCCGGTAATGTAGCCCCCTCCGCGAAAGTAAGGGGCGAGGACCACGGTCTTTCGGCGCTCTCCACGAAAATTGAAATCGAGCCTGGGAAACTGAGCGGCGTGCTTTTCGCCAAAAAGGGCGCGGGCCTCGACAATTCTGGCCCAGGCCTCCAGGAGATCGAAATTTCGGGAAAGGAGCTGCTCTACCAATTGGTTCAGATTCTCATCTCGAAAGGATCGCCACCAGGCACCGGTAATCTCTCGGATTTTTTGGGCCCCCGGGCCGGCTTCCTGATATTTGGAAGGAGGAGAAGGAAGAGGAGGATTGGGAGAGGGAGGCTTTGGGCCACACCCCACGAGAAAGACTATCAATACGCCCAAAAGGATTCTCTTTGTCATGTCTGCTAGCCGCTGAACGCCTTCATTATATTCGGCTAGCAGTTTAAGTCCAAAACAAAAGGGCGCCTTTGAGGCGCCCTTAGAAAGCGATCTGATCAGGAATTCAGACTAACAGCCTTCCACCGCCTTGCGAACCTTCTTGGTCTTCACATGGCAATCCCGGCACTTTGTGGGGAGCTTTTTGCCTTCCGCCTTCATGGCCTTGTGGCAGGAGAGGCAATTGCTGTGAAAGAGCTTCTTGAACTGGGCTTTCTTGAGATCACCATGACAGGTCTTGCACTGGAAAGGAGACTTGCCCTCGGCATAAAGGGCCTTCACCTTCTCAACACTCATCGGCGTGGGGACCATCTTCCCATCCACCTTGCTCTTCTTCTCGTGGTGGCAGGTGCCGCAGGAATACCCTGCATCCAGGAAGTGCCTGGCATGAGGAAAAGCGACCTTACCCATCTTGACCTCGTATTCTTTTACTACCGGAACCTTCAGTTCGGTAAGGGCTTTCTTTTCCTCAGCCAAGGACCATCCGCCCCAGCTGACCAAAAGGCCACCCAGAAGAAGGAAAACCAATTTCTTCATACCCTACCTCCTTAGCTTTTTTGTAAGATCTAACATGCAGCTTGGATGCCAAAATGAAACCCAGGAAATTCTTGAAAACAAAGGGTTTAGCGGGACGAAATTGGCGAGAGTAGCGACAAAATTTCCGAGAAGATGGCGGAGGGGGTGGGATTCGAACCCACGGTGCCCTTTTTGAGGGCACACTCGCTTAGCAGGCGAGCACCTTCGGCCACTCGGTCACCCCTCCGGGGTATTTTTAGACTAACCAAGAAAAATTTTTTTGACAAGCGGAGGGGGAGGGATTCGAACCCCCGGAGGGCACTAGGCCCTCAGCGGCTTTCAAGGCCGCCCCCTTCGGCCGCTCGGGCACCCCTCCTTGTCGGGAAACCAATTAACTATTAAACAGTTTTCTCAAAAAGGACAAGGAGGCCAAACATGACCGCTGAAGAACTCTACGAAGAAGGAGCCTTTCTCCTCTTCAAACAGCAGTTTGACAAGGCCCTGGAATATCTGAACAAAGCCCTTGAGCTTGAGCCCGACATGGTAAAGGCCCTTCACGCCCGGGCTGCCATCCACCTCCGCTTCGAGCGTCTGGACGAGGCTGAACAGGACCTCCTGAAAGCCCTGGAAAAAGAGCCAGAAAACGCCCGGCTCCATTTTCGACTGGGGCAGGTCTATTACCGCAAAAAGGAACTAGAAAAGGCGCTTGAATGCTTCAACAAGGCCATCGACCTCGAACCCCTTTACGCGGCAGCTTTCATGGCCCGCAGCCAGGTCTACCGAGACATGGGGGAAGAGGAGCTTGCGGATCTTGATCTGGACAAGGCTGTTGCGGTGCAGAAGGCTACGGCCCAGGCCAAAAAAATTGTCGATTTTTAGGCACACCTCTTGCCTGGAACCAGCAGAAAAGAAAGAAAATTTTTTTCAACTCAACCAAGAAAAGCGAAAAATTTTTCCCTAAGAAGAGAAATTTTTTCACACTTTGTCAAAAATTTGACAGTGCCTTCCCGGGAAAGAGCAAAAATCGCCGCTTTAGGCGGACTTTTTAGATGAAAATTGGGCCTCTAAAAGCCTTTTTCATGGTACAGGGCTTGCTTAAATCCTTCTCTACAAATGATATCTTTTTGCGTAATAGCCGGAGAAGAACCGCTAGGTCGTTATGTCAACCACCTGTTGAACCTTGCCAAGGGTTCACCTACAAGCTCTGATCGTGCTCAGCTCATTATCCTGGTAGAACCTGCAAAAATCAGGCCAGAAGATCTGGCCCGCATTCCGGAGGAGATCCCCAAACGCTGCCACATCCTGGCCATTAGCCGTAAAAGAAAGAATCTGCCCTTCGAGGGGTTGAAAATCTCCTACTTCAAGCGGCCCTTTACCCCCGCCAGGTTTTATTCCTTTGTGGAGGAAATTCTGAATCGTAAATTTCCCCTAACTCAGGAGGAGAGGGAGCATCCTTTCATTGGAGAAGAGGAAAAAATCGTTCACATCAGGAAGTCTATCCCCATCCTGGCCCGCCTCCCGGAACCCATTTTGCTCCAGGGCCCAAGAGGCGTGGGCAAGGAACTTCTTGCCCGCCACATTCACGCCCACCGGCAAGGAAAGTTCATCAAATTTACCGCGGCCGCCCTTCCCCAGGAGATGATCGAACCCCTTCTTTTTGGTTTCAAACCAGGCGTGATCAAAAACATCAAAAAAAGCAAGGAAGGGGCCTTTGCCAAGGCCGAAGACGGAATCCTCTACATCGAAAATCTGGAAGATCTCCCTCTCTCTGCCCAGCAGCGGCTGCTCCTCTTCCTGGAAAACGGCTATTTCTATCCCCTGGGGGCCACCGAGCCCGTTTACAGCAAGATCAAACTCATCATCTCCCTCGCCACCCCGCCCGAAAAACTCCTCAAGGAAGGGAAACTCCTGCCGGAGATCTTCTTCAAACTTGCGGAGTTTGCCATCAGGCTCCCACCCCTCAAGGAAAGGCTGGTAGATCTACCACTCCTGGTCCAGTATTTTCTGGAGAACTACGCCTGGATCTACCGCAAGGAGGTCATCTCTCTTTCCCTCAAGCTCTTTGAGCGCTTCTTGCTCTATCCCTGGCCACGCAACATTGCAGAGCTTGAGGAAGTGATCAAAGACGTGATCATCTGGGGGGAAGAAAAGGTCCTCGAAAAGCGTTTTGCCCAGATGCCCAGGGTGAGGCTCAAGTTCAAAGATATCGAGGATCTCCTTGGAAGGCTTATGGCAGAGAAGAAAGAGATCAGGGCACAAACTGAACCCAGCCGTAGGGATCAGGCTTCTCACCGTACTGGATCCCGGTAAGTTCCTCGAAGAGGCGGCGGGCGAGTGGGCCAGTCTTGCCTTCGTTGATAACGTATTCCTTCCCTTTGTATGCCAGACACCCTACCGGGGAGATGACCGCCGCCGTCCCGGTGCCGAAACACTCTTTGAGGCGGCCGCTTTCCGCCCCCTCCAGGACTTCTTCAATAGGAATGCGCCTTTCCGTGACCCGAAGGCCCCAGTCTCTCGCCATCTGGATCACGGACTCCCGGGTAATGCCCGGGAGGATGGTACCGGTGAGCGCCGGTGTGGCCAGTTCGTCTTCGAAGTAGAAGAAGATGTTCATGGTGCCCACTTCTTCCACGTAACGCCTTTCGATGGCGTCAAGCCACAGGACTTGGGTGTAGCCCAGTTTTTTGGCCTCTTCCGAGGCCATGAGGCTTGCGGCGTAGTTGCCACCGGTTTTGACATCCCCCACCCCTCCGGGAGCCGCGCGGACGTACTTGTCGGTAACGTAGATTTTTACCGGGTTGAAACCTTCACGATAGTAAGCCCCCACCGGCGAGAGAATGATCAGAAAGACATATTCCGAGCTGGGTTTGACCCCCAGGAAGGTCTCCGTACCCATCATTAGAGGACGGATATAGAGGGCCGAACCCTTCTCCCGCGGGATCCATTCCTTTTCGATATCCACGAGCTTCTTGAGGGCTTTGAGCACGAAGGTCTCGTCGATCTGCGGCATGCACATCCGCCAGGCGGAACGGTTCATGCGCGCCATGTTTCTCTCCGGGCGAAAGAGGCGGATGCGATCGTCCACACCGTAGTAAGCCTTGAGCCCTTCGAAAATCGTCTGGCTATAGTGGAAGACGACGGCCGCCGGATCGAGACAAAGGGAGCCGTAAGGTTTTATACAGGCGTCCTGCCAACCGTCTCCTTCCCGATAGAACATGTAGAACATGTGATCGGTGAAGATACGACCAAAAGGCAGGTTCTTGTGGGCTGGAACCCGACCACGTTTTTCCGGGGGCAAAAGCTCGAGCTTTATTTCCATTCTTGCAAAGCTCTCCAGGCTAGGCTATCTCTTAGCACAGCTTTAGCTCTTTTAACGCAAGGGATCTCTATGTTCAAGTGGTTACGCCGTAAGCAGGAAGAAACAGAAGAAACTCCCAGCACCCAGCCGGAGGAACGACAATCTCTCTGGGGGAAGTTCCGGGAACGCCTTTCTCGCACCCGTGAAAGGTTGCAAGAGGGGCTGGGAGAGATATTTGTCGTCGAACGCACGGTAGACGAAGCCTTCTTTGAGGAACTCGAAGAGGCCCTTATCACCGCTGACATCAACATCGACACCCTGAAGGCCCTCCTGGCCCCTTTGAAGGTCAAGGTCCAACAGGGGGAGCTGCTTAAGACCTCCGCCTTCAAAGAAGCCCTCAAGAAGGAAATGCTCAAAATCCTTTCTCTGGAGCCCCCACCCTTCCCGCCTGAAGCACGGCCAGCCGCCATCTTCATCGTGGGAGTGAACGGTGTGGGAAAGACCACCTCCATCGCTAAACTGGGCTTTCGGCTCCAGAAGCAGGGGTTTTCCGTGCTTTTTGTGGCGGCAGATACCTTCCGGGCCGCCGCCATCGAACAGCTTGAATCCTGGGGAAAGCGGCTCGAAATCCCGGTTGTCAAACAACACCCCGGGGCAGATCCGTCTTCGGTGGTCTTTGAGGGGCTAAAAGCGGCCCAGGCCCGCGGTATCGACGTCGCTCTCGTAGATACCGCGGGCAGGTTGCATACCAAATACAACCTCATGGAAGAACTAAAAAAGATGGCCCGGGTGGCAGGGAAGGTCCTCCCAGGAGCACCCCACCAGAATCTCCTCGTGATCGATGCCACCACCGGCCAAAACGCCATCAACCAGGTCAAGCTCTTCAGTGAGGCCCTGCCCATCTCCGGCCTCATCCTTACCAAGATGGACGGCACCGCCAAAGGCGGCATCGCCCTCACCCTTGCCCATCTCTTCAAAATACCTATCTGTTTCGTGGGGCTCGGAGAAAAACTCGAAGACCTGGAGCCCTTTGATCCGCAAGCCTTTGTAGAAGCCATTTTGCCTTAACATGCTGAAAGGGTTGCTACTTCTTGGACCTACAGGAGTTGGTAAAAGCCCATTGGGTGATCTTCTCGAGGAAGTCGGGCTTTACGGAAAGAAGTTCCTCCATTTCGATTTCGGGAGAGAGCTTCGAGCCGTGGCCCGCGGAGAGATCCGGGACGGGTTTCTCCCATCGGAGAGAATCTTTATCCAGAAGGTCCTCTCCGAAGGTCTCCTCCTTGAAAACGAACACCTCTACCTCGCTCTCAAGATTCTCAAGGGTTTTTTGCACGCCAGAGGGGCTTCGGGAGATGAAATCCTCATCATGAACGGGCTCCCGCGGCACGAAGGACAGGCCCGATACCTCGCCAAGGATCTCCATATTCCCCTGGTCGTGGTGCTTGAGGCCTCTTTCGAAGAAATTCTCGAACGCATCCACCGGAACGTGGGAGGAGACCGCACCGGAAGAGACGACGATTACATCGAGCTCATTTACAAAAAATGGCTCACTTACAAGGAGCGCACGCGCCCCTTGCGCGACTATTACCAGAATCGGGGAGCCAAGATCCTCAAAATCCTGGTAGGCCGCAACACCAAACCCTCGGAAACCCTGGCCCTCTTACGGGAAGAGCTCCCCAAGGAAGAGTTTGTCCGGCTTTTTGAACTTTGATTAGTTAAAAGGTGTTCAAAATTCCTAGCGGATCGCTTAAATTAAAAAGAAAGAAGAAAATCTGGGAGGTCGGGGATGGAGCAATATTACGTGGGTCTTGACGTGGGTTCCGGTACCGCCAAGGTAGCGGTCCTTTCCCCGGAAAGAGAGGTCCTTTACCACACCTACCAGAAAACCCACGGCCAGCCGGTGGAAACAGCAGCCCGTATCCTCAAAGAAGTAGAAGAGCGCTTCGGACGAGAAAACCTCGCTGGCCTCACCTGCACCGGAACCGCCGGAAAATTCATCGCTCAGATCCTTTCGGTGGCCTTTGTAAACGAGGTCATGGCTCACGCCCGCGCCGTGGAGCACTTTCATCCCGAGGCCAACACCATCATCGATATCGGCGGAGAAGACTCCAAGCTGGTCTTCATCTCCCACGAAGGTGGGAAATTCCGCATCAAGGACTTCGCCCTCAACACCATGTGTGCCGCGGGTACCGGGGCCTTTCTCGAACAGCAGGCCGCCCGCCTGGGCTACACCATCGAGGAGTTCAGCCGTCTGGCCCTTAAGGCGGAGAACATTCCCCGCATTGCCGGGCGCTGTACGGTCTTTGCCAAATCCGACATGATCCACCTTCAGCAGGCCGCCGTCCCCGACCACGAAATCATTGCAGGTCTGTGCTTTGCCATCATCAGAAACCTCAAGAGCAACCTGGCCCGGGGGCGCAAAGTGCTCCCTCCCATCGTCTTTCAGGGAGGGGTGGCAGCAAATCTCGGAGTGCGCCGGGCCATAAAAGAGGTCTTCCACCTTCGGGAAGACGAGCTCATCATTCCCGAGTACCACTTCATCATGGGGGCCATAGGGGCGGCGCTTTACGGGCTCGACGGGCGCTTTAAGGCCTCCTACCAGGGTTCCGAGGTCCTTGAAGCCTACCTCAAAGAAAGGACCCGCACGGTAAAGCGCCTGGAAAGGCTCGGCCCCTACACTCCCCGCCGGATAAAGACCGAAACCTCCTTCCCCAAGGAAGGCCCTCTGCGAATCTATCTCGGGATCGATGTGGGATCGGTGAGCACCAAGCTGGTGGCCATAGACGAAGAGGGGCGACTTCTCGCCAAAACCTACGCTCTTCACCACGGAAAACCACTCGAAAGCGTAAAGGAGGGGCTTCTCACCCTGCGGGAGAGGCTTCCCAAAAATTTTGAGATCGAAGTCCTGGGAGTGGGCACCACCGGCTCCGGGCGCTATCTCGTGGGTGATTTCGTGGGAGCAGACGTCATCCGGAACGAAATCACCGCCCAGGCCAAGGCCGCGGCCTTCCTCGACCCGGAGGTGGACACCATCATCGAAATCGGCGGGCAGGATTCCAAATATATCCGGTTGGAGGGTGGAGCCATCGTCGACTTCACCATGAACAAGGCCTGTGCCGCGGGCACGGGTTCGTTCCTGGAAGAACAGGCCGTGCGTCTGAACGTCCCCATCGAAAAGTTCGGGGAATACGCCCTGGCCTCCGAAGCCCCGGTGGAGATGGGAGAGCGGTGCACGGTCTTCATGCAGTCAGACCTCCTGCATTACCAGCAGCAGGGACTCCCCAAAGAAGACCTCATCGCCGGTCTCTGTTACGCCATCGTGCACAACTATCTCAACAAGGTGGTCGAAGGCCGCAAGATAGGCCAGAAAGTCTTCTACCAGGGCGCCACGGCCTTCAACGCGGGGATCGTGGCAGCCTTTGAGAAGGTTCTGGGCAAGGAGATCACCGTGCCCCCGCACCACGAAGTAACCGGGGCCCTAGGGGCAGCGCTTCTCGCCCGCGAAGAAAGCAAGGGGGATACCAAGTTCCGGGGCTTTGACCTCTCCCACGTGAGATACGAGATCTCGACCTTTGAATGCCAGGGATGCCCCAACCAGTGTGAGATACGCAAAGTCTCCATCGAGGGCAATCCACCCTATTTCTACGGCGGCCGCTGCGAAAAGTACGAGGTAGAACACCGCAAACCACCGGCCACGCTTCCGAACCTCATCAAGGAGAGAGAAGAAAAGCTCCTGAGCTTCGTAAAAGAAGGCCCTGGCCATCGTGGCACCATAGGGCTTCCGCGCGCACTTTTTAACTTTGAGAGGCTCCCCTTCTTCGCCACCCTCCTTCAGGAACTGGGTTTCGAAGTGGTCATCTCGGAGCCCACCAACAAGAAACTTGTAAACGCCGGCTGTGAAGCCGTGGCCGCGGAGACGTGTTTCCCCATCAAGGTGACCCACGGGCACGTCCTCGACCTCTTCAAAAAGGGAGTCAAGAAAATCTTCGTGCCCTATATCATCGATCTCCCTTCCGACCATCCCAAACTCCAGGTCGGAAAGATCTGCCCTTACGTGCAGAGCATCCCTTCGGCTCTGGCGGCCTCCTTCAATTTTGAAAGCTACGGGGCAGAGCTTCTGGCCCCGGTCTTCCACTTTGGTACCGGCGGCAAGGTGCTTGAAAACGAAAAGAAAGAACTGGCGAAGATGCTCGGAGTTTCCACAAAGGAAGTGCGAAAAGCCTGGGAGGCTGCGGAAGCGGCCCAGCAGGAATTCGACCGCTGGCTCAAGGAGCGCGGAAAAGAGGTCCTCTCAGGCCTTGGCGAGGACGAAGTGGCCCTGGTGATCGTGGGGCGCCCCTACAACGCCTGCGATCCGGGAGCAAATCTTGCAATTCACAACAAGATCCGGAGCCTTGGGGTGGTAGGTCTTCCGGTGGATATGCTTCCCCTTGCCGAAGTGGAGGATCTCGACGGCCTTGAGGGGATGTACTGGCGTTACGGGCAGCGTTTTCTGCTAGCGGCGCATTTCATACGGGAGCACGAAAAGCTCTATCCCATCTTCCTCACCAATTTCTCCTGCGGGCCGGATTCCTTCATCATCCATTTCTTCGAAGAGCTTCTGGGTGGAAAACCCTACCTTGAGCTCGAAATAGACGAGCACAGTGCCGATGCCGGTGTGGTCACCCGGATCGAGGCCTTCCTGGACAGTGTGAGAGGCAAGCGGCTGGCCGGGAAGAAACCCCCCCGGCGTTACCGCCGCAAGGTCAAACCCGAAGACGGCCGCACTCTCTACATCCCCCACATGGCAGACCACGCTTATGCTCTGGCCGCGGCCTTTCGGGCCTGTGGGGTAAACGCCGTGGTACTTCCGGAATCCGACGAAGAATCGCTAAAACTCGGACGGCGCTACACCTCCGGGAAGGAATGCTACCCCGCTGTCCTCACCACCGGCGACATGCTGAAGATGCTCAAGCAGCCCGGGTTTGACCCGCAAAAGGCCGCCTTCTTCATGCCTTCCGGGGCTGGTCCCTGCCGTTTCGGCCAGTACAACCGGCTCCACCGCAAGATACTTGACGAGCTGGGCTATGAAAACGTCCCCATCTATTCTCCCACCCAGGACGTCAAGTTCTATCAGGAGATCGGCATGATCGGAGGCAGTGACTTCGTCCGCCTCTCCTGGCAGGCCATCGTTTGCGTGGACATCCTCGACAAACTCCTGCGAGAGATAAGGCCCTACGAGGTCCACCCCGGGGAGACGGAAAGGGTCTACCGCCGGGCCCTCGAAAGGCTCTGCACCGCCATCGAAAGGCGGGAAGACCTCCTCAAGGTGATGCAGGAGATCCGGGAAGACTTCACCCAGATACCCGTGGAAGGTCAGGGTGAAAAGCCCATCGTGGGCATCGTGGGTGAGATTTACGTGCGAGCCAACCGCTTTGCCAACGAAAACATCGTCAAGGTGCTGGAAGAAATGGGAGCCGAAGTCTGGCTTCCCACCATCGCGGAGTGGATCTACTACATCAACTTCACCTCCAAACGCTGGGCCAAGAGGCTTCGCAAGCTGCGGGAGCTCACCCGCCTCATCATCGAAAACCACGTCCAGGTAAAAGACGAACACAAGTTTGCCTCCCTGGTGAAGGACCTCCTTCGCACCGCGGAAGAACCCCATGTCGACGAAATCATAGGGTTTGCCAAGCGGTACGTGAGCGAAGAATTCGAGGGCGAGGCCATCCTTTCGGTGGGCAAAAGTCTCGATTATCTCCGCCACGGGGTAAACGGCATCATAAACGTCATCCCCTTCACCTGTATGCCCGGTACCGTGGTGACCATGCTCCTCAAGAGGGTAAGAGAGGAAAACGGCCTGGTGCCGGTGCTTACCGTCTCCTGCGACGGGCAACGTTCCATGGGGACCCGCATGCGCCTTGAAGCATTCATGCACCAGGTCCACGAACACTTCGAGGAAAAGCGCCGGAAACGCCCGGAAGCGGCTTAGTAGTTGATGCCCTTTTTGCCAATGCTATACTGGGCAAAAAGTTCGTGAGGTCGAGCCTTGCGCATCAAGCATTGGATGATCAAAGACGTGGTCACCATTTCGCCGGACGCCACGGTAGAAGACGCCATCCAGCTCATGAAGAAACATTCCATCCGGCACCTTCCCGTCACCGAAGAAGACCGGCTCGTGGGCCTGGTGACGGAAAGCAGCATCAGGCAGTACGCCCTGCCCGCAGTGATGGACAAGCTTCCCATTCGCGAGGTGATGATCATAAATCCCGTTACCATCGACTCGGAAGCCACCATCGATGAAGCCGCCAAGCTCATCTACCGCTACAAGATTGGTGGTCTCCCCGTCACCCACGAGGGACGTCTCGTGGGCATCATCACCGTGACTGATTTGCTCGAAGCCTTTATCGAACTCATGGGCATCCTGCGCTCAAGCTCCCGGATCGACGTGGTGCCAGGGGGCGAAAGCAGCTTCGAGGAAGTGCTCGACATCATTCGCTCTCACGGTGGGCGCATAATCTCGGTCGGAATGGACGTCCACGCCAGCGGCAAGAAGATCTATTACGTGCGGCTCGAAAAATGCCCGCTTGAACCCATCGCCGCTGCCCTTGAAATGGCCGGCCATGAAGTAGTCTCGCTCGTAGAATAGGAGGGCCTCATGGGATACAAAGTTCGCAAGACCATCGACGAGATCAACGAAAAGATTCGGCGGGGTGAAGCCGTGGTGGTCACCGCGGAGGAGATGGTAAACATCGTGAAGGAAAACGGGCCAGAAGAGGCCGCGGCCGAAGTAGACGTGGTCACCACCGGCACCTTCGCTCCCATGTGTTCCTCCGGGGCCTTCATCAACTTTGGCCATTCGGTACCAGCCATTAAGGCCCACCGGGTATGGCTCAACGGAGTACCGGCTTACGCCGGGATCGCAGCGGTGGACATCTACATCGGTGCCACGGAACCCACCGAAGACGATCCGTTGAACAAAGTCTACCCCGGTGAATTCCGCTACGGCGGGGGGCATGTGATTCACGATCTCGTGGCGGGGAAGACCGTGCTTTTGCGGGCCAAATCCTACGGGACCCACTGCTACCCCCGCAAGTATCTCGAAAAAGAAGTCACCCTCAAGGACCTTCCCTATGCCCTCCTCTGCAACCCGCGTAACGCCTATCAGAACTACAATTGCGCCATCAATCTCTCGGACAAGACGATTTACACCTACATGGGAGTCCTGCGCCCGAAAGCCGCCAACGCCAACTATGCCACGGCCGGGCAGCTCTCTCCCCTCTTCAAGGACCCTTACCTCCGCACCATCGGGGTGGGCACCCGCATCTTCCTCGGGGGCGGAGTAGGCTACGTGGCCTGGGCCGGGACCCAGTGCAACTTCAAGGTGCCGCGCACGGAAAAGGGGCTCCCCCTGGCTCCAGGGGCCACGCTCATGGTCTATGGGGACCTCAAACAGATGAAACCCGAGTGGCTGGTGGGGGTGAGCATCCTGGGTTACGGCTGTTCGCTTGCGGTGGGAGTGGGAGTTCCCATCCCGATTCTGAACGAAGAGATCGCCTCCTTTGCCGGCACCTCGGATGAAGAGATCTTCACCCAGGTGGTGGACTACGGCTACGATTATCCCAACGGGATCAAACGCTCCTACGGTACGGTAAGTTACGCCGAACTCAAGAGCGGAAAGATCAGGGTCCTCGACAAGGAAATTCCCACCGTGCCTCTGTCGAGTTACGTGCGGGCCCGGCAGATCGCCGAAACTCTAAAGAACTGGATCAAAGAGAAGAAATTCCTGATCTCCGAGCCCCAGGCCGCTTTTCCCGGAACCGAGCTTTATCCCTTTCGTTAGTGGAGCTTGAGGCCAAAACAAAAAGGCTTGCCTCTTTTCTTAAAAGGCTTCCGGGCCTTACGGTGGCCTTATCCGGGGGGCTTGACAGCAGCGCCCTCCTCATCCTGGCCAAAGAAATCCTCGGGCCGGAAAGGGTTCAGGCCGTTACCATCTCTTCGGCCATCGTGCCGGAAGGCGACCTCCGCCGGGCAGGTCTCCTGGCCGCAGGGCTCGGGATCGAACACCTCGTAGTCCCCTTTGACCACCTGCGCCTTGAGGCCTTCCGCCAAAACCCCCCCGATCGCTGTTACCACTGCAAGAAGGCCATGTTCGCCAAACTGAAGGAGCTTTCGCGCTTTCCCCTGGCTGACGGCACCCAGGCAGAGGATCTCAAGGAAGACCGCCCCGGGCTCAGAGCACTGGCAGAGCTTGGCATCTTGAGCCCTCTCAAGGAGGCCGGCTTCAGAAAGGAAGAACTGCGACGAATCGCAAGAAGAGCGGGGCTTGATCATCATCGCCGGGAGGCCTCCCCCTGTCTGGCTACCAGGTTTCCGCCGGGAGAAGAGATCACCGCGGAAAAGATCGCCCTCGTAGGGGAGGCGGAAGCCTATCTTGCGGCGCAGGGGTGGCGAAAAGTGAGGGTAAGAATCGCCCGCGGCCTGGCCCTCGTGGAGGTAGCCCGGCAAGATCTCGAAAAGGCCTTTTCCTTTCGCGGGGAGATCAGCGCCTATTTTCGCAAGCTCGGATTCCGCAAGGTCTTCCTTACGCTTGAGGGCTACCGCCCGCCACTTCTAACCCCCGACGATCACCCTTAGGAAGCGCTTCTTCCCCACCCGAAAGACGTACTGTTTGCCGGGTGAAAAGCTGAAATTCTCCTCCTGCACCTTCTGGCCGTCGATGTGGACCCCGCCCTGAGCCACCAGGCGTTTGCCCTCGGATGTACTTTTGACCAGGCCCTGCTCTTTCAGGAATTTGGGGAGCCAGACCTCTCCGGCGGCAACGGTGACCTCCGGGATGTCTTCGGGGATCTCCTTTTTCGAGAAGACCCTTTCGAACTCCCGAGCCGCCTTCTCTGCCGCCTCCGGAGAGTGGTAGCGGGCGACGATCTCCCTGGCGAGCTGCATCTTGAGATCGCGCGGATTGAGGCGCCCGGAAGAGACCTCCTCCTTCCAGCGGGCAATCTCCTCCAGGGGTACGTCGGTCAGGAGCTCGTAATAGCGCCACATGAGCTCGTCGCTGATGGACATGATCTTGCCGAACATCTCCTGCGGGGGCTCGGTGATGCCCACGTAGTTCCCGAGGGACTTGCTCATCTTCTGCACCCCGTCGAGCCCCTCGAGAATGGGCACGGTGATGATTACCTGGGGTTCCTGGCCGTACTCACGCTGAATATCGCGCCCCACCAGGAGGTTGAAGCGCTGATCCGTCCCCCCGAGCTCCACGTCGGCCTTGAGGGCCACGGAATCGTAAGCCTGGATCAAGGGGTAGATGAGTTCGTGGATGGCGATGGGACGGCCACTTTCAAAGCGCTTTTTGAAATCTTCCCTCTCAAGCATGCGGGCCACGGTGTACTTGGCGCAGAGCCTGATAAAATCCTCCGCCGCAAATTTCGACATCCACTCGCTGTTGAAGACTACCTTCGTCTTTTCGCGATCAAGGATCTTGAAGACCTGCTCGGCGTAAGTCTTGGCGTTTTCAAGCACCTGCTCTCTGGTGAGAGGAGGCCTGGTTTCAGAACGCCCCGAAGGATCGCCGATCATGGCGGTAAAGTCTCCGATGAGGAAATAGACCTCGTGTCCCAGGTCCTGAAAGTGCCGCATCTTTCGCAGAA
This sequence comes from Thermodesulfobacteriota bacterium, assembly GCA_013153725.1. GTDB lineage: Bacteria > Desulfobacterota > Thermodesulfobacteria > Thermodesulfobacteriales > Thermodesulfatatoraceae > Thermodesulfatator. The sequence continues at coordinate 36,868 of JAADDY010000024.1, forward strand.
GCACCGTGTGCCCCAGGTGAAGATCCGGGGCCGTGGGGTCAAAGCCCGCCTTCACCCTCAGGGGGACACCTGTTTCCTGGGCCCGTTTGAGTTTCTTGAGGAGCTCCTCTTCTTCGATGATCTCCACGGTGCCGCGCTTGAGATAAGCCAGTTGTTCCTCGGGGGTCAGGTCCTTCATTTCCTCCTCCAGTTTGGTGGCATCAGGCAGGAAACTTAACGCAAAGCCGCGCAAGTTCAACAAATACGAGGAAGGGGCTCTCCGGATAAAGGGGGCACCGGGCGCAGCCCTCCGACCCTGGTCTCAAGAAGCACGGGAAAATCGTCCGCGGAGACCACTTCCCCGATGAGAGAGGCCGCGGCGGTGGCCTCGAAACCCTTTAAAAAGGCAAGGATTTCTTCTGCCGCCTCCGGGGCACACACCGCCACGAAACGGCCTTCACAGGCGAGGTAAAGGGGGTCGAGCCCCAAAATTTCGCATCCGGCACGCACTTCTGGCCTCACGGGGATTTTTTCTTCCTCAAGCCGAAAACTCCGCCCGCTTTCAGCGGCGAACTCGTGAAGCACCGAAGCAAGCCCTCCCCGGGTGGGGTCCCGGAGAAGTTTTATCCGGGAGCCGTATTCTTCGAGTAAGGGAAGAACCACCCGGTGCAGGGCCTGGGAATCGCTTTTTAATCCCTCAAGACCGAGGCCTTCCCGGGCCGCCAGGATGGTGAGACCATGATCGGCAATGGGGCCCGAGACGATGACCTTATCTCCGGGGTTGAGGCTTTTGGGAGCGGGCCTCCAGGCGTTCAGCCTGCCGAGGCCCGTAGTGTTGATGAATACTTTGTCTCCCTTGCCACGGGGGACGACCTTTGTATCGCCACAAATCACCCGTACTCCGGCTTCTCTCGCCGCCTGAGCCAGGGAAGAGAGCACCTTACGAAGGGTGGCAACCTCAAGGCCCTCTTCTAGGATCAGGGCCACGGAGAGAAAGAGCGGGGTGGCGCCCACCATGGCCAGGTCGTTTACGGTGCCGTGGACCGCAAGAGAGCCGATATCTCCCCCGGGGAAAAAGATAGGGTCCACCACGAAGCTGTCGGTGGTAAAGGCAAGCCCTTTGAGGGACTGGGTCTCAAGAAGGGCACTGTCGAGGAGGGGCACCTCCCCCAAAACTGGAAGGATGACCTCTTCGAGGAGCCGCGAGGTGGCCTGGCCCCCGCTTCCATGCTCGAGAAGGATCTTCTCTATTGCCATACGCCGTCGATCTTGGCCCCACATTCGGGGCAGGTGCCTTCCGGAGTGATCCGATAGCTAGTCACCATGAAACCGTACCGCTCGATGAGGAGAGCGTTACATTGCCAGCAGTAAGTGTTTTCTCCCTCCTCACCGGGGACGTTTCCGGTATAGACGTACCGGAGCCCCTCTTCTTTGCCTATGCGATAGGCCAGGCGCAGGGTCTCCACCGGCGTGGCCGGGCGGGTAAGGAGCTGGTAGCGCGGGTAGAAACGGGTCACGTGCCAGGGAGTCTCCGGGCCGAGCTCGTCTCGAATGAAACGGACGATGTCACGGAGCTCTTGAGGATCATCGTTCTCACCGGGAATGATGAGTGTGGTGACCTCAAGCCAAACGTTAAGCTTTTTGAGATGCTTCAGGGTCTCAAGTACCGGAGCAAGCCTTGCCTTACAGTGTTTGCGATAAAACTCCTCGCGAAAGGCCTTGAGATCCACGTTGGCCGCGTGAAGATGCGGATGAATGGTGTCCAGAGCCTCGGTGGTCATGTAACCGTTTGAGACGAAAACGTTCCGAAGCCCTCGTTGCGTGGCCAGACGCGCACAATCGTAAGCAAATTCGAAGAAAATGGTGGGTTCGTTGTAGGTGTAAGAGATGCTCTGGGAGGAGGTAGCGAGGGCCCCTTCAACCACCTCTTCTGGGGTTACGTCCTCCCCTATCACCCGGCCTTCAAGCCGTGGATACTGTGAAATCTCGAAGTTCTGGCAGAAATCGCACTGGAAGTTGCATCCCACCGTGCCAATGGAATAGCTGCGAGAACCCGGCAGGAAGTGGAAAAGGGGTTTTTTCTCGATGGGATCCACGTGTTTGGCAATGATCTTCCCGTAGACCAGGGAGTACAGAACCCCGTTTTCGTTGTAGCGCACGTGGCAGATACCAAATTTCCCCGGGGGGATCTTGCAGTGGTGGTTACAGAGATTGCACTTGACCAGACCATCTTCCAGCTTTTCGTAAAGCATGGCCTCCTTCATAGCGGCTCCTCCTTTGCTTTTACCTTGAAATTAGGCATTTGCACGAAATTGTAAATTCCATTTTTCATTTAAGTTTTTGCGAGCTAGATCGAAAGATAAGAAAAAAGCGGGAGGAGGATCGAATGAGTCAATCTCTTATTCTCAACGCCCTGAAAGATTCCGTAAAAGAGGTCCTCATGACCTTTACCGGAGAAACTCCGGAGGCAGAAACGAGCTTCGTGAGGCATGAACCCGAAGCTCTGGGAAAGGTCTCAGCGGTTTTGGGGCTTACGGGAAAGGGTTTTACCGGGAGCTTCGTAGTAAGTTTTAACAAAGACTGTATCCTGGGGATCGTGGAATCCCTTTTTGGCCAGAAGCCCGAAGACATCAACGAGGAAGCTCGTGATGCTGCCGGCGAGATGGCCAATATGATCTGCGGGGCCTTCAGAAGGCGTTTCGAACAAAACGGTATCAGCCTTCAGAGCTCCACCCCCGTTATCGTTACCGGCGAAAACCATGTCCTGGATATTCTTTGTAAGTCCAAGAGGCTTGTCATTCCCTTCTCCCTCAATGGTTCCAAGCTCTTCATAGAGTTCTGTCTGGACAAAAGCTGATTCGCTCCCCAATTTTTCCAATTTTGTGAACTATCTTTTCCTGCTGTTTCCATTTTTGTCAAAAAATTTCCTACTCCCAAAGTAATAAATCGGCGAGTCCTTTTTGTCTCTAAGAAAAGAAGCTTGAGGCACATCTATTGCTTTAACTCTCCCAAAATAAAAAATTGGGAGGGTTTTTATGAACGTTGGGGACGTTGCCTTCATGATGGTTGCTACTGCTTTGGTGATGTTGATGACTCCGGGATTGGCTCTTTTTTATGGAGGCCTGGTCAGGGCCAAAAATGTGCTTTCCATCATCATGCAATGTTTCATTGCACTGGGTCTTATTAGCCTTATCTGGTTTGTCTACGGTTACAGTCTTGCTTTCGGCCCTGACAAAGGCAAACTGATCGGGGATTTCTCTTATCTTTTCTTGCGGGGGGTGGGCTTTGAACCTGGTCCTGCCGACACCATTCCGCACCTTCTTTTTTGTGCCTTCCAGCTCATGTTTGCCATCATCACCCCGGCCCTGATCACAGGGGCCTTTGCTGAGAGGATGAAATTTTCGGCCTATCTCCTTTTTACAGCCCTCTGGCTTACTTTCGTCTATTTGCCCCTCTGTCACTGGGTCTGGGGCGGAGGATGGATTGGAGAATTAGGTGCCCTTGACTTTGCTGGCGGAACGGTGATCCACATCGCAAGCGGTGCCTCGGCCCTGGCTGCGGCGCTGGTGCTTGGCCCGCGGGTGGGATGGCGGCGTGAGCCCATCCATCCGCACAATCTCCCTCTCACGGTTCTCGGAGCCGGGCTCCTCTGGTTTGGCTGGTTCGGCTTCAACGCTGGCTCGGCCCTTGCGGCAGACAATATCGCCGTGCTAGCCCTTATGAATACCCACCTTGCCGCTGGGCTCGCGGCTCTTTCCTGGGCCTTTGCAGAGTGGATCTTCCAGGGAAAACCCACCACCCTTGGAGCCGTCTCCGGCGCTATAGCGGGCCTGGTTGCCATCACACCGGCGGCGGGGTTCGTGCCGGTGTGGAGCAGCATCATCATTGGTTTAGCAGCTGGAATCATCTGCTATCTTGCCGTCATTCTCAAACCCCGGATCGGATATGACGATGCCTTGGATGTAGTAGGCGTGCACGGTGTAGGGGGCCTTTTCGGCGCTCTCATTACCGGAGTCTTTGCCAGCACCGCGGTAAACCCCGGCGGGGCGAACGGTCTCCTTTTCGGAAATGCCAAGCAGCTGTTGATCCAGGGAGCCGGTGCCTTTGCGGCGGTTGTTTACTGCTTCGTCCTCTCCTACATCCTTCTCAAGGTTGTTAACGCGTTGGTAGGCTTGCGAGTGGAAAGAGAGGCCGAAATCCAGGGTCTCGACCTTTCGGAACACGGCGAAAGCGGCTATTACCTCTCGTAATAGCACCCTCCCCACAGGGCGGGAGAGAGTCTCTCCCGCCCTCCCTAATCAGGATCCGATCCCATTTTTACCTTTCTTCGCGCTCAAAATCCTTGCTTTTACCGCCTTTTTAGGCTCTTTCTGCCCTTTATCCTCTTCACCAAAAATGGGATCGGATCCCATTTTTGGATCTCTTCAAGAGTGAAGGCTAAAGCCCTTTTAAAGGGGCTTTTCGCTTCATAAGTCGAATTTGTGTGGCTTTTAAGGAATCAGATCCCATTTTTATGGCCAGAAGAAAAGCGGGGCTTCAGCCCCGCTTTTCTTCTGGAGATGAGCTGAACTGTTTAGCTAAAGCTAATGCTAAAGATAGTAGGCGGTCTCACTGTGTTCGGTAACATCAAGACCTGCCACCTCTTCTTCGGGTTCGATTCGAAGACCAAAAATGATGTCAGCGACTTTAAGGAGCACCCAGGTAACTACAAAAGTGTAAACCCCGACCACCACTATGCCCAAAACCTGGGCGGCGAAAAAGGAGCTTCCGCCAAAGAGGAGACCGTTGGCTCCATCAGGATTGACGGCTTTGGAAGCCAGAATGCCCAGACAGAGAGTACCAAGGAGCCCTCCCACACCGTGAATGCCAACCACATCCAGGCTATCATCGTACCCGAAGACGTTTTTGAGAAGCACCGCACCATAGCAAATGAGACCCGCCAAAAATCCGATAACAACGGCACTATGCACGGAAACGAACCCCGCTGCCGGAGTTATGGTAGCAAGCCCCGCGATGGCACCACTGCAGGCCCCGAGGGTGGTGGGTTTCCCCTGATGGAGCCATTCTACGAGGGCCCAGGTGCCAAGGCCAACGGCACCTGCCAGGTGGGTATTTACAAAGGCCTGTGCGGCAATACCATTCACCGCCAGGGCTGAACCGCCATTGAAGCCGAACCAGCCAAACCAGAGGAGCCCCGTCCCGATGACGGTGAGGGGTAAATTGTGGGGCATAAAGGGTTCTTTTCGAAACCCGCGGCGAGGACCGATAGCAATGGCCGAAGCCAATGCTGCCACACCACAGGTAAGATGCACGACCAGGCCCCCGGCGAAATCAAGAACTCCCTTCTGTGCCAGCCATCCCCCGCCCCAGATCCAATGACAAACCGGACTATAGATCAAAAGAGACCAGAGAGCCGTAAAGAGAAGAAAACCCTTAAACCGGACTCTCTCAGCAAAGGCCCCCGTGATCAGAGCTGGAGTGATGATGGCAAACATACACTGGTAGATCATGAAGACTATATGAGGCACCGTAGAAGCGTAATCAGGGCTAGGTTCCTGCCCCACTCCTCGCAGGGCAAGATACTTGAGCCCTCCGATGAAACCTTTGATATCAGGACCAAATGCCAGAGTATAGCCGATATAGATCCACAAGAGACTTACCAAGGTGATACAGGCTAAACTTTGCATGATGGTACCAAGGACATTTTTCTTGCGTACCAATCCTCCATAAAAGACACTCAAAGCCGGCGTCATAAGAAGGACCAGGGCCGCGGAGACCAGAAGAAAAGCTGTATCTGCAGCGTTGATCATGACACACCCTCCCCAATATTTTTGGGAAGCCGCCATTGCAAAGAAAGGACCAACCGGAAGGAAAGCCCAAAACACAGAGATAATTCGGCAACCCCGGCAGAATATCTTACATTTTTGTCTCTTTATGGCGCCCAATTTTGACAATTTTGTAAAAACCTGGGGCTTGACATTATCTCAGAGGGGGTTAATTTATAGGACGGCTGACGCGGGGTGGAGCAGTCAGGTAGCTCGTCGGGCTCATAACCCGAAGGTCGCGGGTTCAAATCCCGCCCCCGCAACCA
>JAADDY010000056.1 GCA_013153725.1 Thermodesulfobacteriota bacterium
CCCAGGAGATCGAAATACTGCTTGGGCTCGCCGATCAAACGGTACATGAGAAGCTCAAGGGAGGCCTCTGCCGCTTCAAACTGATAGCCTTCGGCCTCGCGTTTCTTCACCTCCTCGACGATCTTGGCCACCATGGGATCATCGGGCTCGAGTTTCAAACCGAATTGCTGGGCCTTGTAAAGGATGTTGCTGCGTCCGGAAAGATCGGAGACCAGGATGCGCCGCGTGTTGCCCACGAGCTCGGGCTCGATGTGCTCGTAAGTGCGGGGATGACGCATAACCGCGGAGACGTGCACCCCACCCTTGTGTGCAAAGGCACTCCGCCCCACGTAAGGCAGGTAACGCGGATGCGGGATGTTGGCGATCTCACAGACGTAGCGGGAAACCTCGGTAAGCTTGTGAAGATGCTTCTTGGCCTCGGCTTCGTAACCCATCTTCAGGATAAGATTGGGGATGATGGAGCAGAGATTGGCGTTTCCGCAGCGTTCCCCGAAGCCGTTGATGGTGCCCTGCACCTGCACGGCGCCCTCAAGCACCGCCATGAGGGAGTTCGCCACGGCACACTCGGAATCGTTGTGGGCGTGAATCCCGAAGGACGCCCCCTTGCCCAGGCGTTTTTTGACCTCGCGAACGATCTCGACGACCTCGTGCGGAAGTGTTCCCCCGTTGGTATCACAGAGCACCAGGACGTCGGCCCCGGCTTCCTTGGCCTTCTTCAGGGTTTCCACCGCGTAGTCGCGGTTCTCCTTGAAACCGTCAAAGAAATGCTCGGCATCGTAGAAAAGCTTCTCACAGTGGGGTTTGAGATAGGCCACGGAAGCGGCGATGATCTCCAAATTGTGCTCAAGCGTGGTCTTGAGGGCCTCTTTCACGTGAATGTCCCAGCTCTTGCCAAAGATGGTGATCACCGGTGTGCGGGCTTCGATGAGGGCCTGAAGATTGGGGTCTTCTTCCGGGCGTTTGCGCGGGTGATGGGTGCTGCCAAAGGCGGCGATCTTGGCGTGCTTGAGCTTGATATCCCTTATCTCACGGAAGAAACGGGCGTCTTTCGGGTTGGAACCCGGCCAGCCACCTTCGATGTAATCGATCCCAAGCTCATCGAGCTTTTGAGCCACCCGGAGCTTGTCTTCCACGGAAAGGTTGAAATCCTCGGCCTGGGTCCCGTCTCGCAACGTCGTGTCGTAAAATTCAACTCTTTTGGCCATAAACACTCCTTCCCAAACTATTCCTCTTCTGGTTCGCGGTCGAGGCCGAAGGCCTCGTGAAGGGCCCGCACGGCCAGTTCGGTGAACTTTTCGTCTATCACGCAGGAGATTTTGATCTCCGAGGTGGAGATCATGTGGATGTTGATGCCGTGCTTGGCCAAAACGTCGAACATCTTGGCCGCCACCCCGGGATGGGCCCGCATACCAGCCCCCACGATGGAAACCTTGGAAATGTCTTCCGAGCCTTCGATCTTTTCGACCCCGAGGTCGGAAGCCAGGTCTTCCACCAGGCGCAACGTCTTTTTGTAATCGGTTTTGGGAACGGTGAAGGTCATGTCAGCCCGGCCATCTGGCCGCCCGGTCTGGATGATCATGTCCACCACGATCCCGGCCTCGGCGATGGGGCCAAATATCTGGGCGGCTACCCCGGGCTTGTCGGGCACGCCGTAAAGGGAGATGCGAGCTTCGTTGCGATTGTACGTTACGCCGGAAACAAGAACCTTTTCCATCGTCTCATCCTCCTCGACCACCATGGTCCCCGGCTCATCGGAAAAACTCGATCTCACATGAACCGGAACCTTGTAAATTTTGGCGAACTCTACGGAACGAATCTCCAGGACCTTGGCGCCCATACTGGCCAGCTCGAGCATCTCGTCGTAGGAGATGCGCTCGATCTTGCGGGCCTTGGGAACGATGCGAGGGTCAGCGGTATAGACGCCGTCGACATCCGTATAGATTTCACACACGTCGGCACCCAGGGCCGCGGCGATGGCCACCGCCGTGGTGTCGGAACCCCCACGCCCCAGGGTGGTAATGTCTCCTTCTTCGGTAATGCCCTGAAAGCCGGCAACGATGAGGACGTAGCCTTTTTCAAGCTCCTGGCGCATCCTCTCGGTGTCTATGTCCCGAATACGGGCCTTACCGAAGAGCTCGTCTGTCTTAATGGGGATTTGAAAGGCCACCAGGGCTTTTGCCGGGTAACCCATGGAATTCAAGGCCATGGCCAAGAGCGCCGAGGAAGCCTGCTCTCCGGTGGCCACGAGCATGTCCAGTTCCCGGGGAGAAGGTTCCTCCACCAGTTCGTGGGCCAGGTTGAGCAATCTATCCGTTTCACCGGCCATGGCCGAAACCACCACCACCACGTCGTGGCCTTCGTCTTTGTATCTGGCGATACGCCGCGCGACGTTTCGGATCCTCTCCAGATCTCCTACCGAAGTGCCACCGTATTTTTGAACCACAAGCATGCTTAATCCTCCTCCTTTTTGCCACTCCAAACGGGGTCTTCCCCAAAATGGAGAAACCACCATTCTTCGGCATCTGCACCCTGATCATTAGGACGAAGTTCAATGCGGTAGTGTTCGCAGTAGTCCATCAGTAAAGCATAGGCCTCGTTCAACTTTTGCATGGTCTCAAGATCACCGGCACGGTCGGGATGGAGCCTGGCGGCGAGCTTCCGGTAACGCTGCCTGATTTCAGCCCTTGAGGTCTGCACCGGAAGTTCCAGTATGCGTCTTGCTTCTTCGAGTTTACGCCATTTGTCGCGTCCCATAAGCCGGCTCCTGCGACGCAGAATGTAACCCAAATTGGCCTTTTTAACCAGTTATTGCCCGATAGGGATGGTGAGAAGGGGAACGAGGCCTTTTTCCTTCCCGGCCTCCAGAACGAACAGTTGCCCGAGCAAAACGAAGGTGGATTTCGTATCAAGATCGTCATCGGCGATATAGAACCAGTGATTCCGATAACGGACCGCCACGGCGGCCTCCTGCGGGGGTTTCTTGCTCACCCGCACCACGAAGAGATCCCCCAAGAGCTTGCGCCAATCAAAGGGCTTTCCGTCAGGGTAGTGCGTGAAGGTAACTTTACCCTTTTCGACGTCCCTTTCCGGAGGCTCTACCCCTTGAGAGAGATAGAAGAGCACGCCAATGAGAGAACGGGTTTGCAGCGTGATGAAACGATCGTTTCTCAGGGCCATTTCCGGTGTAATGGGATAAAACTCGTAATCCCCAAGCCCCAACATCCTGCGGAGCTTGAGAAAATCCGGATGCTTCCGGCCTTCGGGGTGAACCAGAAGCCCGGCGTAAACCTTGCCATCCAGACGTTTGTAAACGAAGTCTATCAGCTTCTGGCGATGGAGCCGCTGCATCAGGCAGGCGAGCTCCAAGAAGTCTTCGAACTCGGGTTTGAGATCCGGCGTGGGCCCCGAGGCGGTGGGGGCGTTTTTGACGTCCTGGATGCGCTGGACACAGAGACGCAAGATGCGATCCACCCGCCAGCCGGAATTAAGAAGCAAAATGAGATGTTCAAGGGGAATGGGAGAAAGGAGCCTCTTGACGAACTGTTCTCCGTGAAGCGGAGTAAACGTGATGGTGGGCTTTTCGGCATAAGAGAGACCCAGGCCGAAGGAATAGGTGTCGGGATAGGTCTCCCGAACATCGGCGTCGGCGTTTATCCCCGCCGAGAGAGAGAACTGGGTAGAAATGTTGGTGATCTCCAAAAAAACTGGATTGTCTCGATAGCGCAGGCGGACCAAATTAAGTAACATTTGCTCGTTGGATGAAAGCTGTACAGCAAGGTTATAATTGAAGCGGGCCTCTTTTAAGGCCCCCGGGCCGATGCTGGCACAACCTCCCAAAAGCAAGAAGGATATGAGAATCAGAGCGAGCATGTCCCCTTATTTAGCCAAACTCGGAATTTTTATTCAAGTGGTACTTCTCTTCGTCTTCCTTTTTGGAAGGGTCCTTCCCTGTGAAGCGGAAGGGCTCCCCATTCCCAAAGGGGCCAAAGAGTTCCGCTACCTGAGCGAAGATCCCAAGGAAAGAAGGGCTTTCCTGGAATCCCAAAAGGAACTGTTGCAAGAGATCCTGAAGGACTTGGCCAAACTCAAGCCCCAAAAACCCGAAGAACAAAAGGCTTTGAGGGAAGCTGAGGAGCTTTTGAAGAGCCTGCCCCTTCTCTGGCAAAAAATAGAACTAGAATTTGAACAAAAAGAAACCACGGGCTTTAATCTTCCCCCGCCTCCCAAAAAAGAGGCCAAGTTGGCAGACTTCCAGAAACTTCTGCTCCTCGGGTTTCAATTGCGTCATGAAATAGAGACTCTCAAGGGCAAACAGCAAATCGAAGAAGACGAATTAGATCGGCTCGAAAAAGCCCTGGAAGAAATCTACCGGGACTATCTCCTCCTGGCAGAAAAGGGCCCTTCGGCCCAGGCCTATCTCAAACTGGCCGAACTCCTTAACCTCCAGGCCAGGTGGGCGCTGGCCAAACTGGAGCTCAAGCGCACCACCGCTCGCCTGGAGTTCCTCTCGGAGCTCGAGAACAAATGGCAGGAAACCCTGGAAAAGACCTTCGCAAAGCTCAAAGTACGGCCCGAAGAGGTAGCGGCCCTCCAGAAAGAGTTTGAGAAGATCCAGGAAAAGCTAGAAAACATAAAAAAGACCAACCAGAAGAAGCGCGAGGCCATCGAGCGCGAACTGGCCCTCATCGAGATCCGCCTCACAAAACTCGGGGGCAAGGATTCCCAAACCTACAAAAGGCTCTATTACGAGACCAGAAAAGAGGCCTATGAGACCCTGCTCGAAATACTGGAAGCTCAGGAGAGCCTGGTAGCTCTCGAGGGAGAAGAAAAGCGCCTCTGGCGAGATTTTGCCGCTTGCCTGGCAAAATGCAGCCGCAAACACGTGGCCCAATCCCTGGAAGAGCATGAGAATCGGCTGCAAAAGCTCGAAAATCAGCAGGAAAGTCTCCAGTTCCGGCTGAACTATCTTCAGGAAAAGAGCATCCTCGTTCGCAGCAATCTCTCCCTCCACCAGGACATTGCTCGCAAAGGGGTCATGACCTCTCTCATTCAGAAACCCTTCCTGGCCTCTCTCATCCAGGAAGAAAAGAACCTCCTGGCCAGTCTTGAAAAGCTCCAGGAACTCCTCCAGAAAAAAAGGGAGACTCTGCGACGGTTCCTCTTCGAAGGAAAGACGATCTTGTTTCTCTGGAAGTCCCGCCTGAGTATCTGGCAGAAGGCGTACAATAAAGTCCAGAAGCTCTATCAGCGCAGCGAAAAGACCTTCAAAGCCGTCCTTTACTATCCCCTCTGGAAGAGCGGGGAGACCACCTTCACCGTCTTGAGTTTTCTAAAGCTCATCCTCGTCCTCACCATCGGCATCATAATCCTCAAACTACTGCGGCGACGCCTGGAGAAGTTCCTCATCAAACACCTGGGCATGGCCCCGGGAGTGGTGAACTCCCTCTCCACCCTGAGCTACTACATCATGCTCTGTCTCCTGGCGCTGGTGGCCCTTTCAAGCGCCGGGGTAAACATGAGCCAGATCGCCCTCATCTTCGGGGCCCTTTCCGTGGGAATCGGTTTCGGTCTCCAAACCATCGCCAACAACTTCATCTCCGGTATCATCCTCTTGAGTGAAAGGAGCATCAAAGTGGGAGACCTCGTCCAATTCGAGGATGGCACCATCGGCGTGGTGAAGAAGATAAACATCCGCAGCACGGTCATCCGCACCTTCGACGCCCTGGAGATCATCGTCCCGAACTCGGAATTCATCTCCCAGCGCATTTCCACCTGGACTTACGAAGACGACTGGCGCCGGATCTTGATCCCCTTCGGGGTGGCCTACGGTACGGATCCCGAAAAAGTCCGTGACGTGGTCATCGAGGCCGCCAGAAAAGTCCCCATCACCCGGGAAGACAGAGATCACCCCATCCGGGTCCGTTTCGTGGGGTTCGGGGAAAGCAGCCTCGATTTCGAACTCGCCGTCTGGATAAGGCAATCGGAAGTAAACCGGGCCATGACCGGCATCAAGAGCGATTACTACTATGCCATCTACAAGGCCTTGCAGGAAGCCGGCATCGAGATCCCCTTCCCGCAGCGCGATATTCATTTGCGAAGCATCTACCCCGAGGCCCTCGAAGGGCTCAAAAAACTCGCCCGGGGAGACGACCAGTGCGCGTAGGGTTTGGCTACGACGTCCACGCCTTTGCCCGCGGGCGCCCGCTGATCCTGTGCGGGGTAGAAATCCCCTTTGAGCTGGGGCTCAAAGGCCATTCCGACGCCGACGTCGCCACCCACGCGCTGATTGACGCCCTCCTCGGGGCCGCGGGGCTCGGAGACATCGGAGAGCACTTCCCCGATACGGATGAGGCCTTTCGCGGAGTCTCAAGCCTTGTCCTCCTGGAAAAATGCCTCTCCCTCCTTGAGCAAGAAGGCTTTCGCTTTGTAAACGCCGATCTCACCATCGTGTGCGAGCGCCCCAAACTGGGCCCGTACAAGGAGGCCATGCGCCAAAGGCTGGCACAGGTGCTTTCCTGCTCTCCCAAAGACGTTAATATCAAGGGCAAGACCACCGAAAAACTGGGCTTTACCGGGCGAGGCGAAGGCATCGCCGCTTACGCCGTCGCACTTATCACCCATGCCACTTAAGGAAGAACAGGTAAAAAAGGCCCCCGAGGCCGCCGGGGTTTATCTCTTCAAGGGTGAGAAGGGGGAAGTCCTTTATGTTGGCAAGGCCAAGAATCTGCGCAAACGCCTCTTGAGCTATCTGCGTCCTGATCTTCCCTCCAAGACCCGGGTGCTGGTTTCAAGGACCGAAGCCCTCGAGACCATCCTCACCCGCAGCGAAAAAGAGGCCCTGGTGCTTGAGGCCAATCTCATCAAAAAGCACCGGCCGCGTTACAACGTCATCCTGCGGGACGACAAGGCTTACCCTCTCCTGCGGCTTTCGATACACGAGGAGTTTCCGGGCCTCAAAGTGGTAAGGCGCAAGAGGAAAGACAGGGCCCTCTATTTTGGCCCCTATCCCTCTGCCGGGGCGGTGAAGCAAACACTCAAGTTCCTGGGAAGGATCTTTCCCCTCAGACGCTGTAGCACCGCCGAGATGAAGCGGCGTGAAAGGCCCTGCCTTTACTACCAAATCGGGCGTTGCCCGGCCCCCTGCGTGGGGCTTGTAACACCCGAAGAATACCGCCAGATCGTGGAGGGGGCCGTGGCCTTCCTCAAGGGAAAGGCCCGCGACGTCCTGCGAGACCTCAAACGCCAGATGGAAGAGGCCGCTGAAAAACTCGCCTTCGAAAGGGCCGCCATCCTGCGGGATCGCTATTTTGCCCTCCAGAAAACCCTTGAAGCCCAGGCGGTCACCCTCCCAGCAGAGAAAGACCTCGACGTCTTTGCACTCGCCCGGGAAAGAGACAAAGTCTCCGGCACGGTGCTCTTCGTAAGATCCGGGGCACTGCTGGGGAAGAAGAGCTTTCACCTGAGCCGCCTTCACGACGAAGATGAAAAGGGCCTCTACACCGCCCTTCTGGAACAGTTCTACGACGAAGGGAAATACATCCCCGAAGAGGTCCTGCTACCCACGGCGCCAGATGGGCAAGAACTCCTCGAGGAATGGCTCGAGGAGCTTGCCGGCCGCAAAGTACGGATAAGAACCCCCAAGCAGGGCCCCAAAAGGGACCTTCTGGAGATGGCCATCAAAAATGCCCGCGAGGCCCTGGCCGCCCGGCTGGCAGGAGAAAGGCCCTACGAAGAGCTTGCCGAAGAGATGGCCGGAAGACTTCGCCTCCGCAAGATCCCTCGCCGGGTGGAGGGAGTAGACATCTCAAACATTCAGGGAGAACTACCCGTGGGAGTGGTGGTCTCATTCTGGGACGGGGCGCCGGATAAGGCTCGCTACCGCCGCTATCACATCAAGAGCGTCACCGGACCCGACGACTACGCCATGATTTACGAAACCGTGGGCCGACACCTCAACCACGCCCTCGAAGAAGACACCCTCCCGGATCTTCTGCTCATCGACGGGGGAAAGGGGCAGCTTCAGGCCGCCCTTACTGCCGCCGAAGAACTGGGGCTTTCAGGAGAGATCGACTTCGTGGCCCTGGCCAAAGAAAGAGAGGCCGAAGGAGACAAAGTCTATCTTCCGGGGCGTAAGAACCCTTTAAAACTTGCCAAACATCACGAAGTGCTGCGATTCTTGCAGCGGGTGCGGGACGAGGCCCACCGCTTTGCCCTCTCCTCCCACCGGAAACGCCGCCACAAGGCCACCCTGAAATCGGTGCTCGATGAAATTCCCGGGGTGGGTCCCAAGAGACGACAAACCCTCCTCAAGCATTTCGGAAGCCTTGAGAACATCTCCCGCGCGCCTCTGGAGGAAATCGCCAGACTTCCGGGCTTCAACCGGAAAGTAGCCCAAAACGTGAAAAGATATTTGCAAGAATTCCTAGGAGAAGCGGCATGAACATCTTTGAAATCCCTTTCGAAAAAATCCTTGAGGAATCCGTAAAAACCCACGGGCACCTCTGCCCGGGGCAGGTTCTGGGGGTGAGACTTGCCCTGCTGGGATTGAGGCTCATCGGGATCAAAGACCCCAAAGGAGCGGAACGGAAGAAATTCCTGGTCTTTGTGGAGATCGATCGCTGCGCCACCGACGCCATCCAGTCGGTCACCGGAGCAAGCCTTGGAAAGCGCTCCCTCAAGTTTTGCGACTACGGCATCATGGCCGCCACCTTCTATCATCTCGAGACCAAAAAGGCCTTTCGGATTTTGGCCAGGGAAGAGGCCCGTGAGGCCGCCGCAAAATACTTCCCCGAAATCGAAGACAAATACCGCCGTCAGCTCGAAGCTTACCGCGTCATGCCGGAGGAGGAACTCTTCGAGATACAGGAGGTGGAGGTGGACCTCTCGCCTTTTGATCTTCCGGGAAGACCACTCAAGCGTGTCCAGTGTGAAAGCTGCGGGGCCTGGGTCCAGGACGGACGCGAGGTGGAAAGAGAAGGCCGCGTGCTATGCCGCCCTTGCGCCTACGGGGGATACTTCCGCCCGCTCGGCCTCTCGCCAAAGAGCAGCGAGGGTACTCAGAAGTTTTAAGAAAAAAAGCTCTACGTGGAGATTGGCTTCCAAAGCAGCGAAGGCCTTCTCTACTTCGCCACAGGCTGGCACGATAAAGCTTTTGGGAGGCCGAGAGGGAAATATCGAAGGATACTCTCCCAGACCCACGTGAGAAAGGAGACCCTGCCGTAGCCAGAGGAGAACGAGCTCTATGAAAAGCGGCAGATCTTCCTTTTCCTTGAGTGCCTCGAAGACCTCGGCCACGGCAACTATCTGGGTCGGGCTTCCACTGGAAACTGCCGCCACAAAACGGTGAAGCTCTTCAAGAAGCCCCTTTTCAGAAAGCCTCAGGGCCCTCCCGATACTGCCCTCACACAGAAGGGCTAGCCCCCGGGCCTCTTCGGGATCCCTCTCGAACCGTGAAACAAGGAGCGTCTCTACCTGCGAAGTGGAAAGGGGCCTGAAACGCAAAAGCTGGCAGCGGGAAACAATGGTGGGCAGCAGGGCTTCCGAAGTCTGGGCAATCAACACGAAAACGGTATGGAGCGGAGGCTCTTCGAGGGACTTCAGAAGGGCATTTGCGGCCTCACGGGTCAGGGTTTCCGCGGCGGGCAACAAAACCAGGCGATGCTTCCCCTCCACGGGATGGAGATGGAGTTTGGCTTCTAGGGTACGGATCTGCTCGATCTTGATGCTCTTTCCGGCGGGTTTTAGCACGTAAAAATCGGGATGGACCCCTCGTAAAAATTTGAGACAGGGTTTGCACTCTCCACACGCCCGGCCCTTTTCGCAAAGAAGGCGCCAGAAGAAGGAAAGGGCCGTTGTTTCGCGCCCCACTCCCTCGGGACCCACGAAGAGATAGGCGTGAGAGACGCGATCCCGTTCTAGGGCGTTGGCAAGGATGGCAAGGGCTCGCTCCTGCCCTAAGATCTCGTCAAAGGGTAAGGCTTTCAAGAGTGATGTTGACACGGAGCTTCCCAGATCTTGGCACCAAGCTTGTTGAACTTCTCAGCCAGGGCCTCGTAGCCCCTTTTGAGGTGGTGGATCTCGGAAATTTCTGTCACCCCTTCGGCTCCCAGGGCAGCCAATACGAGAGAAGCGCTGGCGCGAAGATCGGTGGCCTTTACCGGAGCGGCTTGCAGCTTCTTGACTCCCTGGATCACAGCCACCCGCCCCTCAACGGTGATCGCTGCTCCAAGACGCCGCAATTCCTCCACGTGGAGGAAACGGTTCTCGAAAACATTCTCTATGATCACGGAGGTGCCCTTTACCGTGCTCAAAAGGGCCATGACCTGGGCCTGAAGGTCCGTAGGGAAACCGGGATAGGGGGCAGTGCGAACCTTTACCGGTTTCAGGTTTCGGCCACGATGAGAAAAAATCGTATCACCCTGGACTTCTATCTCGAGACCTATCTCCCTCAAGGTTGCAATTACTGTCTCCAGATGGGACGGGTTCGTATTTTTTACGATGACTTCTCCGCCTGTTATCCCGGGAGCCATGAGATAAGTCCCTGCTTCGATACGGTCAGGGATGATGCTCACTTCCGTGGGGGAAAGCTCCTTGACCCCTTCGATGAAGAGGGTTTCCGTGCCGAGCCCTTCGATTTTGGCGCCCATTTTCAAGAGCATTTCTCCCAGAGCCACGATTTCCGGCTCTTTGGCGGCGTTGCGAATGATGGTGCGCCCCCGAGCCAGAGTGGCGGCCATCATGAGGTTTTCTGTGGCGGTAACCGAGGGGAAATCAAAGATTATCTCCGCACCAGAGAGCCCGCGGCGCGGCGCCTTGGCCATGACGTAGCCGTGATCCTGGTGGATCTTGGCCCCCATGAGCTCGAGACCCTTGAGGTGGAAATCGATCGGTCTCTTGCCAATGGGGCATCCTCCGGGGAGAGCGACTCTGGCCCGCCCGTAACGGGCCAGCAGAGGACCGAGTACCAAAACCGAGGCCCTCATGCGGGAAACGATATCGTAAGGAGCCACCGTGTCTTTCGCCTGGGAGGTATCCAGAAGAAGGGCGGTGTTGGTGGTTTCATACTGCGCCCCAAGACGACAGAGCAAATCAAGCATGGTCTGAACGTCTATCAGCCAGGGTACGTTGGAGAAACGGTATTCCCCTGGAGCCAAAATGGTGGCGGCAAGGGCTGGCAGAGCAGCATTTTTGGCGCCGCTGATAACCACTTCACCCTTTAGTTTGTGCCCCCCCTCGATAAAAAGGCAGGATGGTGTTGGCTGCATTTAAAACCTTTGCCCGATATTTTGGAGATTACTTAGTGCAGGTTTAATTTTTTGCAAGCGCTCTCCCCACAAAAACCCTTTTTATTCCCGAAAGATCCGGCAAGAAATAAAACTCGTACCCGCATTCCGAAGCCTTGCGGGCCACTTCTTCGGCCTGGCGATAACCGATCTCCAGAAGCAAAAAACTCCCGGGCTTGAGGTACAAAGGAGCCTCTTCCAGCGTCCTGAAAATGAAATCAAGCCCCCTTTCTCCGCCCAAAAGGGCCGGAGGCGGCTCAAAATCTCGCACCTCCGGAGAAAGTTCCGGCCACTCGGAAACGGAAACATAAGGCGGATTACTCACGATAAGATCGAAGTGCGGCCCGGGTTTCAGGGGTGAAAACCAGTCTCCCTGAATCAAAAAAACCCTTTCTTCCAGAGCGTGGAACTGACGATTTGCCCCGGCGATTTTCAGGGCTTCGTTGCTGATTTCCACACCTGTCAGGAGAAGATCCGATCTCTCCAGGGCCAAAGTAAGGGAAATACAGCCCGATCCCACCCCTAATTCCAAAACTTTGCCATTCTCCGGGCTCAATTTTAAGGCTTCTTCGACAAGGAGCTCTGTTTCCGGGCGAGGAATCAAGACCCCCGGAGCGACTTTAAACGTATGGCCAAAGAAATTGGCCTCTCCCAGAAGATAGGCCAGAGGGACCCCCTTTGTCCGTTCCTTTATGTAAGACCAGAATCTTTCAGATGTTTTTTCGTCTACAGAGCAGAAGTAAACCTCAAGAGGGGCACACCCAAAAAGATGTGCCAGAATGAGACGAGCTTCGTGTTCGGCTTCTTCTTTCGGAATACCGAAAGAAGCCAGAAAATCTCGCGCTCTGGCAAGCAATTCTTGAGTGGAAAGCATCTTACCTCGCATCCACGATCACCAACAATGCCAGCAACAAGACCAGAAGCGAACCCCAGATGAGGATTGCTATCCGGGTGGCCTTGTTTGCCCTTTCACTCTCCCACCATGTAGCTGGTTTGAGGCCGTGAAGTCTAAAAGTGAGAACCGCGGCCAAATTTATGGCGATGATATTCGCCAGAAAGAGCTCCAACGCTCCCAGGGCGAGGATAAAGTTGCCCGCGCCAAACATTAGACCCGCGGTAACGAGAGGAGGCATCAAAGCTACGGCAACCATTACACCGATAAGAGAGAGATGCCCCCTGCTCATTATGGCCAGGGCTCCGGCACTACCTGAAGCCAGGGCCAAGACGACATCCCCAAAGGAAGCCGAAGTTCGGGCCTTAATAGAAGGAATGGTAGGGTCCGGCGCTGTGAATAGGGCAAAAATCAGCCCGGTAAAGAATGCCAGGAGGATTCCAACCCCTACACTTTTCAGAGAGCGCCATACGAGCTCGATATCTCCCAGAGTACTGGCCAGCCCCAGAGCCATATTCGGAAGGAGGAGAGGGGCCAGAACCATTGCCCCGATGATTATGGCAACGTCGTTTCTCACCAAACCGATAGCAGCAACCACCCCGGAAAAGAAAACCATGAGAAGATAATTTTTGGTGATGGTACAGCCTGCGGTAACAAAGGCCCTTAATTCTTGTCGACTGATACGGCCGGTAGTTTCTGTATCTTTTTCTTCCTGCTTTTTCTCTTTGCCTTCGCGCGGGATAGTAATCTCTACCGGGAGCAATAAAGCCTTAGCTTTAGGCAGACCTTTCAAATAGCTATCTAAAATATCTAAGATCTGTTCGACTTTGTCTTCTGATACGAGAATACTTACCTTCGCCAATTCATCTTCGGTAAAGTTGGAAATCCAAATTTCTTTGAGTTCGAAATCTTGCAGAAGTTGTGAAATATCAGATGCCCTTCCCTTGGGGATAATGACTTCGATAAGTTTGAAAAACATATGTTTACTTTTACAAAAGACTAAGCGAAATTGCTAGACTTTGAGTTGCTCTTTTTGAGGATTCATGGGGAAGTTTGAAGATAGAAGCGGCGGGTTCTTGATCCAGACAAATTCTCAAATAAGAAAAGCCCGGCTGAGGTTTTCCTCAACCGGGCTTCCAATCTTTAACCCGGGCACCGACCTACTCTCCC
>JAADDY010000102.1 GCA_013153725.1 Thermodesulfobacteriota bacterium
CCGCCGTCACGATGCCGCCCGGAGAGTTGATGTAGAGGGTGATGTCCCGGTCCGGATCTTCGGCTTCGAGAAAGAGGAGCTGCGCGATGACAAGATTGGCCACGTTGTCGTCTATCGGGGCCCCGATGAAGACGATGCGCTCCTTGAGGAGCCGCGAGTAAATGTCGTAAGCCCGTTCACCACGCGCGGTCTGTTCGATAACAATGGGTACGTACATACTAACCCTCACTTTCTACGGCTTTTTCTTCCCCTGAGGTCTCTTCGGGTGGGGTCTTAGTTTCAACTGCTTCTTGTTTTTGAGTTTCTTTAATTTTAGCCTGTGAAACCAGGAATTGCAAAGTCTTGTCGGCGATGATGCGTGGGACCATGGAGGTCGCCAGGATGGCGCGTGCTTCTTCGAGGCTCGTCCGGGTTGCTTCGGCCAGCGCCTTGGCCTTTTCTTCCAGCTCCTCACCGCTGACGGTGATGTTCTCGAGCTCGGCGATCTTTTCCAGGATGAGATCTTCCCGGGCCTGCTGTTCTGCCAGGGGGCGCAAACGCTCCTGGAGTTTCTGGGGTGAAATCCCCGCCGATTCAAAGGTGTGCCCCTTTTCCTCCAGGCTCTGCTGCATTTGTTCCATGAGTCTCGCCAGTTTGTACTCTATGTAACGCTCCGGGACCTCGAACTTTACCTTTTCTTTCAGCTGGGCAAGTATCTGCTCTTTAATAAACTCTTCGGCTTTTTTCTTTTTGTCCTCTTCCAGGCGGCTCTTGATCCTTTCTCGAAGGTGTTCCACCGACTCGAAGCCCAGGTTCATCTTCTTAAGAAACTCATCGTCAAGGGGCTTGAGATCTCTTACATAAACTTCCCGGATATGGACCTTGTAGTGGACCGTCTGTCCGGCAAGCTGGGCGTTTAAGGAATCTTCGGGATAGGTGACGTCCACCTCGATGGTATCACCGGCCTTTTTGCCGAGGAGCTGTTCTTCAACCGTGGCGTTGAACTCCCCGGTCCCCACATCCACGTAAAGGGCTTCGGCTTCATGCCCGGGGACGGGTTCGCCGTTGATGTAAGCCTTGAAGGAAATGATGGCGATATCGTTTAGCTGGATTTCGTGATCCTTATCGGCGGGTTTGAGATCGGCAAAGGTCATCTGGATGGCGCGCAGGTGATTCTCAAGCTCCTCTTCCGTCACTTCTGTTGACATGCCTTCCACTTCCAGCTCTTTGTAGTCTTCTGGTTTGATGTCGATCTCGGGCCGGATGTCTACCACGGCCGTATAAGAAAAGGCCTCCTTTTCGTTGATCTGATCGTGAGATTCGATGAGAGGCCTCACGATGGGAACGAGTTTTGATTCCTCAATGGCTTTGGGAAGACTATTCTGAATGAGATTTTCGATTACCCGTTCTTCGATGTGTTCCCGAAAGAGCCTCTTGACCACAGCTTTGGGGACTTTCCCTTTGCGAAAGCCTTTTACCGAGACCTCTTTCCCGAGCTTCTGGCAAGCACGGTCTATCTCACGGGCGACGTCTTCCGGTGGAAGTTCCACCTTGAGTTTCTTCTGGACGGAACTGATGTCTTCCACGTTTACTTTCATGGTGCGCACTCCCTCTCCTCTAGAATTTCAGTCTAAAGCTACAAAGTTTTAAAAGCCGAGGCAAGGTAGGCCCAAGGAACTCAGAAGTCCAGATCTTCTTCAAGAGAAGAGGGAGGAAGTTCCTCTCCGCCCTGGGCGTCCCAGACGCGTTTTTCCTGAAAGAGCTGGTAAGCCAAAAAGATACCAGCTCCCGTGAGGGCCCCTGCCAGAAGGGCCAGGGCCCACCACTTTGTTTGCGTGCCGTGCATCACTCCCTTTCCACAATAGGGGCAAAATTTGGCCCCATCCGGAATGTTTCCCTTACAGGCCGGGCATTCCATCAGACGACACCCTCCTTTGCGAAATCCTTCAGGATTCCCTCCTTGACGATCCAGGCCTCCAGGTCCCGCAAGGCCCGTTCTGCCATGAGGCGATATCTTTCCCTTTTGGGCAGTTTTTTACGTTTCCGGGGTGGCATATCAAGGGGTGGAAAGAGCCCCCAATTGATATTCATGGGCTGGAAGTGTTTGGGATCTGCCTCCGTGATATAGTGCACCAGGGCTCCGTGGGCGGTGGTGCGCGGCGGCACGACGAGCTTTTCCTCCTTGAAGAGTCGAGAGGCGTTGATACCTGCCAGAAGCCCCATGGCGCTTGATTCCACGTAACCTTCCACTCCACTTATCTGCCCCGCCAGGAAGACCCTGGGCTCCCTTTTGAGCTGCAAGGTCTTTTCGAGCACTTTCGGGGCGCAGACAAAGGAATTCCGGTGGATGGAGCCGAACCTCGCGAATTCGGCCTTCTCAAGGCCCGGAATCATGCGAAAGATCCTTTCTTGCTCCTTGTACTTGAGCTTGGTCTGGAAGCCCACGAGATTATAGAGGGTCCCCTCCCGGTTTTCCGGTCTTAGCTGTACCACGGCATAGGGTTCCCTGCCGGTGCGCGGGTCCCTGAGCCCCACCGGCTTCATGGGGCCGAAGCGCAGGGTATCCTTCCCGCGTTCGGCCATCACCTCGATGGGAAGACAGCCTTCAAAATACTTGGGCTTCTCGAACTCCTTGAAGGGGACCTTTTCGGCCTCAAGGAGCGCTTCCACGAAGCGCTCATACTCTTCGCGGGTGAGGGGGCAATTAATGTAGGCCCCTTCCCCTTCGGTATCGTAACGGTCGGCCCGGAAGACCTTCGACCAGTCTATGGATTCGGCGTAGACGATGGGGGCAATGGCGTCGTAGAAATGAAAAAAGTCCTCTCCGGTGAGGCGCCTCAAGTCCTCGGCAAACTCTTCGGAAGTGAGGGGCCCGGTGGCCACGATGACGATCCCCTCTTCGGGGATCTTTTTCACCTCCTCGTTTATGATGGTCACCAGCGGATGATGGGAGAGTCTTTCCGTGATATAGGCGGCGAAAAGCTCCCGGTCTACGGCCAGGGCCTTGCCTGCCGGCACTTCGCTCGCAAGAGCTGCTTCCATGATGAGGGAAAGGAGCCTTCGCATCTCTTCCTTAAGGAGACCCACGGCGCTGGTGATCTCCTTGGAGCGCAAAGAATTGGAGCAGACGAGCTCAGCGAGTTTTCCCGTCTTGTGGGCGGGGGTAAGTTTCCTGGGGCGCATCTCATAGAGCCTCACCGGCACCCCGCGCGAAGCCAGCTGCCAGGTGGCTTCAGAGCCGGCAAGACCTCCTCCGATGACGGTAACGTATTCTTCCATCAGGCTGCCAACCTGCTAGCCAATTGACCGCAAGCTGCCGAGATGTCGCGCCCGCGACTCTTTCGGATCGTGGTCACGTACCCCGCCGCCAGGAGGATCTCCTGGAAGCGCAAAATTTGCTCTTCTGAAGGGCACCTGAAGGGCAGGAGCGGGTGCTCGTTGAAGGGGATGAGGTTTATCTTGGCCGGGATCCCTCGCAACAAAGCGGCGAGTCTTTTGGCGTCATCCACTCTGTCGTTTACCCCTGCCAGGAGGACGTATTCGAAGGTAATACGCCACCCTTTGGGTAGCG
The DNA here is from genome assembly GCA_013153725.1 of Thermodesulfobacteriota bacterium. GTDB lineage: Bacteria > Desulfobacterota > Thermodesulfobacteria > Thermodesulfobacteriales > Thermodesulfatatoraceae > Thermodesulfatator. The sequence goes on from JAADDY010000102.1 coordinate 3,551, forward strand.
GATAGCGCCGGCAAGCGGCGATGAGTTCCGGTAACGGATAGCGCTTGTTGATAGGCATGAGACGGGAGCGGGTCTCGTTGTCTGCGGCGTGGAGGGAGATGGCTAGTTTTACCCTGATGTCTCTTCCCAGGCGTTCCATCTGGGGGATGAGCCCCACGGTGGAGACGGTGACCCGTCTGCCGGAGAAATTGAACCCTCCGGGGTGCAGCAAGATTTTGAGGGCCTTGAGCACGTTATCGTAGTTTGCCAGGGGCTCTCCCATCCCCATGAAAACCAGGTTTCGCAGGGGTTTTTCTTCGGAAAGCCCCTCTTTTTCGAGGATTTCCTTGGCCCGCAAAACCTGGCCGGTGATCTCATGGGGCTTCAGATTGCGGCGAAAGCCCATCCTTGCCGTGAGGCAAAAGGCACATCCCATAGCGCAGCCCACCTGGGAGGAGACACAAAGCGTGTAGTGGTCTTCTTCCGGGATGATGACACATTCGATGATCTCTTCGTCCTCGAGGAGAAGGGCGAGTTTTCTCGTGCCGTCGGCAGAGATCTCTTCCTTCGTAACCTCGGGGAGGGCCAGGCTAAATTCCTGGGCGAGTTTCTCCCGCAGATCTTTGGGAAGATCTGTCATCTGGGAGAAAGAGTAGACGAATGGTCTTGCGAGCCACTTGAAGATCTGCCGCCCCCGGTAGGCTGGAAGCCCCCTTTCCGCAAAGAGGGCCTCCAGCTCTTCCGGAGTGTAGTCTCTAAGATTTCTGGAGTTCTTCAAGGAGTTTTCGGGCCTCCTCTTTTTCGGGGAAATTCAGAGGAGATTTTACAACGGTTTCAAGCTCTTTGATAGCTTCGTCCTTGCGCCCCAGAGCCAGCAGGGCCTTGGCCAGGTGATAACGAGTGGGCAAAAAGTCCGGATTCTTTTCGAGGATCTCACGGAAGATGGAAACTGCAAGCTCGTTTGAACCGCGTTTGTGTAACACCCAGCCGAAGGTATCCAGAACGAAGGGGTTTTCCGGGGCGAGCTCTCTGGCCCTCTGGGCGAAGATGAAGGCCTCCTCCACTTCTCCCCGTTCGGCAAGCATCCAGGCCAGGTTGTTCAGGGCCGGGAAGAATTCGGGGTTGATCTCGATTATCTGTCGGTAGACCTCCTCGGCCTCCTTCTTCTTGCCAAGGGCTTCCAGAAGAGTGGCCTTGGTCATGAGGAGGTGGAGGCTTTTGGGGCTCTTCTCAAGGGCCTTTTCGGCCTCAGCCAGGGCTTCTTCAAGTTTGCCCTGGCGCCCGTAGATGGCGATGAGGGTGGAATAGGCGGGCAGGAACTTCTCGTCCTCTTGGAGGGCAAGCTTGAGCTTTTCTTCGGCGGTCTTGAGGTCTCTCTTGGCAAGATAGACCTGAGCCATCAGGAAATAGAGCGGGGCTTTGCGCTTGAATTGCGGGAGGTACTCCTCGATGAGGGCCAGGGCCTGGTCGGGTTTCTTCTGGGCCAGGTAAATGCCCACAAGCCTCGTGAGGGCGGGGAGATGCCGGGGTGCAAGCTCGAGGGTTTTCTCGTATTCCTTTATGGCCTGGTCGATCTTCTTCTGGGCCTGGAGGCAGGTAGCGTAAGCAAAGTGAACCGTGGGATTGTCCGGAAAGAGTTCGGCCATGCGTCTGTAGAGTTTTTCGGCCTCCTCAAACTTCTTCTCCATCATGTAGGTGAGGGCCAGGATGAGCCCGGCCTGGGTGTTACGTGGGGAGATGCGCAATACGGTGATGGCCTGTTCGCGAGCCTTGTCGATTTCGCGATCTGCCAGCAGGAGTCTGGCATAAAGGAGCCTCGTTTTGATGGCCATGGGGTCGAATTCGATGGCCTTCTCGAAGGCTTTACGCGCCTCCTGGGGCTTGCCCTGCATGAGTTTTACCACTCCGATGTAATGGTGGACCTCGGCGAGCCTCGGGCGCTTCTTGGCCACGTATTCGAAATCTTCCAGGGCCTCGGCAAGGAGACCTTTGGTGAGGCGAAGTTTACCTCTTACGAGCCTCGCGATGACGTGATTTTCGTCTTTCTGAAGGACCTCTTTGACGAGCTTTTCGGCCTCGGAGGGGTTCCCGACCTCAAGCTCCAGATAGGCCAGCTGGGCCTTGAGATCCAAAGAATCTGGCCACTTTTGGAGGCTTTCCTTGGCCAGCTTGATGGCTTCGTCGAGCCGTCCAAGGCGGCGGTAAAGGTCGATGAGGGCGATCCGGCCCTTAACATCTTCCGGGTGTTTCTGGTTCCAGGCCAGGAGAAACTCCTCGGCCTCTTTGACCTTGCCCTGAGCAAGGTAGAGAGAGACGAGCTGTTGGACGAAGCGAAATTCCTTCGGAAACTTCTCTATCATCCTTTGAAGCAGGGCTTCTGCTTCGGCGGCCTTTCCTTGCTCCAGGTAAGTCCTCAAAAGGAGCTCGTGCAAAAAGATGTTGTCGGGAGCGTGTTTGAGGGCTTCTTGAATCTTGGCCAGGGCTTCTTCGGGTTTTCCCTGCTCTTTCAGGACCTGGGAGATGATGACAAGCGCTTCGACGTTCTTGGGATCGAGAGAAAGGACCTTTTCGGCGAGTTTCTGGGCTTCGTCAAACTTCTTTTGCCTGAGCCTCAAGGAGGCTAGGGTGGTGAGAGCCTTGACATTATCGGGGTCTTTCTGGAGTATGTAATTCAGATGTTGTTCCGCTTCTTCGTATTTTCCGGCAGCCACGAGGAGGGAGGCCAGCTTGAGCCGGGCCTCGAGGTTTTCCGGGTCCACGTCGACAGTTTTGCGGTATTCCGAAAGGGCCCGGCGAAAATCGCCAAATTTCAAGTAGATTTCGGCCAGCTGATAGTGCGCTTCGGGGTGTTTGGGATCGAGCTGGATGACGTTTCGGAATTCCAGGGCCGCTTCGCGGAGCTTCCCTTCTTTGGCGAAGGCCATCCCGCGCTGCATGTGTTTGTTGATCTTTTCTTCCGGAGAACTGCAGCCCAGAAACACCACGATTAAAAGGGTGACGATCAAAAAACGCCATTTTCCCATAAGACACTCCTTCGGAGGGGTTGTTTTCTTATAACCAATTCGGCTCTCAAAACCAAGGGCCTAAGTTTTTTCGAAAAATGGGGTAAAGACACCGCTGTTAAGACGGAAACACCTGGATTTCTGTAACGTGTGGGGGCTTACAGTGAAAAAGGCCCCCGAAGCCGAGGGCCTTTTTGTCTAGAGTTCCAGCGCTTTCACCATCTTGATGTAAGGGAGCTCTTGAAGCTTCTGGAGGAGGGATTCAGGGACGGGCTGGTCCACGCACAGGAGGATGATGTTGACTTTCTTCGCCGGCTCCTGGCCCACGTGCATCCGGGAGATGTTGAGCCCCGCCTCCCCGATGGTGATGCCGATCTGGCCGATCACGCCGGGTTTGTCTTCGTTCATGAGATAAAGGAGATGCCCTTCAGGGATGGCATCCAGGCGGAAATTGTTGATCTGGACGATTCTGGGCTCCTGTTTCCCGAAGATGGTTCCGGCAACGACGTTTTCGCCTCCGGGAAACTTCACCCGCACCTTGATGAGGTTGAGAAAGTCTTCCGCGGTATTGACCTTGCTTTCGGTGACCCTGATTCCCCGCTCCTTGGCCCGGATGGGGGCGTTCACGTAATTTACGTCCTCCCGCAGGGCCGGTGAGAGGAGCCCTTTGAGCAAAGCCACGGTGAGGGGCTTGGTATCGAGGTTGGCCACGTCTCCCTGGTATTCGATGTTTACTTCCTGGATGGGGCCTTCGGCAAGCTGGGCCTGCAGGGCCCCGAGTTTTTCCGCCAGCGTAAGGTAAGGTTTGAGTATCGGTAAGAGCTCGGCAGAGACCGAGGGCATGTTGACGGCGTTTCGCACCACCCCGTGGATCAGAAAATCCACCACCTGGGAGGCCACGGCGAGAGCCACGTTCTTCTGAGCCTCCACGGTGGAAGCCCCCAGGTGGGGGGTGCAGATGAAATTGTCGAGCTGGAGCAAGGGGTAGTCTGGCGGGGGAGGTTCCTGTTCGAAGACGTCAAGGGCCGCCCCGGCCACCTTTCCGGAGAGCATGGCTTCGTAGAGGTCGTTTTCGTTGACGATGCCCCCACGAGCACAGTGGATGAACATCACCCCGTCTTTCATCTTGTCAAACTTCTCTTTGTTGATGAAACCGCGGGTCTCTTTGGTGAGAGGAACGTGGACGGTGATGAAATCCGCCTGTGGAAGAAGCTCGTCAAGATCCATGATTTCGATTCCCATCTTGGCGGCCTGTTCCGGGTTGACGAAGGGATCGTAGGCAATGACCCGCATCTTGAGCCCCTGGGCCCGGTCTGCCACCACCGAGCCAATTCTACCCAGCCCGATGATCCCCAGGGTCTTTCCGGTGATCTCTCGCCCCAGGAACTTTTTCTTCTCCCATTTTCCGGCCTTCATGGAGGCGGTGGCCTGCGGGATGTTACGGGCAAGGGCCATCATCATGGCGATGGTGTGCTCCGCCGCCGAAACGGTGTTCCCTCCGGGGCAATTCATCACCACGATGCCCCGGCGGTTGGCGGCTTCGATGTCCACGTTGTCAAGGCCGGTGCCCGCCCGGGCAATGAGCTTGAGTTTGGGAGCGGCTTCGATGACGTCGGCGGTCATCTTGGTGGCACTGCGGATGATGATGGCCTCTATGTCTTTCTGGAGCTCGGCGATCAGCTCTTCCTTGGAAAGCCCCGTTTTTACTATTACCTCTAGCCCTGCGTCCTGGAGAATCTTGATACCATCCTCAGCGATGGGGTCAGACACTAAAACCTTCATCTTTAAGCCTCCTTGTTAGCCAAAAAATATTCTTGGGCGGCAGAAACTCCGGCTCCGAGCTTCGCTTTGAATCCGAGTTCGTTGAGGGCCATCTCAAGGGTGGCCAGAGCGAGAACGACATCGAGTTCGTTCTGGTACCCCAGATGGGCGATGCGGACTACTTTCCCTTTGAGCTGGGCCTGGCCCCCTGCCATGGTGACCTTGTACTTCTCCCGCATGAGCTTCATGAGCTTCGCTCCGTCTACCTCGGCGGGGACTTTGACGATGGTCAGGGCCTCGCAGGGGACCTTGGCGAAGAGTTCAAGACCCAGGGCCGAGACTCCGGCCCGGCAGGCCCCTGAAAGGCGCCTGTAATGAGCAAAGAGTCTTTCGAGCCCCACTTCCCGTATGCGCGCAAGGACCTCTGAGAGCCCGTAGAGGAGAGAAACCGCAGGGGTAAAAGCCGTGGTCTCCTTTGCGAGGGCCTTGAGCTCTCTCCGAAAATCGAAATAATAGCGCGGACCGGTGGTCTTTTCGGCCTTCTCCCTGGCCCGGGCCGAAAGGGCCACGAAGGAGAGCCCCGGGGGCAGGGCCAGGCTCTTCTGGGAGCCCGCTACCATGGCGTCAACCCCCAGTTCGTCAAAGGGAAGAGGATAGACCCCGAGAGCAGAGATGGCGTCCACCACCAGAAGGGTCTCCCTTTCTCTGGTGAGGGGGGCAATTTGATCTACCGGATGTTTTACTCCGGTGGAGGTCTCGTGGGCCTGGATCAAGAGCCCCGCGGCGTCGGGATGCTCCTTGAGAGCAGTTTCCACCTCCTCTACCTTGACGGCTTCTCCCCAGGGCACGTCGATATAGATGGGGTTGAGGCCGTAGGTCTCGGCCAGCTCTCCCCAGCGTTCTCCAAATTTCCCTCCGCGTACCACGAGGACCTTTTCACCGGGAGAGAAGAGGTTGGCGACACAGGCTTCCATGGCCCCCGTGCCCGAAGAGGCGAAAAAGAGGACGTCTTCTTTGGTCTGGAAGAGATATTTGAGATCGTCCCTTATCTTGCGTAGGATGGCGGAAAATTCCGGAAGGCGATGGTGCATGACGGGTTTGGCCATGGCGAGCAGGGCCCGGGGAGGGACGGGAACAGGCCCTGGTGCTAAGAGAAACTTCTTGTCCAAAAGGTCCATTTTTTGAAAGATCCTCCTTTTGCAAAAAAAATCTAGTGAGATATTGCCCCAGAAGTGTTAAATCTTCAAGAGGAATTGGCCGAAGGCAGAAATAGAATTCAAATTTTCAAGGAGGAGCCCATGAAAAGATTTGGCATTTTATTTTTGTTTCTGGCGGTTTTATTTCTGGGAGCTCAGGCGGTTTTGGCCAACAAGAGTTGCCCTGATCCCGCCGAGCTCAAAGAGACACTCAAAACCCTCTTTGCCAAGCAGGATTTCAAAGTGGCAAGTGTGGGGCCCGCGCCGGTAGAGGGGCTCTGTGAGGTCATCCTCGAGGCCCAGGGTGGGAAGAAATTGACATACGTGGACAAAAACGGGCGTTATCTGGTGGTGGGGCGCATCATCGACATCAAGGCCCGCAAGGATCTTACGCAGGAGCGCGTCACCGATCTCAACCGCCTCTCTCCCGCCAAGTTGAAAGAACTCGAAGAACTGGTGGCCTTTTCCGTGGGCAAGGGGCCGGAGATCTTTTTCGTGACCGACCCCGATTGTCCGCACTGTAAGCGGGCGGAGAAGATCTTGCTCCCGCTGGCCAAAGAAGGAAAGATCAAGGTGAAGGTGATTCTCTTTCCGCTCGAAGCCTTACATCCCAAAGCCAAAGAGAAGGCCGTGGCCATCATTTGTGATGGCAAGGGTCTTGAAGCCCTGATCGAGGGCTATCAGGGCAAACAGTGTGAGGCCGGGCTCAAGAAGGTGGAAAAGACGATTGCCACCCTTCCAAAGCTGGGCATCCGCGCCACGCCGACTTATATTTTTCCTGACGGAAGGGTGATTTCCGGCGTGCTGAGCGCCGAACAACTTTTACGGATGGTGAAATAGTATGGAAAAGGTGATCGGGCTTAACGAGGCCGAAAAGGCGTTGCTTCTTTACATCGCACGGGAAAGCATCGCCAGCGCTCTTGAGGGGAGACCTCCGCGTCTCCCCAAAGAGATACCGCCCAAGCTTCTGGAACCTTACGGGGCCTTCGTGACCTTACACAAGCACGGGCAGCTCAGGGGCTGTATCGGCACCTTTCACGCCGATCAGCCCCTTTACAAGGTCGTCTTTGAAATGGCCCGTTCCGCCGCCTTCAACGACCCGCGTTTCCCTCCCCTTTCTCCAGAAGAGTTCCCGGAGATCGAAATCGAGATCTCGGTCCTTTCACCCATGTGGCGGGCCAGGAGCATCGACGAGATAGAAGTCGGCAAACACGGGATCTACATCATTCGGGGAATCAACCGCGGAGTTCTTTTACCACAGGTGGCGGTGGAGTACGGCTGGGATCGCGAGACCTTTCTCGATCATACCTGTCTGAAGGCGGGGCTTCCCCCGGGGTGCTGGCGCGATCCGGAGACCGAGATCTATCTTTTTACGGCGGAGGTCTTTAGCGAAAAAGACCTGGGTCTTACACCCCATTTCCAGCCTCATTAGGGCTTGACAAATCGCGTTAAAGCTTTAATATCACTCCCGCGCCGTAAATTTTTGTTTAAACTTAACCCGTCATAGAAATTAGTTAAAACCAGGGCCTGGACCGTCCTCTTGTCAAGGGACGGTTCAGGTTTATTGGTTTAGGAGGCCGGAAGGCCCGAACCTGCGCGCCCCACGAGGGCGAGGCTTGTTCAAAGATTGTTTGGGCCGGCGCAGCCGGCGAGAGTTCGGAGGCATAAGGAAGGTTTAGTTTTCGGGCCGCTTAGCGCCGTATCGTAGAACGTGGGGCGCTCCATGGCCCAAAAGCCTGTGGGTGGCTTTTCACCCACCTTTTAAATTCAAAAGGGGGGACGGCCATGGAAAAGATCAAATACGGTTTCGGGCAACATCTCATTCTCGACGGCTACGGGTGCAACCGTGAAAAGCTCATGGATATCGATTTCATCTACGACTTCCTCAGCAATTACCCTGCTGAGATCAATATGACGAAGATCATGCCGCCGTACGTGTTCAAGTATCACGCACCCGTGCCGGAAGATTGGGGCATCTCCGGGTTCGTGATCATCGCGGAGAGCCATATCAGCATCCATACTTTCCCGGAGAAACTCTATTTGAGCCTCGATCTCTTCTCCTGCAAGCCTTTTGACGTGGACAAGGCCATCCGGGACATCACCCGGATGTTCGAGATAAAGAAGAGCGAGGTCAAACTCCTTGATCGAGGCCACGAGTTTCCCCGTTCCATAAGGACGGTGGAACGTTTCATCCGGGCGGAAAGAAATCAGCTCACGGTGTAAAGAGAGCAGGGCCGGAAGGTCTGTCTCGACGGGCTTTCCGGCCCTTTTTATGTGCGAATGACCTTTCTCGGACGCCCCGAAGACCCTGAAAAGGCCCGGGTGGTGATTCTTCCAGCCCCTTACGACGCCACGGCCTCTTATCTTCCGGGAGCCCGCTTTGGCCCTCGCAGGCTCCTTGAGGCCAGCGTTTATCTCGAATTTTACGACGAGGAGCTCGCCTGCGAGGCTGAAGACCTCCCACCCTTTTTGACCCTTCCGGAGGAAGAGCTTCCCCTCGCTCCGGAAAAGGCCCTGGTCCGTCTCAAAGAGCAGCTGAAACCCCATCTCGAAAAGGGGCGTTTTCCGGTGGTCTTGGGCGGGGAGCACACCGTTTCTCTGGCGGCCATCGAGCTTCTGCTTGAGAAGTATCCCGGGCTTTTCGTCGTCCAGATAGACGCCCACGCCGACTTGCGTTCCACCTACCAGGGGAGCCCCTTCTCGCACGCCTGTGTCATGCGGAGGGCCTTTGAGGCCGGCGCGCGTGTGATCTCCCTCGGGGTGCGGGCCATCTCCAAGGAGGAGCATCTCTTTGCCAGAGAGAGCCAGATCCCTCTCCTCTGGGCCCGTAAGGTAAAGGAAGGTCTCCCGGAAATCCTTTCCTTTCTGGAAAGAGAGCTCAAAGACGCCCCGGTTTACGTCACCATCGACCTCGACGGCCTCGACCCGGCAGAGATCCCCGGAGTGGGGACGCCGGAGCCGGGAGGTCTTTCCTGGTACGAGACCCTTGCCCTTCTGCGTCGGCTCGCGGGCTTCCAGGTGGTGGGTTTCGACGTGGTGGAACTACTGCCCAGGGATGAAAGATCGGCCTTTGTGGCGGCCAAGCTGGTCTACAAGTTTCTCTCTTATCTCTTCTGCCCGCGCACCTAGCCTTTCCAAAGTCTGCACGGTGTGTTTAAAAGAGGGCATGCCTCCTCTCATCGCGGTCAAAAACCTCTATTTTTCCTACGGCGACCAGCTCGTCCTTGAAGACATAAACCTTGAGATCAACGCCGGAGATTTTCTGGCCATCCTGGGCCCCAACGGTTCGGGGAAATCCACCCTTTTGAAGCTCATCCTGGGGCTCCTGCGGCCGGACCGCGGTGAGATCTTTCTCTTCGGGCGGCCGATCGACGAATTCAGGGAGTGGTGGCGGCTGGGCTACGTGCCCCAGCGGGCCACTGCCAGGGTGGACCCCGTCTTTCCGGTAACCGTAGAAGAAGTGGTGGGCTTTGGTCTCCTGGCTAAGAAGCGTTTTCCCCGTTTCATGAACGCCAGAGACCGGGAGGCCATCAGGAAGGCCCTCCTGCGGGTGGAGATGCAGGGTTTTCTCAAGCGGCGCCTCTGCGAGCTCTCCGGCGGGCAACAGCAACGGGTCTTCATCGCCCGGGCCATTGTCTCCGAGCCCCAGGTCCTCCTTCTTGATGAGCCCACCACCGGGGTGGACGTGGCCACGCAGGAGAGGTTTTACGATCTCCTGGGGGAGTTCAACCGGCGGGGGCTCACCATCGTGA
>JAADDY010000022.1 GCA_013153725.1 Thermodesulfobacteriota bacterium
GCCTCTCGAAGCCTCGAATTCGCCCCCAAATTTGCCGCCGACGGCGCGGTGGTGGTGGATAACTCCAGCGCCTGGCGGATGGACCCTGAGGTTCCCCTCGTCGTCCCGGAGGTCAATCCTCACGCGGTGGCGGATTTCAAAAAGAAGGGTATCATTGCCAACCCCAATTGCTCCACCATCCAGATGGTGGTGGCCCTGAAGCCGCTTTACGATTACAGCCGCATCAAGCGGGTGGTGGTCTCCACTTACCAGGCCGTTTCCGGAGCCGGTCAGAAGGCCATCCAGGAACTCATGGAGCAGACCCAGGCCTGGTGCCGGGGGGAGACGCTTCCGGAACCCAAAGTATTTCCACACCAGATAGCCTTCAATTGTCTCCCTCACATAGACGTCTTCCTGGAGAACGGCTACACCAAAGAAGAGATGAAGATGGTCAACGAGACCAAAAAGATCATGGAAGACGAGGCCATCGGGGTCACCGCTACCACGGTAAGGGTGCCGGTGTTTTACGGGCACGCCGAGGCCGTGAACATCGAGACCGAAGAAAAGATCACCGCCGAGAAGGCCCGCGAGCTCCTGGCTGCCTTTCCTGGAGTGGTGGTGATAGACGACCCGGCGGAGAAGAAGTATCCCCTCCAGATAGAGATCGCCGGCAAAGACGAGGTCTTCGTGGGACGCATCCGCGAAGACGAATCCATCCCAAACGGCCTCAACCTCTGGGTGGTAGCGGACAACCTGCGCAAAGGCGCGGCCACCAACGCCGTGCAAATCGCAGAAATACTGGCGGAGAAGTATCTCTAACCGCATGCTTCTTGAACTGCGGCTCAAAGATTTCGTCCTCATCGATGAAGCCCGGCTCCTCTTCGAGCCGGGTTTTGTCGTTTTTACCGGTGAGACCGGGGCCGGAAAGACCCTCCTCGTGAAAGGGCTTCACCTGCTTCTAGGAGCCCGCGGCGGCCCTGCCCTCATAAAGCCCGGGGCCAGGGAGGCGATCCTCGAAGCCGTCTTCAGCGTGGGCGAAGAGCTCTCCCAGAAACTGGAAGAAGCCGGGATCGCTCCCGGAGACGAAATCTACATCAGGCGTATCATCGGCCGGGAACGTTCCCGAGCCTACGTAAACGACTCCCCGGTAACCCTGGGGTTCCTGGCAGACCTGGCTCAGGATCTCCTGGTCGTTGCAAGCCAGCACGACTACCAATCCCTCAACCGGCCCGAAGAACGCCTGCGGATGATAGACGCCTATGGAGGGCTTTTCGAACTCCGGGCCAAATACCAGGGCCTTTACGAGAGATACCGGCAGATTGAAAGAGAATATCAGGAACTCCAGCGAAGGCTTCAGGAACTCCTCAAGGAGGAAGACTTCCTGCGTTTCCAGATCTCCGAGATCGAAGAGATCGCCCCGCAGCCGGGAGAAGACGTCGAAATCGAACAGAGGCTTGCGGAGCTCAAGAACCTGGCCCGTCTGGAAGAAGACGTCAAGGCTTCTCTTCGCGAGTTCGAAAGGGCCCTTTCAGCCTGGGGAAGTGGCCGCAAGGCCCTTGAGAGGGCGGCCAGCATCTCCAAGGGGCTCGAGAAGCTTGCTTCCCGGGCAGAAACGGTCTTCCTCGAGGCCGAAGACCTCCTCTTTGAGCTGCAGGAGTTTGCGCGAAACCTCACCCCTTCCGAAGGGGAGCTCGAAAGGCTCGAAGAGCGTTTCTACCAGCTCCGCCGCCTCAAGAGAAAATACGGCCCTACCCTGGAGGACGTCCTGACCCATCTGGAAAAAGCCAAAAAAGAGCTTGAAACCTTCTCTCACGGAGAGGAAAGCCTCCTTCAACTGGAAAAGGAACTTGCAGATACCAGGGAAGAACTGGAAGCGCTGGCCGCCGAGCTTCGAGAAAAGCGCCTTGAGGCCGCGCAGAGGCTTGCCCGGGAGATACGCCAGTACTTCGAAGAGCTTGCCCTCACCGGCATGCGTTTTGAGATTGTGCTTGAAAAAGGAGAGCTTTCGTGGCAGGGAACGGAACGGGCCGAGTTTCTGGTGGCCACCCAGCCCCAGGCCCCTTTGCGCCCGGTGGCCCAAATCGCCTCGGGAGGTGAGCTCTCCCGCCTCTTCCTGGCCCTTAAAACCGCCACCGCCAGCGATACCAGCGGGCAGACCCTGGTCTTCGACGAGGTAGACGTGGGCGTGGGAGGAGAGACCGCAAGCCGGGTGGGAAGACTCCTCAAAAAACTGGCCCGGAAACACCAGGTGCTTTGCATCACCCACCAGCCTCAGATCGCCGCGCTTGCAGACCAGCATTTTCTGGTGGAAAAAAATCTTTCCACCGCGGAGGCCTCCACCTCGATTCGCAGGCTTGAGGCTGAAGAACGGGTGCAGGAGATCGCAAGGATGCTCGGCGGAGCTGAGGCCGAAGACCTGGCACGGAGGATGCTCGCTTCATGAAACGAAGAGCGCTTCTCCTCTTCTCCGAAGGGCTCGATAGCATTCTGGCCGGAAAGCTTCTCAAAGAACAGGGAGTTGAAGTCCTTGCCATTCGCTTCATCACCCCCTTTTTTGGCTGGAAGTGGAAGGGTCGGGAGGAAGAATTCGACTGTTACGTGCGGGAAGAGTTCGGCTTCGACGCCGGCCTGGTGGAGGACATCACCCCCCAATACCTCGCGATGCTCGCCGCCCCGGCCCACGGCTATGGAAGCCAGTTCAACCCCTGCATCGATTGCAAGATCCTGATGCTAAAACTCGCCAAGGAAAGGCTCGCCCCACTCGGGGCCTCCTTTTTGGCTACCGGAGAGGTGGTTGGCCAGCGCCCCATGAGCCAGCTCCGCCATACCCTGCGACACATAGAGAAGGAAGCAGGCGTGAAGGACATTCTGCTGAGACCCCTTTCGGCGAAAAATCTTCCCGAGACCAGACCCGAACGAGAGGGCCTGGTGGAGCGGGAAAGGCTGCTCGATATCTCGGGACGGGGACGAAAGAGACAACTCGCCCTGGCCAGGGAATTCGGCCTCAAGAAGATCCCCTCCCCGGCCGGAGGCTGTCTTCTCACGGACCCGGCTCTGGCCCCCCGTCTCAGGCGCTATTTCGAGCTCAAAGAAGGGCGTGTTACTCCCCGTGAGGCCGAAATCCTCACCTTCGGGAGGCACTTCGAGCTCCCTCACGGGAGCTGGTTCGTGCTGGGAAGGACCGAGGCCGAAAACAAACGGCTCCAGGACCTTGCCGGGGAAGAGGCCCTTTTCCTCAAGCTTTCAGGCATTCCTGGCCCGCTGGGAGTTTTTCTGTTACAAAGGAGCGAAGAGGACCTCTCCGAAGCGGCCAGGCTGGTGAAAAGATACGCCCCCAAGGCGCGAAACCTCGAAAGGGTAAAAGTCTTGGCCGCAAGACCCGGGGAGTCCGAGCCCCGTATCATCGAGGTGTAAGATCACCAAAAGGAGTGGCCTTTTGATGGATAAAGAGCAAACCAAAGATTTCATCCTAAAGGCCTTTTATTTCCGCCACGCTTGCAAGGAATTCGACCCGGAGAAGAAGATCCCCGAAGAGGACTTTCGCTTCATCCTGGAGACGGCGCGTCTTTCCCCGAGCTCCTTCGGTTTTGAACCCTGGTATTTCCTCGTGGTCCAGGCCCCGAACCTTCGGGAGAAGCTCCTCCCCTACGCCTGGGGAGCGAAGCGTCAGATCCCAACCTGCAGCCACCTTCTCCTCTGCCTGGCGCGCAAGAGCTACTTCATGCGCTGGGATAGCGATTACATCACTTACATGATGCAGGAGATCCAGAAATTGCCCCCAGACCTCCAGGAGCTCAAAAGGGAGCGCTATCGCCAGTTTCAGGAGGAAGACTTCAAGCTCCTTGAAAGCGAACGGGCCATGTTCGACTGGGCGTGCAAGCAAACCTACATCGCCATGGCCAACATGATGACAGCCGCCGCCATGATCGGCATCGACTCCTGCCCCATCGAGGGCTTCCATCAGGAAAAGACCGAAAAGGTTCTTGCCGAACACTTTGGCGTGGACACCGAAAAGTTCGGCCTGGCCTACATGCTCTGTTTCGGTTACCGGATCAAGGAGCCCCGCGAGAAAACCCGGCAACCCCTGGAAAAGATCGTCAAATGGTTCCCATAGGAGGCACCCTTTGCCGTACAAACTATCAGAGCTTGCCAAACGCGTCGGTGGAGAAGTCTCGGGCCCGGATGTCCTCGTTGAGGGGATAAATTCTCTTGAGCTGGCCTCCGAAAAAGAAATTTCCTTCGTGGAATCCGGGCGGTTTCTGGAGGCGGCCTTGCGTTCTAAAGCCGGAGCCCTCATCGTCCCCCCGGCGCTGGCGGAAAAACTCCCCGGAAAGGCCCTCCTCGTCGTCCCGCAGGTGCGGGCCGCGGTGGCCAAAATCGCCTGGCTCTTCTACGAAACTCCCAAACACCCCAGGGGCGTGAGCAACCTGGCCTTCGTGGCAGAGGGGGCGGAAGTTCACCCGGAGGCAAGCGTGTATCCCTTTGTTTACGTGGGAAAAGGGGCCAAAATCGCGGCCGGGGTGGTCCTCTACCCGGGGGTCTACGTGGGGGAGGAGGCAGAAATCGGAGAAAACGCCATCGTCTACCCCAACGCCGTCATCTACCCGAAGACCAGGATCGCCCCCAGGGTGATAATTCACGCCGGCGCCGTGATCGGCTCCGATGGCTTCGGGTACGCCCAGGAGGGAGAAAGGCACCTCAAGATCCCCCATTTGGGGCGGGTGGAAATAGGAGAAGAAGCTGAGATCGGGGCCAATACCACCATCGACCGGGCCACCTTTGGCAGCACCTCCATAGGCCCCGGCACCAAGCTTGACAACCTGATCCAGGTGGCGCACAACGTCCGCCTTGGCAGGGCCTGTGTTCTCGCGGCCCAGGTGGGGATTACGGGGAGCGTGGAGATCGAAGATTTCGTGATGATAGGAGGCCAGGCTGGCATCAACAAGCCTGTAAGGCGCGGAGCGATGGTGGCGGCCAAGGCCGGGGTGGCAAAAGAAGTGCCACCGGGGCAGGCGGTGGCCGGTGCTCCGGCCATGGAGATAAGCCGCTGGCGTCGCTGTGTGGCCGCTTACGAAAGGCTCCCGGAAATGATAAAGGAGCTCAGAGAGTTGCGCGCCAAAGTAGCAGCCCTTGAGGAGGCGTTGAATGAGCGAAAAAAAGACCATGGATCATAAAGAAATCCTCTCCCTTCTCCCTCATCGCTACCCCTTTTTGTTCATAGACCGGGTGGTAGATTTCTCCGAAGAGCCCCCTGCTATCGAAGCCGTCAAGTGTTTCACCCTGAACGAGGCCTTTTTCCAGGGGCACTTCCCCGGGGAGCCGGTAGTCCCCGGTGTGATTCTCATTGAAGCCCTGGCTCAGCTTGGTATCATCTTCTTCAAGAGTCTCAAGCCCGAATTCAAAGAACGGCTCTTCTTCCTCGCCGGGGTGGAAAAGGCCCGTTTCCGGCGGCCGGTATTCCCGGGAGACGTTGCCCATCTCAAACTCGAAGGGTACCAGTTTCGCCGCAACATTATCAGAACCAGAGGAAAGGTCTTGGTGGAAGAGGAAATCGCGGCGGAAGCGGAAATCATTGCAGCCATCAAGTAATGAAGATGATCCATCCCACCGCCCAGGTTGATCCTCGTGCCAAGCTGGCCGAAGACGTGAGCATCGGGCCATACTGTGTTATCGGCCCGGAGGTTGAGATTGGCCCGGAGACCACGGTTTACTCACATTCCGTCATAGAGGGGCACACCACCATCGGGGCCAGGAACAAGATTGGCCCCTTTGCAAGCCTGGGAGGCGCCCCACAACACCTGGCTTACAGAGACGAACCCACCCGCCTCATCATCGGAGACGAAAACGTCCTGCGGGAATACGTCTCCATCCACCGCGGCACAACCCTCGACCAGGGCGAAACAAGAATTGGCAACCGCTGTTACCTCATGGCCTATAGCCACGTGGGGCACGATTGTGTCCTCGAAGACGAAGTGATTCTCACCAACGTCTGCCATCTCGGAGGGCACGTCCGGGTGGGTTTTGGGGCGGTTTTCGGAGGCGGGGCCTTCGTCCACCAGTTTTGCCGGATCGGCGAGCTTGCCTTCGTTTCTGGAATGACCGGAGTGGACAAGGACGTCCCGCCCTATTTCAGGGTCTTCGGTATCCCGGCCAAGATTGCGGGGCTCAATCTGGTAGGCCTCAAGAGAAGGGGAATTTCGCGGGAAGAGATCAAGGCCCTTTCTTACGCTCTCAAGATCTACCTGCGCGAGGGGACGGTAAGAGACGTGATCAGCGAATTGCGAGAAAGGTTTCAGGATCTGCCAACCATCTCAAAACTCATACAATTCCTGGAGAACCCTTCCAGGCGAGGCCTTACCCGCAAACGAGGCTAAGGGGCCTTCGCTCTCAGCAGCTCCGCCACCTCTCGCGGGGTAACTCCTTGGCTGAAGGTCCATTCCCGCAAGGGTTTGCCCCAGACCGGCTCCAGAGAGTGTCTTCGCAAGATTTGTCCGCATTTTTCTGGAGGAATCCGATAAAATTTGCACACTTCTTCCAGGGAGAGCCTTCCCACTTGCGGGATCTCCTGCTTTTTCGCACGAAGACCTCCGGCAGTGTTTACGATTATTTCGTAGATCCTTGCCGGGGTGGAGTGATTCAATTTCGCCAGCTCCTTGAGAGACAAAGAGGGGTCAGGGACCTTGATCCCCTCTTTTTGCAGAGCTTCCAGGACCTGCGTCAGATCCAGGTTTTCTCTCTGCACTATGGATTTCAGGGGTAGCAACTCGGCGTGAGGAATGGGCGGGCCGGGAACGGAACCCTGTTGCCAGCTCTTTTTGAACCTTTCCTTCAGGAGCAGAAAGGTACTAGCTGGCGGCCACTCCTTGACGGCAGATATCACCAAAAATATCGCCAGAGAAGTAGCCAGGAGAAAGGGAAACGACGGTTTTCCGGAACGAAAAGAGTAGAAGAGAATGGGACGCCAGTTCAAAACAAGGTGATACACTCCGAAGACCAGCATAAGAACACCAAAGAGGATGTGGATTGCTTCCCACTGGTCTTTGTTCAAGCTTAAAAAACGCCAGTCTATCCAGTATGCGATACGCCCGGGAGGCATGAAATACAAAACTATACCGGTAACCAACAGAGCGACAAAGGCATAAAGCAAAATTAAGCTAACAAATTTTCTCATCGTCTCGCACCAAAAACGTTTTTTGTTCACCAAACGCTAACGATCATATCACAAAATTTGTCAGACAAAAGAGATTTTCGAAGTTCGACAAAAAACATCCAATTCGACACTTTTGTCGCAAGCTAACAAAGCTCGCGCATGTTCTTCTGCTCTATCTTCAAGCAAAAACTCTCCTGACAAATCCAAAGGGGGCTTCACGATGAAATGGCACGGTTTTTGTTTAATAACTGGCTAAAGAAGTCTAGGAGGACGAGATGAAAGGCAAAAAACTTTTGATGGGTCTCTTTGCAGGGTGTCTCTTATGGAGTGGAGCGGCTTTGGCCGTAGATTTCAGCCAGTATTCCACGGAAGAACTGGCCAAGATGCGTGGAACCTTGCGAGAAGCAAGCCCAGAAGAGCGCGAAGCTTTTCGCCAGGAGTGGCAGAAGAGGATGCGAGAGATGAGCCCTGAAGAGCGGCAGCGGTACGCAGGCCCCCCTGCCAACGCTCCTCGTGATGGTAAGGGGTACAAGTATGGCCAAGGTCGTGGCAAAGGCAAAGGCCACGGTCGCGGTTGCCGCAGGTAGCTTCTTCATCCCCACCCTCCCCCGGGGTTTCCCCGGGGGGCTTTTTCTTTTCGCTTTTCAAGATTAAAAAGGAGGCATGATTGGCCTCATCGCCGGAGGAGGAAAGTATCCCCTCCTTTTTGCACAGGCTGTAAAGGCCCGAAACTTGCCCCTGGTTGTTTTTGCCCTCAAGGGGGAAGAACTCCCCAATCTTCGACCTTTTGCAGACCGTTACCACGAAATCCCGATAGCCCGCTTTGGGAAACTCCTGAAACTCATCCGCAAAGAAGGGGTGAAAGAGATCGCCTTCGCCGGCCACATTCGCAAGAGCAAGGCCATCCGTTTTGCCCGCCCAGACCTCAAGGCCATCCTCCTCTGGCAAAAACTCCAGACCAGAAACGACGACGAAATCTTGAGAGCAGTTGCCAGAGAAATCGAAAAAACCGGGGCCCGGGTGATCTCTCCCACCAAATATCTTCCCCATCTCCTCACCCCTGCCGGTATTCTCACCACCAGAAAACCTTCCCCGTCCCAGTGGGAAGATATCGTTTACGGGTTTAGCGTGGCCAAGGCTCTGGGAGAGCTCGACATCGGGCAATGCGTCGTCGTGAAAGACAAAATGGTCGTAGCGGTGGAGGCCCTCGAGGGCACGGACGCCACCATTGACCGGGCCGGGAAACTAGCCAGAGACACGGTGGTGGTAAAGGTCTTCAAGCCCCACCAGGATCCCCGTTTTGATCTCCCTTCCGCTGGGCTTCAGACCATTGTCTCCATGAAAAACGCCGGGGCTAAAGTTCTGGCCCTGGAAGCGGGGCGTTCCCTGTTCTTCGAAAGGGAAAAAGCTTTGTCTTTGGCCCAAGAGGCCGGTATAGTAGTGGTGGGAGTGCCTTATGAATAAGATCCGGGTGGCCGTTGTTGGGGTGGGGCATCTGGGCCGGTTTCACGCCGAAAAGTTTGCCCAAATTCCCCAGGTAGAACTCGTAGGGATAGTAGACGTCGTAAAAGAGCGGGCCGACGAGGTTGCCCGGCGCTGTCATACACGCCCCTTCTACGATTTTCGGGAAGTTCTGCCTCTGGTAGACGCGGTCTCTGTGGTGGTACCCACGGTACACCACTTCAACGTCACGAAAGCCGCACTTGAGGCCGGTTGTCACGCCTTTGTGGAAAAACCGCTTGCGAGCACCCCGCAGGAAGCGCGGCAATTGGTGAAACTTGCCGAAGAACTCGGTCTCATTTTGCAAGTTGGCCACATCGAACGGTTCAACCCCGCCATCAAGAAACTCTTAGCGGAAGTCCGCGACCCGCTTTTTATTGAAGCGCAGAGGGTCTCACGTTTTTCTTCTCGCTGCCTGGATGTGGACGTCATCCTGGATCTCATGATCCATGATCTGGATCTCATTTTGGCCATTACCAGCAGCCCGGTGGAAGAACTCCAGGCCGCCGGAGCACCGGTGGTAACGGATAAAATCGACCTCGCCAGTGTGAGACTGCGTTTCAAAGATGGCATCGTGGCCAACCTCACCGCCAGCCGCATCGCTCTCAAACCTGCCCGCAGTTTCAGAGTCTACCAGCCGGGAGCCTATCTGGCGGCGGACACCCTGGAAAGCACCTTTGTAAAGGTCGCGCTTGAGGAAGGCCGCTTTACGGAAGCCAGCCCGCCTCTTCCCGAAAAGTTTCCCGGAGCAGATCCTCTGCGGGAAGAGCTCGAGATCTTTATTGAGGCTATTAAAAGCGGGCACACCCCCCCTGTTAGCGGGGAAGATGGTTTTGAGGCCTTGGAACTTGCTTTCCGTATCAAGAAGGAAATCGAACGTCAAAAAGATCTTTTTCTAGCGAGAGAAGGATCTTGTCTGCCGGACCTCAGACGTCATTGCGTGTCCTCCTCATAGCTGGCGAGGCCTCGGGAGATCTTCACGGGGCCGCTTTCCTCCGCGCCTTGAGGGAACTGGTTCCCGGTGTTTACGCGCAGGGTATCGGGGGGGCCAGGTTGCGGGCTGCAGGGCTTGAGTGCCTCTTTCCTGCCGAAGCGTTGAGCATCATGGGCCTTCCCTCCTGGCGGGATTTGCGCACCGTCTGGGCGGCTTTTCGTAAAGTCCTGAAAATCTTGCGAAATTCCCCTCCGGCTCTTCTGGTCCTCATAGACTTCCCGGATTTCAACCTCTGGCTTGCAAGGTTCGCCAAACGTTATGGGGTGCCTGTCTTTTACTACATAAGCCCGCAGGTGTGGGCCTGGCGCAGAAGACGGGTCCAAACCATCAAAAAGGTGGTAGATACCATGGCCGTGGTGCTCCCCTTCGAAGTGGAATTTTACGCCCGCCACGGGATCGAAGTCCATTACGTAGGGCATCCTTTGCTCGACGTGGTAAAGCCGGCTCTCTCGCGAGAGACCTTTTGCAAGCTGGCAGGGCTTGATCCCTCCCGCCCTCTCATGGGCTTTTTCCCGGGAAGCAGGCCGAAAGAGATCTCAAGCCTCCTTCCGCTTTTCGAGGAAACCCTGAATCTCCTGAAACGCACTCACCCGGCCCTGCAGGGCGTCTTCGTTCAGGCAGAAAGTATTCCGGAACTTCCTCTGAAGAGCACCCGGGCAAAAATCGTAAAAGGGTATCAGTATGAGGTGATGGCCCAGGCGGAGGCGGTTTTGCTGGCCTCCGGAACCGTCACACTCGAGGCGGCCATTGTGGGGACTCCCATGGTGGTGGCCTACAAGATGGGAAGCTTCAGCTTCTGGCTGGCCAAAAGGCTGGTGAAGGTCCCTTACGTAAGCCTGGTAAATCTTGTGGCAAATGACGCCCTTGTGCCGGAACTACTCCAAAAAGAGGCCACCCCTGAAAATCTGGCCTCCCATCTCTCACGCTATCTCGACGATCCTCTCTATGCCCGTCGCATACGCGAAAGGCTGGCCGAAGTAAAGAAGAAACTGGGGCCTCCGGGAGCCGCCTGGCGAGCCGCGGAACTGGCAGCCCGCTACCTCAAAGGCAGAGGACAGGCCATTGCCATCACTTAACGCCCTCGCCCAGGAAAAGAGCCTCTACCTCCGGCAACACGCCGAGCAACCCGTAGCCTGGCTTCCTTTTAGCCGCGAGGTCTTTGAAAGAGCCCGGGCCGAAGAGAAGCCCCTCTTCATCTCCATCGGCTATTCGGCCTGCCACTGGTGCCATGTCATGGCGCGGGAGTCCTTCGAAGACGAAGAAATCGCGGCCATCCTGAACGAAAATTTCATCCCCGTGAAGGTGGACCGGGAGGAACACCCCGAAGTAGACGCCGTCTATCTCCTCGCCTGCGAAATTCTGAGGGGGCAGGCGGGCTGGCCCCTTACGGTGCTGGCCCTTCCCGACGGCTGGCCCTTTTTCGTGGCCACCTATCTCCCCAAAGAAGGAAGAGGGCTTCGTCTGGGGCTCAAGGAACTGCTTGTGGCGGTCCAGAAGACCTGGCAGCTTGACCGGCAGAAGATCTTGGCCACGGCAGAAGAGATCAAGCACGCCCTCAAGCAAATTCGCTTTGCAAGCCCGGCCCCTTTCGATGCCCAAGCCGTGTGCGAGAAGGCCTTTCGAGAGCTTTCCGAAAACTTTGACGAACAGTTTGGCGGCTTCGGAAAGGGGCCCAAATTCCCCCTCCCCTTGAGGCTTCTTTTCCTGTTGCGCCTGGGGCAGGCCTCTGGCAAGGGGCAGGCCCTTGAGATGGTGAGAAAGACCCTCCTTAAGATGCGCTTCTCCGGGCTTTTTGACCAGGTAGGTTTTGGATTCCACCGCTACACCATCGACCGCGCCTGGAAGATCCCCCATTTCGAAAAGATGCTCTACGATCAGGGGCTGCTGCTCTATCTCTACGCCGAAGCGGCGAGCCTTTTCGGAGAAGCTCTCTTTGGCCGGGTGGCGGAAGAAATCGTGATCTATCTCAGAGAACGCCTCCTTGAGGCGGAAAGGGGCTATTTCTACACCGCCGAAAGTGCTGAAAGCGAGGGAGAAGAGGGGCTCTTCTACACCTGGAGCCTTGAAGAGCTCGAAGAGGTCCTCTCCCGGGAAGAACGGGCACTTCTTACCGATTACTTCGACCTGCGCCCTGAAGGGAACTACCTCGAAGAAGCTACCGGGAGACCCTGCGGGAGAAACATCCTGCACCCCGTGAAGTTCCCCTGGGAATTGGGGGAAAGCTTTGAAGAAAAACTGGTCCCTATCCTACAGAAGCTCAAACACGAAAGAGAAAAGCGGCCCGCCCCTCCGCGGGACGAAAAGATCCTCACCGACTGGAACGCCCTTGTCATCGCAGGGCTCGCCCGGGCCGGAAGCATGCTCGGGGAAAAGAGTTTCGTGGAGATGGCGGAGAGGGCCTTCTCTTCCCTCTGGGAGGAGGCCCGCCCTGCCGGAAGGCTTCTTCATATCCCGGGGGAAGAGCGCCTCCCTGCCCTCCTTGAGGACTATGTCTTTCTCTCCTGGGCCGGAGTCGAACTTGCCCAAGCCACGAAAGATACTTCTTACCGCCAAAAGGCCGAAACTTTACTGGAGGAAGCCTCGGAGCTTTTCAGACACCCCTCCGGCCTCTATCAACAGGTAGGGGTGGACCAGGGCCCCTTTCTCATCCCTTACTTCTCGCTCTTTGAAGGGGCCCTGCCCTCTGGAAACGGCCTCCTCGCCTATCTTTTGAAACTTCTGGGGCAAGAAGATGCTGCCGAAAGACTTCTCTTCCACGTGGGCGGGCATCTCAGGGAAAACCCGAGCGCCTTTCCGAGCTTTTTGCTGGCCCTCCTCATCTAGTAATTGAGAAACTTGTCTCGCCTTACCGAAACTGGTATCAGAGCGGAAATGGAGGAAAAGACGAAACCTTTGACCTCAAAGATCTTCGTACTCGGTGGCATCAAGAGCGGAAAGAGCAGATTCGCTCTCAAACTTGCCGAAAAATTCCCCGCCCCCCGGCTGTTTGTGGCCACCGCCGAAGCCTTCGACGAAGAAATGGCTCGAAAAATCAAGGCCCACCAGAGAGAACGAGACGAAAGCTGGCAAACAATCGAGGCCCCGGTTGAGCTCCCAGAAGCCCTCAGAGATCTCCCGAAGAAAGCGGGTGTCTGCCTCATCGATTGCCTGACCGTCTGGCTCGGGAACCTCTGGTATTACCAGAAAGATGCCCATTCTTACGTGGAAAAATTTCTGGGGGGCCTCGCTGAAGCGAAGATCCCCATTATCGTCGTCTCCAATGAGATCGGCTTTGCCCCCTTGCCGGGGGAGCGTGTAAGCAGAGATTTCGCTGAAAAACTGGGAATTCTGAATCAGAGGGTGGCCGCACTCTGCGACGAGGTTTATCTGCTGGTGGCCGGCTGCCCCTTAAAGCTAAAGTAGCATTTTGCCGAAGTTTGCTATCAGCTTGAAAAAACTTTCCGCTCACCTCGAAAATCATCAAAGAAAGGACGCGCAATGGAAGATACTATCGCAAAGGTATCCCGCATCTTTGGCGAAATTCCCCTTGAAGTGTGGGAAGATATCGTCCGGTTAGAACCGGAATGGTTCCACATGGAAGACATTTTC
>JAADDY010000036.1 GCA_013153725.1 Thermodesulfobacteriota bacterium
GCCGGTGGCGATGGAAGAGGGTTTGAGGTTTGCGATCAGAGAAGGTGGACGCACGGTGGGTGCCGGTGTTGTTACCAAGATTTTGGAATAGGTGACGGGTTATGGCAAAGTCTGACGTTCGCATTATAATTCATCTGCAGTGTACCGAGTGTAAGCGGCGTAACTATACGACCACAAAAAACCGGCGTAATACGCCGGATAGGCTGGAACTCAGAAAATATTGCCCGTGGGATCGGAAACACACGATCCACCGGGAGGTTAAAGGCAAATAAGCGCAGGCCAGTAGCTCGAACGGCTAGAGCACCGGACTCCAAATCCGGGGGTTGGGGGTTCGAATCCCTCCTGGCCTGCCATTTTTCTTATTTTGGGGTTGGAGATGGCCAAGCGAAAGACGCGGCGTAAGAGACAAGCGGCAAGTGTGGCTCCTGAGGCTGAAAAAAGCAGCGCCAAGGTCGTTCCTCTGCAAAAGGATGCCAATTTTATTGTCAGGGCCAAACAGTTTCTTTATGAAGTAAAGCTCGAATTCAAGAAGATCACCTGGCCATCTCGTAAGGAGACAATTGCCACCACGACCGCGGTAATAAGTTTCACGCTTTTCATCGCTTTTTATCTGGGATTGGTGGATGCGATTCTTTCAAAAATAGTGCAGTGGTTGGTCTATTAAAATGGCGCAGCAGTGGTTTGTAGTCCACGTTTTTGCGGGTTTTGAACGAGAGCTCAAAAAGAAGATTGAAGAGGCTCTAAAGGAAGCGGGCCTGGAGGATAAGGTCTCTGAGATCGTAGCCCCGCCCGAAAAGATAATCGAAATCATTGGCCTGGATAGGGGACCGGTAGCGCGGAAATTCTACCCGGGCTATTTGCTGGTACGTGCAGAACCTGAAGATGAGGTGTTTGAGGTCATCAGAGGTGTAGACAAGGTCGTGGGATTTATGGGGGGAGAAAAGCCCCTTCCCCTGCGAGAAGAAGAGGCGCAGAAAATCCTTGAGAGGCTTCGGGTGCCAGAGATTAAACCCAAGCCCCGTTATCAGTTCGAGCCCGGTGATCGAGTGCGGGTAATTCAGGGCCCCTTTGCAAACTTTCATGGGGTGGTAGAGGAAGTGAAACCAGACAAGGGCAAGGTGCGAGTGTTGGTGAGCATTTTTGGGCGAGAGACCCCTGTCGAACTTGAATTCGCGCACGTCCAGAAAATTTAAGGAGTGAGGTAAGATGGCTAAGAAAGTGATTGCCGTAATCAAGCTTCAGCTTCCCGCTGGTCAGGCCAATCCGTCTCCGCCAGTGGGGCCGGCCCTTGGGCAGCACGGCGTAAACATCATGGAGTTCTGTAAGGCCTTCAACGCCAAGACCAAGGGCCAGGAAGGGATGATCATTCCTGCGGTCATAACCGTTTATGCGGATCGATCCTTCAGTTTCATCCTGAAGACTCCTCCTGCCTCGATATTGCTGAAAAAAGCCGCGGGTATTGAAAAGGGAGCATCTGATCCGAAGCGCCAAAAAGTGGGGCGTGTGACCAGAAAACAGGTAGAAGAGATTGCCAAGATCAAAGAACCAGACCTGCAAGCTGCCGATCTTGAAGCTGCGATGCGCACCATCGAAGGGACGGCGCGCAGTATGGGTATAGAAATCGTCGAGGGGTAAAGCCATGGCGCGAGGAAAGAAATATAACGACGCAAGGGCAAAGATTGATCGCTCTAAACGTTACTCTTTTGAGGAAGCAGTCAAGCTGGCTCTGGATTCGGCTTATGCCAAGTTTGACGAAAGTGTCGATGTGGCGGTGGTGCTCGGGGTAGACCCGCGCCATGCAGATCAGATGGTTCGCGGCTCCGTGGTTCTTCCTCACGGAACGGGTAAGTCTCCGCGTGTGGTAGTGTTTGCGAAGGGTGACAAGGCGAAGGAAGCCGAGGCTGCCGGAGCGGATTATGTGGGTGCGGAAGACCTCATCAAAAAGATTCAAGAGGGGTGGCTCGATTTCGATAAGGCCGTAGCCACGCCGGATATGATGCCCCTTGTGGGAAGGATTGGAAAGATCCTGGGGCCCAGGGGGTTAATGCCCAGTGCCAAGACCGGCACGGTGACCTGGGATGTGGCCAAGGCTGTCAAGGACATCAAATCCGGCAAGGTGGATTTCAAGGTTGACCGGGCAGGGGTGGTTCACGCCCCTGTGGGTCGCGTGTCTTTCGGGCCGGAGAAGATTCTCGAAAATCTGGCAGCCTTCTTTGACGCCCTCATCAAGGCCAAACCTTCTGGAGCCAAGGGGCAGTATATAAAGAACGTTACTCTTTCGACGACGATGGGTCCGGGGATCAAAGTTGATCCTGCCGACGTCAAAAACTTGCTTGAGAAGTATGGCCGTGAATAACGGCCTCGATAGTTAGTGATTTCCCGGTTGGGTCCCCCGGGAGGTCACGGGCTGGCTTTGCCAGCCAGTCAAAGACAGTAGGTACACCCAAGGTGTTTAATCGGGAGATTTGATCTTCCGGCCTACAGAGACCATGGGTGGCCTCTGCCTTTGACATGCAAAATGTCAAAGGAAAGGGGGGAGATAATTGTTAAATCGCAAACAGAAGGAAGAAATCGTCCAGAAGCTCCGTAAGGAGTTTGAGGAAGTTCCCGCCGTTTTTGTGACCACCTTCCAGGGGATGACCGCAGAGGAGAGCAATCTTTTGCGGAAAAAGCTCCGGGAGGCAGGGGCACGTTACCAGGTGGTAAAGAACACCCTTTTGCGTCTGGCCAGCAGCGGGACCCCTGCTGAGCCTTTGCAGCAGTTTATCGAAGGTCCGACCGGGGTGGCCATCTGTTATGAGGATCCGATAGCGGTTGCCAAGGTGCTGGTGGAGTTTGCCAAAGAGCACGAAGCCCTTATTAACCGGGGTGGGATGTTGGGCGGCAAGCCCCTTGAGGCCTCTTCTCTCGAGGCCCTGGCGAAGGTGCCGCCGCGCGAGGTGCTCATGGCCCAATTCCTGGGGCTTCTCCAGGCACCGATGGCCCAGTTTGTGCAGCTCTTGGCAGCGGTACCACGGAACTTCCTTTACGTTCTCAACGCCATCAAAGAAAAGAAGGCATCCGCGGAAGCGGGCTAAAAATTTTTGAAGTAAGGAGGAGTAGAAATGGCGGTAACGAAAGAAGAGGTAATCGAATTTATCAGCAATATGACCGTGCTCGAGCTTACGGAGTTTATTAAGGAGCTTGAGGAGAAATTTGGAGTTTCTGCGGCGGCTCCGGTGGCAGCTGTAGCGGCTGCGCCTGGCATGGCTCCGGGGGCTGAAGCGGCTCCGGCAGAAGAGAAGACCGAATTTGACGTCATCTTGGCCGGTGTAACGGGTAACAAGATCCAGGTCATCAAAGAGGTGCGTGCTATCACCGGCCTCGGGCTCAAAGAGGCCAAGGAACTGGTGGAGAGCGCTCCCAAGCCGGTTAAGGAAGGTGTTTCCAAGGAGGAGGCCGAAGAACTCAAAAAACGCCTCGAGGAAGCTGGCGCAAAGGTTGAAATTAAGTAGAAATTAGGGTTTTATTATAACAAGTTGGGACCTTTCCTCGGAAATGGGGAAGGTCCCGTCTTGTGTTTTATCATTTTTGAGGGGGAGGCAGAAAGCCTATGTCAGAGGATCTCACTATCATTCCTGGGCGTGTTCGTAAAAACTTTGGTCGAGTTAAACCTTTAATCGAAGTTCCCTACCTTATAGCGATCCAAAAAGATTCTTACAAGCGTTTCCTCCAGGCGGATGTGGCTCCAGAAGCCCGGGAAGACGTGGGCATTCAGGGAGCCCTGAAGAGTGTGTTCCCCATCACCGACTATACGGGGACATGTGAACTCGAATTCGTGGATTACACCATCTTGCCTCCGAAATACACCCCGGATGAGTGTCGGGAAAAGGGCCTCACCTATGAGGCTCCCATGCGTTTGAGGGTGAGACTTTTGACCTACGATATCGACCCTGATACCGGGGACAAAAGTATTCGTGACATCAAGGAACAGGAGATTTACTTTGGCACCGTACCTCTGATGACCGAAGACGGTATTTTCATCATCAACGGTACGGAAAGGGTGGTGGTCAACCAGCTCCAGCGTTCTCCGGGAATCTTCTTCGACCACGACAAAGGGAAGACTCATGCCAGTGGGAAGGTGCTTTACTTTGCGCGCGTAATTCCCATTCGGGGTTCCTGGCTCGATTTCGAGTTCGATCATCGTGATTATCTGTACGTTCGGATCGATCGCAGAAGGCGCTTTCCGGTGACGACCTTTCTCAAGGCCCTGGGCCTGAGTACCGAAGAAATCCTGACCCAATTCTACCCTACGGAGAAGTACATCATTGCCCCCAACCGCATCGAAAAGGTGATCAACGAGAAGGTCATCCTGGGGCAAAAGGCCCCTCTCGATATCCATCATCCGGAAACGGGTGAAGTGATCGTGAAGCGGGGCCGCAAAATCACGAAAGCAGCTCTCAAGCGGCTGCAGGAGGCCGGGCTTGAGACCATTCCGATTCCGGAAGAAGAGTTTATCGGAAAGGTCGTGGCCCGCGACGTGATCGATCCCAAGACCGGAGAAGTTATTGTTTCCTGTAACACGGTCATCACCAAAGAGATCCTGGAAAAGCTTCGTGAAGCCGGTGTTTCCGAGGTCGAATGCCTTTTCATGGATATCTTCAGGCACACTCCCTGCCTCCGGAACACTCTGACCCTCGACAAGGCGCATACCCAGGAGGAGGCCCTGATTGAAATCTACCGGCGCCTGAGACCTTCAAGCCCGGCCAACCTGGAGGTGGCCAAGGCCTATTTCCACTCTCTTTTCTTTGATCCGAGCACCTACGACCTTTCCGAAGTGGGCCGGTACAAGATGAACAAGCGGTTGGGGCTTGATATCCCGATGAATGTCAGGATCCTTACCAAGGAAGACATCCTGGCCATTTTGAAACATTTGATCGAGCTCAAGGAGACCCAGGGTCCGGTAGACGATATCGACCATCTCGGCAACCGTCGTGTTCGCTCCGTGGGAGAGCTCGTGGAGAATCAGTGCCGTGTCGGACTGGTGCGGATGGAGCGCGCTATTCGGGAACGCATGACCCTTCAGGACGTCGAGGCCCTCATGCCCAATGATCTCATCAATCCCAAGCCGGTGACTTCGGCCTTCCGGGAGTTCTTTGGCCAGGGGCAGCTTTCACAGTTCATGGATCAGACCAACCCGCTCTCCATGATGACCCACAAGCGGCGACTCTCGGCCCTGGGCCCGGGTGGTCTTACGCGTGAGAGGGCAGGCTTTGAGGTGCGTGACGTACACTACACGCACTACGGCCGTATTTGCCCCATCGAGACCCCTGAAGGCCCTAACATCGGGCTCATTGTTTCTCTTACCACCTACGCGCGGGTCAATCGCTACGGCTTCATCGAAACTCCGTATCGCAAGGTCGTAAACGGCAAGGTGACCAGAGAGATCGTCTATATGAGTGCTCTCGACGAGGGGGAAAACGTCATCGCGCAGGCCACCATCGAGATCGACAAGGATGGAAACATTGTGCAGGAGATGGTTCCCGCCCGGAAGGGAGGCGAGTTTATTATAGCTCCTCGCGAAGAGGTAAACTATATCGACCTCGTTCCCGCCCAGGTGGTGAGTGTTTCTTCCGCGCTGATCCCGTTCCTGGAGCACGACGACGCCAACCGGGCTCTCATGGGCTCCAACATGCAGCGCCAGGCGGTGCCTCTGGTGCGCACGGAAGCTCCTCTCGTCGGAACCGGGATGGAAAAGGTCGTGGCCCGGGATTCGGGGCTCACGATCATGGCCGAAAAGAATGGCGTGGTGGAAGATCTCGATGCTACCCGCCTGGTGGTTCGCTACGAAAGTGAAAACGGCGATGAGATCCCCGAAGTCAAGATATACAAGCTGGTAAAATGGCGTAAATCCAATCAGAACACCACCTTCACCCAGAAGCCGGTGGTCAAGATCGGCCAGAAGGTCAAAAAGGGCCAGGTGCTGGCGGACGGTCCCTCTTCCAGCAAAGGAGAGATCGCTCTCGGACGCAATATTCTCGTGGCCTTCATGCCGTGGCGTGGGTACAACTTCGAAGACTCTATCGTCATCTCGGAACGCCTTGTGCGAGACGACGTCTTTACCTCCATTCACGTTGAAGAATTCGAGTGTGTGGCCCGCGAGACCAAGCTCGGAAAGGAAGAGATTACCCGTGATATCCCCAACGTGGGGGAAGAGGCACTGGAGCAGCTCGATGAAAGCGGCATTATCAAGATAGGAGCCTACGTGAAACCGGGGGATATTCTGGTCGGTAAGGTTACTCCCAAGGGGGAGACCCAGCTTTCGCCTGAAGAGAAGCTCCTTCGTGCCATCTTTGGGGAAAAGGCCAGCGACGTCAAGGACACTTCTTTGCGTGTTCCCCCGGGTATTGAAGGGATCGTCGTAGATGCCAAGGTGTTTACCCGCAAGGGCGTGGAGAAGGACTCCCGTGCCAAAGAAATCGAAGATCGGGAAATTGCCAAGCTCCTCAAGGATCAAGAAGATTTCCTGGAGGTCCTGCGCAGGAGCACCATCAAGCGTCTGGAGCGCTATCTCACCGGGAAGACGGCGGCGGCTACCATTGAAGTGCGGGGAGAGAAGGTCATCGAAAAGGGTGAACCTATCACCGCGGAAGTTCTGGAGAAGATTCCGCTTTCCAAGGTGCGGGAGCTTGTCACCGGAGGCCGCAAGAAGGATCCAGTCGTGGAAGACATCTTGCGGGACTATGAGGCTAAAGAGGCCGAAATCCGCAAGCAGTTTGAGGAACGTATTAACCGCCTCAAGAAGGGGGACGAACTGCCTCCCGGTGTGCTCAAGGTGGTCAAGGTGTACGTGGCCATGAAGCGCAAGCTTCAACCGGGCGACAAGATGGCCGGGCGCCACGGAAACAAGGGTGTTGTTTCCAAGGTGGTTCCCATCGAAGACATGCCCTATCTCCCCGATGGCACTCCTGTGGACATGATCCTTTCGCCTCTCGGGGTGCCTTCCCGTATGAACATCGGGCAGATCCTTGAGACCCATCTCGGGTGGGCCTGTCGGGAGCTGGGGCACAAGGTGGCGGAGCTTGCCAAGGCGTATCAGGTGGAAGCCGTTAAACAGATGCTCGCCGAGATTTTTAGCCCCGAAGAACTCGAAGAGTTCTTGAAGGGGAAGACCGACGAAGAGATCCTGGAATTTGCCGCCACCTTCGAAGATGGCATTCCCATTGCTACGCCGGTCTTTGACGGGGCGAAAGAACCCCAGATCAAGAAGTGGCTCAAACTGGCCGGTCTTTCTGAAACAGGTCAGACCGTACTTTACGACGGTATGTCCGGAGAGCCCTTCAGGGAGCCGGTAACCGTGGGTTACATGTACATGCTCAAATTGCACCACCTGGTGGATGACAAGATCCACGCTCGTTCCACTGGCCCATACTCTCTTATTACCCAGCAACCTCTGGGTGGTAAGGCCCAGTTTGGCGGGCAGCGGCTGGGAGAGATGGAAGTCTGGGCCATGGAGGCCTATGGTGCGGCCTATGCCCTGCAGGAGTTCCTCACGGTGAAGAGTGACGATGTCACCGGCCGTACCAGGATGTACGAGCGTATCGTAAAGGGGAACAACTTCCTCGAGGCCGGGCTTCCTGAAAGCTTCAAGGTGTTGGTGAAGGAGCTCCAGGGGCTCTGTCTGGACGTGGAACTTATCGAAGAAGAATAAAACCTTTTGAGGGGTGAGAGATATGGAAGACCTTCTTTCTTACTTTACCAAGCCTAAAGATCCCATGAGTATCAAGGCCGTTAGGCTTGGCCTGGCTTCTCCGGAGAAGATCCGGGAATGGAGCCACGGAGAGGTCAAAAAACCCGAAACCATCAACTATCGAACTCTAAAGCCCGAAAGAGACGGCCTTTTCTGTGCCAAGATCTTTGGCCCGGTGAAGGACTATGAGTGTCTCTGCGGAAAGTATAAACGCATGAAACACCGGGGTGTCATCTGTGAAAAGTGCGGTGTGGAGGTTATTCAGAGCAAGGTGCGCCGCGAACGCATGGGACATATCGAACTGGCCGCCCCGGTAGCCCATATCTGGTATCTCCGCAGCATTCCCAGCAAGATCGGGGCCCTTCTCGACATGACCCTTAAAGAGCTCGAGAAGGTCCTCTATTTCGAGAACTTCGTCGTCACGGAGAGTGAGATCCCCGAGGTTCCGCAGGGGAAAGTCCTTACGGAAGAAGAGTATCAAAATCTCCTTCAGAAACATGGCCCGCGTTTCAAGATCGGGATCGGGGCCGAGGCCGTGAAGATTCTCCTCCAGAACCTGAACCTGGAGGAGCTTTCCCAGCAGCTGCGAGAGGAGATGACCAAGACTCGCAGCGAGGCCAAGCGCAAGAAGCTTGGCAAGAGGCTCCGGATCGTGGAGGCTCTCAAGGATTCCGGGAACCGTCCGGAGTGGATGATCCTTGAGGTCATCCCGGTCATTCCGCCTGATTTGCGCCCGCTGGTTCCTCTTGAGGGTGGGCGTTTTGCCACCTCCGATCTCAACGATCTCTACCGCCGGGTAATCAACCGGAACAACCGTCTCAAGCGCCTCATCGATCTCGAGGCCCCGGATATCATCATCCGCAACGAGATGCGGATGCTTCAGGAGGCGGTGGATACCCTCTTTGACAACGGTCGCCGCGGGCGTCCGGTTACCGGCCCGAACCGACGGCCGCTCAAGTCCCTTTCCGACATGCTGAAGGGGAAACAAGGTCGTTTCCGTCAGAACCTTCTCGGGAAGCGGGTGGATTACTCTGGCCGTTCGGTGATCGTGGTTGGTCCCGAGCTTCGGATGCACCAGTGTGGGCTTCCCAAGAAGATGGCTCTGGAGCTTTTCAAGCCCTTCATCTACCACTGGCTCGAGAAGAATGGCCACGTGACCACCATCAAGAGCGCCAAGAAGATGGTGGAGCGGGAAGACCCCCTGGTTTGGGATGCCTTGGAAGAGATCGTCAAGGAGCATCCCGTAATGTTGAACCGGGCACCCACCCTTCACCGCCTGGGAATCCAGGCCTTTGAGCCCATCCTCATCGACTCGAAGGCCATCCAGCTCCACCCGCTGGTCTGCGTGGCCTACAACGCCGACTTCGATGGCGACCAGATGGCCGTCCATCTGCCTCTTTCGGTGGAGGCCCAGACGGAATGCCGGGTTCTCCTTCTTTCCACCAACAACATCCTTCTTCCGGCAAATGGTATCCCGGTGGTCTATCCCACCCAGGACATGGTCCTTGGCCTTTACTACATCACCGAGGAGCGCCCCTTTGCCAAAGGGGAGGGCAAGATCTTCGGCAGTCGGGAAGAAGCCATTCTGGCCTACGAAGAAGGGGCGGTCGATCTCCAGGCCAAGGTCAAGGTTCGCATGAACGGTAAGCTCGTAGACACTACTGTGGGGCGGGTGGTTTTCTCCACCATCGTGCCGGAGGAGATCAAATTCGAGGAGTACAACAAGCCTCTGGCAAAGAAGGCCCTTCAGAAGCTCATTGATCTTTCTTACCGTCGGGCCGGGGCCAAAAAGACGGTCATCTTTGCCGACCGCATGAAAGACATGGGCTACTACTTCGCCACCAAAGCGGCCCTTTCCATCTGCGTCGACAATCTCCACATTCCCAGCCGCAAGAAGGAACTTCTCGAGGAAGCGGAGAAGAAGGTCCAGGAGATCTGGAGACAGTATCAGGAAGGTCTTATCACCGACGGTGAGCGTTACAACAAGGTGGTAGACGTCTGGGCCACCGTGACGGAAAAGGTCACCGAAGAGATGATCAAAGAGATGGAAACCAAGGAATATGTCGGCCCGGACGGCAAGAAGGTCGTCGGACCGAGTGGCAACCCGGTCTATATCATGGCTTACTCCGGTGCCCGTGGTTCGAAGGACCAGATCCGTCAGCTCGCCGGTATGCGAGGGCTCATGGCCAAGCCCACCGGAGAGATCATCGAGACCCCGATTAAGAGCAACTTCCGTGAGGGTCTTTCGGTGCTCGAATACTTCATTTCCACGCACGGTGCCCGAAAAGGTCTGGCAGACACCGCGCTCAAGACTGCCAACGCCGGTTACCTCACTCGTCGTCTGGTGGACGTGGCTCAGGATTGCACCATCATGGAGGAAGATTGTCAGACCATCGACGGCATCGAAGTGGGTCATCTCATCGAGGGCGGTGAGATCATCGAGCCGGTCTGGGATCGTGTTCTTGGCCGTGTCGCCCTGGAAGACGTGGTTGACCCTGTGACCGGAGAGGTGCTTGTGAAAGCCAACGATGAGATCGACGAAGACGCCGTGGCGCGGATGAGGGATGCCGGAATCGAGAAGGTCACCATCCGTTCGGTGCTTACCTGTCAGAGCAAGTACGGGGTTTGTGCCAAGTGTTACGGACGCGATCTCGCTACCGGACGCATGGTGGAGATTGGCGAGGCTGTGGGTGTGATTGCGGCGCAGTCCATTGGTGAGCCCGGGACCCAGCTCACCATGCGTACCTTCCACATCGGTGGTACGGCGAGCCGGGCGGCGGAGCAGAGCGAGCACCGTGCGCAGAGCCAGGGTATCGTGAAGTTCGAAAATCTGCGCACCGTCCGCACCGAGGCGGGGCACCTGGTGGCCATGAACCGGCAGGGTGAGATCGTCATCGTTACTCCTGAAGGGCGTGAAAAGGAGCGCTACCCGGTGGTTTACGGGGCCCGGATTCTGGTGGAAGAAGGGCAGAAGGTAAATCCCGGCGACCTCCTGGTGGAATGGGACCCCTTCACCACCCCCATCATCACCGAGGTTTCGGGGAAGGTGAAGTTTGGAGATATCATCGAAGGCGTGACGGTGGATGAAAAGACCGACCCCATCACGGGTAAGGTCTCGATCATCGTGCGCGAGTACAAACACACGGATTATCGGCCGCGCATCTCCATCAAGGACGAGCGTGGTCGCACCATCAAAATTCCCGGCAAGGGTTATGCCCGTTACCTCCTGCCGGTGGGGGCCATCATCACCGTGAACGAAGGAGACGAGGTCAAAGCCGGAGATATCATCGCAAAGATTCCTCGTGAGACCACCAAGACCAAGGACATCACCGGTGGTCTGCCGCGCGTGGCAGAGCTCTTCGAGGCCCGCAAGCCCAAGGAGTTTGCCATCATCAGCGAGATCGACGGTGTGGTGCACTTCGATAAGGAAATCAAGGGGAAGAGAAAGATCATCATTCAGCCCGAAGTTGGTGATCCCAAGGAGTATCTCATCCCCAAAGGCAAGCACATTGCGGTGCACGAGGGTGATTTCGTCCGTGCTGGAGAACCTCTGATCGAGGGTTCCCCCAATCCGCACGACATCCTGCGGGTGCGGGGTGTGAAGGGGCTGGCGCGTTTTCTGGTGGAGGAGATCCAGGAAGTCTACCGGCTCCAGGGTGTGCGGATCAATGACAAGCACTTTGAGGTCATCGTGCGTCAGATGCTCAAGAAGGTCAAAATCCGGGAAGTTGGCGACACCAATTTCATGATTGGCGAACTGGTAGACAAGAGCCGCTTCCAGGAAGAGAATGAGAGGGTGCTTGCCGAAGGAGGTCGTCCGGCGGTGGCGGAGCCTCTGATCCTCGGCATCACGAAGGCATCGCTTTCGGTGGAAAGCTTCCTGGCAGCCGCTTCCTTCCAGGAGACCACCAAGGTGCTCACCGAAGCCTCTCTGGCGGGGAAGGTGGATTATCTGCGCGGCCTCAAGGAGAACATCATTATCGGCCGTCTGATCCCTGCTGGTACGGGGCGTGTCTACTACGACATGAAGAAAGAAAAGGCCCAGGCCTCACAGGAGGCCCAGGCAGCCTAGAAATGGAAGGGGCGGCTTCAAGCCGCCCCTTTTTCTTTGGGCAGGAAGACGACGAACTTCGTACCCCTTCCGGGAAAGCTTTTCACCTCGACACGTCCGCCGTGGGCCTGGACCACGTGTTTCACGATGGCAAGCCCCAGCCCCGTACCCTTGGAGCTGGTTTTCCTCCCCTTGTAGAAACGTTCGAAGATCCGCTCCTTCTCGGAATCAGAAATTCCCGGCCCTTGATCCTCGATCTCTACCCGCCAGAGTCCGTTTTCTTCCTTCAAATCGATGAGGATGACGCCGCCTTCGGGGCTAAATTTGACGGCGTTTTCGAGGAGATTGATGAAGGCCCGCAAAAGATCGTCGAAACTTCCTCGCAGTAAGATCTTTTGTGACGGTGGTCTGAAATGAAAAGAGATCCCTTTTTTTGAGGCTTCGGGGAAGAGTGTCTCTATCGCGGTGGAAAGAACTTCTTTCAGTTCCAGCGGTTCGAAGTCTTCTTCCGGGATACCCTGGAGTTCGAGGCGTGAAAGCACCTGTAAGTCTTTGAGGAGTTTGGCCAGCCGCCGGGTGTTCTTCAGGATGACCTCGAGATCCGCCTTGAACTCTTCAGGTGCTTCTTCGAGCAGATTTTCAGCGTATCCTTCGATGGCAGTAAGAGGGGTGCGGAATTCGTGTGCCAGGTGGGTGATAAAGTCGCGTCTCATGATAAGGAGGCGTTTGAAGGGGGTAAGATCCTGGATTATTACCCCGGAAAGTCCGGTTTCCAGAGGAAAAACTGCTACGGAAAGCAACCGGTGGGCAGGCCAGAAGAATTCTTTTTCAAAGGTTTTCTCCATTTGGTGCCGCACTGCCTCCTCGAAGGCCGGATCACGCATGATTTCGAAGATGTTGGGCAAGGGATCTTTGGTGAGCCCCAAAAAAACCCGGGATCTGGGGTTGGCATAGAGAATCCGGCCATCCTTCTGACAGATGAGGACTCCTTCGTCGAGTCTTTCCAGCAGGGAGTGGAGCTCCGGAGTCTTTTCCCTGGAATTCTCTTTTTCGTAAATGGCAGGGGAGAGTTTTTTCTTCTTTCGCGAAGCCAGCCAAAAACCGAGAGCAAAGGCCAGGAGGGCCACTATGAAGAGTTTAGCAACGGAAACGATAACCGATCCCCCAGACGGTTTCTATGAGTTCGGCCGCGGGGCCCAGTTTTTTGCGGAGTCTGCGGATGTGGGTATCCACGGTGCGGGCGTAACCCTCGAAGGTGTAGCCCCAGACCCTGTCAAGGAGGACTTCTCGCGAAAGGACTTTCCCTTTGGCCTCCGCAAGGGCCAGAAGGAGATTGAATTCCGTGCGGGTGAGTTTGACGGGCTTTCCTTC
>JAADDY010000062.1 GCA_013153725.1 Thermodesulfobacteriota bacterium
GGAGCCATCTGAGGAAGCGTTGGCCCAGGTCCGCGAGATCGAGCCCCTTTCGTTCGACGAGGCTCTCGGCGGTGATGAAGGTGAGGGAGGTATCGTCTGACCAGGTACCGGGCGGAAAATCGCCGCGCTCAAAGTAACAGAGATTGACCCCGGCAAGCTCTTCGCGCCTGGCGCCTTCGAACGGGAAGCCCAGGGCGTCTCCTGCCGCCAAACCGAGGAGGGCTGCGATGTACCTCTCTTTCATCTTGTCACCGGCGGGTTTGCCTACTAGGTTTGCCTCCATGCTACCAGATCTCTCCCAGAAAAAGAGCTACGTCCGCGAAAAGTTCTCCCGGGTAACCAGAAGATACGATCTCGTGAACACTTTGGGAAGTTTCGGCCTCGACCACTGGTGGCGCTATCGCACCGTCCGCAAAATCTCCACCTGCTCCGGCCTGGTGCTCGATCTCTGCGCCGGCACCTTGACCCTGGCAAAAGAAATCGTAAGACAGCGACCCCGCCCGGTGGTGGCTCTCGACATCACCGCGGAGATGCTGGTTTACGGCAAATTTCGGCTGGCCAGGCACCCTGCGAGCCCTTTCATCTTCCCGGTCCAGGGAGACGCCGAAAATCTCCCCCTTCAGGATGGGACCTTTTCCGCCGCCACCGTGGCTTTCGGCATCCGGAACCTTCCTCATCCCGAAAGGTGCTTCGCAGAGGTCTTTCGCGTGCTAAAGCCCCGGGGGAAATTCGTAATACTTGAGTTCTCCCGCCCCAAAGCACCGCTTTTTGCCCCCCTTTACCGGTTTTATCTCTTCCATTTCATGCCGCTTCTGGGAGGAAGCCTCACTGGCGACCGCGAGGCCTACGACTACCTGGCCCGCTCCATAGAGAGCTTTCCAGACCAGGAAGAAATCTGTACCAAGCTTGAGGCTTCGGGCTTTCGGGAGGTGAACTTCGAAGAGCTCACCCTGGGGGTGGTGACGATCTACCAGGCCTCTAAGCCGTAAGCCCTTTGCGGGCCAAATACCCCTTCATGAACTTCTTGATACGTTCGTAGGCTCGTTCGAGGACGTCTTCCGGAGGCAAAAAGACCACTCTGAAATGCGCCGTGCCCGGCTTCTGACCGAAACCGCTTCCGTGCACCACCACCACACCGGTCTCGGCGATGAGCTCCTTCACGAAATCGCGATCCGAAACTCCGGGGATATCGATGCGCGGGAAGGCGTAAAAGGCCCCCTCGGGCTTCACGCAGGAGATGCCGGGGATGTCGTTCAGCATCTCTACGGTGAGGTCTCGCCGGCGTTCGAGCTTCTCAAGGACCTCCTGGAGGTGATTCTGGTTCCCGTTCAAGGCCACAGGGATGGCGTATTGTTTGGGATGACTCGTGGAGAGCCTGGCACGGGCAAGCTTGTGAATGGCCTCGACGAAATCCTTTACGATCTCCCAAGGGCCGGAGACTATCCCCCAGCCGATACGAAACCCCGGAGCCAGGTAGCACTTGGAAAGGCCGTTGAAGGTGACCATGGGGACTTCGGGGTCAAGGGCCGCGATGGAGATGTGTTTCTTGCCGTCAAAGACCAGCTTGTCGTAGATTTCATCGGAGAGGATGACGAGCCGGTGCTTTTTGGCGATCTCGATGATGCCGCGGAGGGTCTCCTCGGAATAGACGGCTCCCGTGGGATTGTTGGGGTTGATGATCACGATGGCGCGGGTCTTCTCGTTTATCTTGGACTCGATGTCGGCAAGATCTGGCTGCCAGGCGTTTTCTTCGTCGAGATAGTATGGATTCGGCTCCGCACCGAGCTTGGCCAGAATGGCGGTGTAGAGCGGATACCCGGGATAGGGGACGAGGACGTTTTCTCCCTCGTTTACCAGGGCGGTAAGGGTGAAATCTATGGCCTCGCTCGCCCCGGTGGTAACAAAGATGTCCGCCGGTTCGATCCCGCTCTTGCGGGCTTCCTGTCGGATGGCACAGATGGCTTCGTCCACCCCTTCGGAAGCCGAATAGCCGGTAAGATTTTCACACATGGCCTGGTAGGTAGCCTCCACCAGAGGGGCCGGAGTGCGAAAATCGTACTGGATGGGATCTCCGATATTCAAAAAGAGGAGTTCTTTTCCCTTCTTGCGGGCCTCTTCTGCGACCAAAACGATGTCTCTTACGGCATACTCGATGTTCTCGGTACGTTTGGCTGGCTTGATGGGTTCAAAGCTTCCCTTCATTTCCTCCACTCACCGTCGAAATAAAGTGTCAAACTATGATAATGCCCCCCCTTACGCCTGGTGTCAATGGGGCACGGTAGACCCTTAAAAAGGGAAATTATAACAGATTTTTCAAGATTTTTTGTGAAGCTTTTTGGCAGCGGGGCACTTCC
Source organism: Thermodesulfobacteriota bacterium (assembly GCA_013153725.1). Lineage (GTDB taxonomy): Bacteria > Desulfobacterota > Thermodesulfobacteria > Thermodesulfobacteriales > Thermodesulfatatoraceae > Thermodesulfatator. Next base: position 2,355 of record JAADDY010000062.1, read on the forward strand.
TGGCTCGCCTGCGCAGGCGCAGGTTGAGCATCTCCACCGCCACCGAGAAGGCCATGGCAAAGTAGATGTAACCCTTGGGAACGTGCACTCCCACGCCTTCAAGAATCAGGGTCATCCCAACCATGATCAGAAACGAAAGGGCGAGCATCTTGATGGTGGGGTGGCCTTCGATGAATTTGCTCACAATTTCGGCAAAGAACATCATGATCAGGACGGCCAGCACGATGGCCACAATCATGATGGAAACGTGGTCCACCAGCCCCACCGCGGTGATAACGGAATCCAGGGAAAAGACGATGTCGAGGAGCGCCACCTGAACGAGGACCGACCCCATGGAGACCTTTTCGGGGAGCTTCTTCTCTTCCGGCCCCTCAAGGGTCTTGTGGATCTCTCTCGTGGCCTTGGCCAGAAGAAAGAGCCCACCGCCAATGAGAATGACATCCTTTCCGGTTATCTCGTAACCGAAAACCTCAAGGAGGGGATGGGTAAGGCGCATAACCCAGCTTATAGCCAGCAGAAGGCAAATACGGCTCACCATGGCCAGAGACAACCCCAATCTTCTCGCCAGGGGTCGTCTCCGCGGTGGTAGACGCTCGGTAAGAACGGAGATGAAAATTATGTTGTCTATTCCCAGGACGATTTCGAGCGCTGAAAGGGTGATTAAAGCCGTCCATCCTTCAAGAGAAGTTACCCATTCGAACATCGGTTTCCTCCGTCTGCTCTAGCAGGAGCCTGGCAAGCTCCAGATCTTCACGGGTGGTGATCTTGAAGTTCTTGAACTCCGAAGGCACAACGTAGACCGAGACCCCAAAGCCCTCGAGCAAAGAGGCCTCATCGGTAAATTCAAGACCCTTCTTTCGGGCCCAGGAAAAGGCCTCCTGCAAGGTCTTGAAAAGGGCGCCCTGGGGAGTATGGGCCAGGTAAATTCTCTCTCGCGGGAGGGTGCGAAGAACCTTCTCTCCCTCGATCTCCTTCACAGTGTCGCGGGAAGGAAGGGCCGCAAGGGCCGCCCCCTTCTCCTGCACCATCTGAAGGACTTTCCGCACCAGCTCCCGGCTGGCAAAGGGACGGCAGGCATCGTGGACGAGAACGATCTCAGCTTCTGGTGGAACAACTTCAAGCCCCCGGGCCACGGACTCCTGGCGGCTGGCCCCGCCGGTTACAACTCTCAAGTCCTTCCCGTAGTCGCAGAGCACCTCTCGCAGATGCCCTTCCCAGGTTGGCACCACCGGAACGACCACCAGATCTATCTCCGGAAGCCCTTCAAAGATGGCAAGGGTGTGACGAATCAGGGGACGCCCCCCGAGGGAAATAAATTGTTTAGGGATGTGTTCCCCCACCCTTTTCCCCACGCCTCCGGCGGGCACAATCACCACGTTCACGACGAATCCTCTGGCTCAAGAGATGGGCTTGGCGTATCGGTTCCGGCAAACGATAACCGGAAAGACATCTCTTGACTACCTCGAGGGCGGAGGAAAGATCCACCAGATGCCCGGGGGAGACGAAGACCGGCTTCACCCCCTTGCGGGTACGAAGCACCGCTCCTCTGACCTCGCCACCCACGCAAACGGGAGAGAAGGCCCCTGCTTCGTCGGCAGGGAGATCAAACTCCCCCACCAACGGTTTCTTGGCGACCCCGATCGTGGGAAGCCCTATTTCGAGGCCCAGATGGCTTGCAAGCCCGAGCCCGCGCGGATGAAGGACCCCCTGCCCGTCCACCAGAAAGACCTCCGGGAGCCTCTTGAGACGGGAAATCGCCTTCTTGAGGACCGGGACTTCCCGGAAGGAAAGAAAACCCGGAATGTAGGGGAATCTTATCTCTTCCTCTGCGGAAGCCTCTTCCACCACCCGGCCTTTTTCGAGATCGAACACCACCACCGCCCCCAAGGCCAGATGACAGGAGGGGAGATAAGAGACATCCACCCCGCCCACCAGACGCGGAATCCGCGCCAGAGGGGTGAGTCTTATCTTCTGGGCCAGGGTTTTCTGGAGGGCTTTGAGTTCCTCAAGACTTGTCAACTTCCTCTACCAGACGCACCGGAAGATGATCGAATGGCCCGTTAGACATGAAAAGCACGATATCACCCGGAGAGACGATCCTCTTGAGGGTGGCGAGCATCTCTTCTGGCTGTGAAAAGGCCAGGGCCTCAACCCCCCGGCCTCGAAGCTCTTTTGCCACCTGCCCGAGATCTATCCTTTCTTCCGGAGGCACCTTTTCGAGCTGCGGGGGAGTTTTGAGAAGGGCCACATCCGCCAGCGAAAGGGATTCCACGTAGTCTTTTTCGAATATCTTGCGCCGGCTGGTGTTGGTGCGGGGCTCAAAGCAGGCGAGGAGTCTTCTCGCAGGCCATATTTCGCGAAAGGCCTCTATGGTAACCCTGACCGCGGTGGGATGATGGGCAAAGTCATCGACCACCACAAAGGGCTCTTCGAGGAGGATCTCCTGGCGTCTTTTGGTTCCCGGGAAGGTAGCCAGGGCTTTCTTGATGTCCTCGGAGGCCAAGCCAAGCTCCCGCAGAAGGCCAAATACCGCGAGGGCGTTTAGGGCGTTGTGTTCCCCCACCAGGGGCACGAAAAAGCTCCCCTCTTCCCCTCTGAAGAGATAGGTTATCTTCTGCCCCAGGGGGTGAGCCGAGACCTCTCTCCTGAGCAGACGCAAGTCTCCTCGCCTCCCGTAACCGAGCCGTCTGCCAGAAAAGTTTGCTGCCAGAGCCGAAACCTCGGGGTCGTCGGCAAAATAAAGCAAAACACCCTCAGGCGGTATGAGAGACAAAAAGTCTGAAAAGGCTCCTCTCAAGGTGTCGAGATCCGGGTATATGTCGGCGTGATCGAACTCCACGCTGGTCAGGATGGCTCCGTAGGGAGCATAGTGGACAAATTTGGGCCGCTTGTCGAAAAAGGCCGTATCATATTCGTCGCCTTCAAGGACGATGTAAGGCCCCTCACCGTAACGAAAATTGCGCCCCCGGTCCCTCAGGAGACCTCCCACCAGAAAAACGGGATCTGTTCCAAGACCCTCGAGGGCATAGCCCAGGAGGGCTGAAGTCGTCGTCTTACCATGGGTCCCGGCCACCACGAGGCTCTTACGCCCCCTTATGAAATACCCGTAAAGGGCCTCCGGGAAGGAAAGATAAGGCTTCCTGGCAGACAAAACGTAGAGGATTTCGGGGTTGTCCCGCCGAATAACGTTTCCCACGATGACGAGATCGGGATCTTCCCGGACGATGTTTTGGGGATCGTAACCGATGTAAATCCGGGCGGAGATCTCCTCCAAGAGGTTGCTCATGGGAGGGTAAACCGGCCCGGACTCCGAGCCGGAGACCTCAAGACCCGCTTCCCTGAAAAGACCCGCTAAGGCCCCCATTCCCACGCCACCGATCCCCATGAGATAGACCTTGAAAGGGCTTTGCATTGTCGCTCTCTCGAAGAGATGTTTGTGGAAACAGGATAACACGTAAAAAGAACCAGTAGGAACATCTTTTGAGGATTCAAGAGACTTTCCGGTGAGCGAGGTCAACGGCGTTTTTCTTCGTACCGCTAACGAAATATTTTCCTTCCAGGAATCTGGAATCTTTGCTAAATTGGAAAGAAACTATGCTAGTTGACCATCTTTTCTTGGTGAAGGCCGGAAACTTCACCGAAGCTTGCCAGCGCATCGAACACTTTCTGGAAAAGTATCAGCTCGTATCCTACGAAAGTGTTTCTTTTGAGGCGCAGGGGCTACAGCCCCACGAAGCCTCCTTCTGGGAGAGATTGGAAGAAGGTCTTTCCAAAAACCGCTCTTTCGTGGTGGAAAACCTGGTTCTTCTACAGGAGGAAGGGTTCGAGGAGGTTCGTGACCTCAAAGATCTTCCGCAAGGGTACCTCTCCAAGCAGCTCCACATCGTGGTCCACTTCTTGGACGGCTTCTTCGGGATCGATTCTCATTTCTATAACCTCGTCGAAGACTCTCACTGGGTAAGCAGAAGTCTCTATCGAAAACTGAAGGATAGCCCCTCTGACTTTTGGCTTGTGAAGACCAGGGCCTCTTCCATCATGGAAGGGCCCCTTTTCGAAAAGATCAAACACCCCGCCTAGTGTCCCTCTTTGTGATACCTTTCGTGGTACTTTTTCATTTCCTCATGGTGACCCTTGATGGTATCCTCCGATTCTCCCTGTTCTTGCATTTTCTCCCGGTGTTCTTGTGTCTCTTCGTAGTGTTTGCGCATCTCTTCGGGCATGGGTATATCTTTGTGCCACTTCTTCCACTCCTCCGGGCTCATCATCATCTGCCCCTTCTTGGGGCAATCAGGGCAAGGGCATGGTTTTTGAGCCTTTTGAGACTCCGCGGCAAGAGAGATTCCGCTCCACAAGATTACAGCCAGCAATGCTCCCCAAAACTTCTTCATCGTCTTACCTCCTTTTTGCAGGATCTTTAGGAACTTAGTTGAATTTAAAGCTTAAGTTATCTCTAAGCTCCTGTCAAAATGGTTCTACAAATTGGTACGTTTTAAGCGCAAGGCGTTGGTTACCACGGAAACGGAGCTCATGGCCATGGCGGCCGCGGCGATAGTTGGGGAAAGTCTCAGACCGTAGAGCGGATAGAGGAGCCCGGCGGCCAGAGGAATGGCCAAAACGTTGTAGGCAAAGGCCCAGAAGAGATTCTGTTTGATGATGCGCAGGGTCTTTCGGGAAAGCCTCAGAGTCTTTGGTACCAGCCGGAGATCCGGGCGGAGGAGGGCCACGTCTGCGGCTTCAAGGGCGATATCGGTGCCGGAAGAAAGGGCTATTCCTAGATCAGCCGCGGCAAGGGCCGGAGCGTCGTTTACCCCGTCCCCCACCATGGCTACCCGGACACCTCTTTGCCTAAGCTCCTCGATCTTTCGGCTCTTTTCTGCCGGGAGGACTTCGGCCCAGAAATCATCAAGGCCAAGCTCTTCAGCCACGGCCCTGGCGATGGCCTGGTTATCTCCGGTGAGCATGAAAACTCTGAGGCCGAGGCCCTTCAGGATCCTCACGGCCTCTTTTGCCTCCGGCCGCGGAGAGTCGGCCAGAGAAATGAGCCCGAGTGTCTCCTCGCCCCAGAAGACCCACACCACCGTTTGCCCCTTTCTGGCCAAACGCGCGGCGGCCTTGAGGAGCTCTTCCGGCAGCCTTACACCAAACTGCTGGAGAAGCTCCCTCTTCCCCACCCCGGCGGGTCGCCCCTCGACCCGCCCCACAACACCAAACCCCACCTCCGCCCGGACCTCTTCGGCCTCAAAGGGTGAAAAATGTTTGGCCTTGGAGACGATCGCCCTGGAAAGGGGGTGTTCGGAATGTTCTTCCAGAGCCCCGGCCACCTTGAGAACCCTCTCTATCGTCTGGCCGGGAGCAGGGGCGATGTCCCGGACTTCCGGTTGCCCCCTGGTGAGGGTACCGGTCTTGTCGAACACACAGATCTCCACCCTGGCCCCCTCCTCCAGGGCCAGGGCATTTTTGACAAGGATTCCCTCCCGGGCCGCCCGCCCCGTAGCCACCATCACGGCTGCCGGAGTGGCAAGGCCCATGGCACACGGGCAGGCAATCACCAGGACGGAGACAAAGGAAAGAAGGGCATTGGTCAGCCTGGGAGCTGGCCCCCAGAGATACCAGGCCAGAAAAGTAACCGTGGCCACCAGGAGAACCAGAGGCACAAAGACACCTGCCACTTTGTCTGCCAGACGCTGGATCCGGGCCTTGGAACCCTGGGCCTCCTCCACCAGGCGGGCAATGGTCGCCAGGACGGTATCCTGGCCCGTCTTCTCCACGCGAATCTTCAGGACACCGCTGGTATTCAGAGTGCCTCCGATGACTCGCTCCCCGGGGCCCTTTTCCACCGGGAGGCTCTCTCCGGTGAGCATGGATTCGTCAAGAGCCGAACGCCCCTCAAGGATGACGCCGTCGGCAGGGAGACGCTCTCCGGGTTTCACTATCACGATGTCTCCCGGTGTCAGAGAAGTGGCAGGCACTTCTTGCTCCTTGCCATCCCTGATGACCCTTGCGACGGGAGGCGCAAGGGAAAGAAGCCTTCGCACCGCCTCCGTAGCCCGCCCCCGGGCCCTGACTTCCAGATACCTGCCCAGCAAAACAAAGGCAATGATCATCACGGCGGAATCGAAATAGACGTGCAAAGGAAGACCGGCCCTCAAGAAGACACCGGGAAAGAAGGTAACCACCGCCGAATAGGAATAAGCGGCAAGAGTCCCCAGGGAGACCAAAGTGTTCATGTCGGCCCGACGATGTTTGAGCGCCGCAAAGGCCCGCCTCAGGAACTCTCCCCCGGCGTAAAACTGGACCGGCGTGCTCAAAGCGAAGAGGAGATAGAACCTCAAGGGTTGAGAAATACCCTTCACCCAGGGGAAAAGCCCGGGCATGGAAAGGACGAAGACCGGAGGGGCAAGGCTCCAGGCCGCCAGAAGACGTTTGCGCAGAGAGGAAAGGCGTTTTTCTTCTTCCCCTGGAGGAGTTTCTTCGGCCACAAGACCCAGGAAATGATAGCCTTCCTCTTCGATGATCCTTCGCATGTCGGCCAAACTGAGGAGAGAGGGATCATAGAGCACCCGCCCTTGAGAGGCTGCAAAGCTGACCGTGGCTTCTTTCACCCCTGGGAGCCTGGAAAGGGCCTTTTCGATGCGAGCGGCACAGGCAGCACAGGTCATTCCACCAATGCGGAAGGAAACTTCTTCAAGAGAAGTGGCCAGGGGTTTGAGCTCGTAGCCCTCTTCTTTGACGCGCTCTTCAAAAAGGGAAGGAGAAACCCTCCGGGGATCATAAACGATGCGGGCCGTCTCCGCCGCAAAATTCACCTGGGCCTCCAGCACCCCTGGCAAAGACTGGAGGATCTTCTCGATGCGGGCGGCGCAGGCGGCACAGCCCATCCCTCCCACTCTGTAAAAGATCTCTCTGGCTCCGGGAGGCGAAGATGACACAGAAGCTTGGGGTCGTGGCAAGGAGCAGGAAGGACCGCAAGTCCGCTCTGCCATCAAGTTCTCACCACCCTGTAACCGGCCTCCTCGATGGCTCTCACAATCTCATCAAGGCTCAAACCCTCCGGCTGCTCAAAGGTGGCCTCCCCCTTTTCCAGGGAAACACGCACATTCTTGACCCCCGGAAGGCTTTCAAGAGCCCTGGCAACCCTTTTGACACAGTGTTCACAGCTCATGCCGGAGATCTTGACGGTCGTCACTTCTACCTCCCCTGGCTGAGATACTCGATCAAAAGACGAGTTTCTTCTTCGGTGAGCTCTGTGCCGTAATTTTGCATGCGCCGCAGGGTCTTTTCCCACCATTGAGCATTTTGCTTTTTGTCGTAGATTCTCTTCGTGGTGTGGCATTTGCGGCACTTGCTGTTGATGATGGCGGTGGCCTCTTTTTCAAGAGGGCTCTTGGAACCGCAAGAGAGGAGAAGGAGAGAAAAGACTCCAGCCAAAAAAGCGAGAGGTAGATATTTCATAATCGTTCCAACCCTAAAAGTTTTATTAGTTTGATTTCATGATAGGAAAAAGCGCCAGGGATGTCAATCTCTATTTTTGAGGTAGAAAAACCCCTGCTTTCACTCGCTCCCATGGCCGGGCTCACCCACGCCGCCTTCAGGGAACTGGTGGCCCTTTACGGCGGCTGTAACCTCTACTTTACGGAAATGCTGAACGTGCGTGCGGTGGTCTTTCAAAACCCCCGCAAAGATCCTTATCTCATTTGCGGCGAAAGAGAGCATCCTCTCTTTGCCCAGCTGGTGGGGAGAGACCCGGAGCTCTTTGCCAGGGCGGTGAAACGGCTTGAAGGGTTCTTTTCCTTCGAGGGGTACGACCTCAACTTTGGTTGTGCCAGAGGAGCAATCCAGCGTTACGGCTGGGGAGCCGCCCTTCTCGGGGAACCGGAGCTCTGCGTGGAAATCGTCCTGGCGGTGAAGGAAAACACCTCCAGGCCCGTCTCGGTCAAGCTCCGCAGTCCGGACCACCACAGGGAAAATTTGCTCTCTCTCACAGAAAAATTGCTCCAGGCCGGTGTCTCCTTCGTAACCCTGCATCCCAGGGCCCCGAAGGACGGGTTCAAACGCCCGGCACGGTGGGAAGAGATCAGGTGGCTCAAGGAGGCGTTTCCCGAGCTTCCTGTAATTGGAAACGGCGACGTCTTCTCTCCGCAGGAGGCCCGAAAACTACTCTCCGAATGTGGTTGTGAAGGGGTCATGATTGGCCGGGCCGCTCTCTTGCGCCCCTGGATCTTCAGGGATACGGCGCGTTTTCTGGATGAGGGGGTGATCCCCGTCGCACCGCCTCCGGTAGAAGCTCCAGAAAGACTCGCCCGGCTCATCGAGAAATATTTGCCGGAAGAGCTCCGGGAAAAGCGCTTCGAGCTCTGGCTCTTCTGGTATCTTCAAAATTTCCGCTACGGCGTGCATTACTTCGGCCTGATCAAAAAAGAAAAAGGGCTAGCCGCCAAGCTAGCCCTTCTCAAGAAACTTCTAAAGGAGGAAAGGCTCGACCCCTACCCGGCTAGGCCTTATCTCCTCCGCTAGATTCGTCTGATTCGTTCCTGGTTTCTTTGAGCGATTCCGAAAGTGCTGCCTTCCGGGAGAGTTTGATCCGTCCCATCTTGTCGATGTCGATCACCTTGACCAGGACCTCGTCCCCCTCCCGGAGAATATCGGTCACGTTCTTTACACGCCGATTATCGAGTTGAGAGATGTGGATGAGCCCCTCGGTGCCTGGAAAGATCTCCACAAAGGCTCCGAAATCCGCCACCCGAGTGACCCGTCCGAGATAGAGCTTGCCCACCTCGGCCTCCTGGGTCACGTCTTTGACCATCTTGGCCGCTTTGTCGGCCGCCTCCGCAGAGGAGGAGTAGATGCGCACCACACCGGCCTTGTCGTCGATATCGATCTTCACATCCCCGGAGGCCGCTATGATACCCTTGATGGTCTTGCCACCCGGTCCGATGAGATCGCGCACCTTGTCAGGGCTGATCTCGATGGTGAGAACTTTCGGGGCGTAAACCGAAAGCTTCTCTCTGGGTTTGTCCAGCACTTCTCGCATCTTGGCAAGGATCTCAAACCGGGCCTGCCTGGCACGCGAAAGGGCCTCGGCCATGATCTCCCGCGTAATACCGGTGATTTTGATGTCCATCTGGAGGGCGGTAACGCCCTTTTCCGTCCCGGCGACCTTGAAATCCATGTCACCCATGCGATCCTCGTCACCGAGGATATCGGTGAGAATGACCACCTGCTCCCCTTCCTTGACGAGCCCCATGGCAATACCGGCCACCATGTCTTTGATGGGGACCCCGGCATCCATGAGAGAAAGGGTGGCGCCACAAACCGTGGCCATGGAAGAGGAACCATTGGACTCCAGAACGTCTGAAACCACCCGGATGGTGTAAGGGAACTCTTCTTCTGAAGGTACCACCGGGGTGAGAGCGCGCTCCGCAAGCATCCCGTGGCCTATTTCCCGCCTGGAGGGACCTCTCAAAGGTCGCACCTCACCCACACAATAAGGGGGAAAGTTGTAGTGAAGGATAAAGTGCTTGAAGACCTCCTCCCCGGGCATATCGATGCGCTGTTCTTCCTCGGGGCTTCCCAGGGTGGCCACGGTGAGGACCTGGGTCTCCCCCCGCGTAAAGATGGCAGAGCCGTGAGTGCGGGGAAGCACCGAAACCTCGGCCCAGATGGGGCGAATCTCTTCCGGCTTGCGACCATCTATACGGAGCCCCTCCTTGAGGAGCCGCTCCCGCAGGAGTTCCTTTTCGAATTCTTCGAAATACTCCCGCACTTCGCTCTCGCGCCCGGCGACTTCTTCGCCCAGAGCCTCGAGGAGGGCGCGGAAGACCTCTTTGCGCTTTTTGTTCCGCTCCACCTTGGAAGGGGTGGTGATAACCTCTTTGAGACCTTCCAGGGCAAGCTCACGCACCTTGGCCTTGAGAGCCTCGTCTATCTCGGGCTCCTCAAAGGCCATCTTGGGGCGGCCAGCCTTTTCCCGCAACTCTCGCTGAAGAGCAAGAAGGGGTTTCAAATGACCGTGAGCAAAGAAGAGCGCCTCTCTGACCACTTCCTCCGGCACCTCTTTGGCCATCCCTTCCACCATCACGATGGCTTCTTCGTTGCCCACGATGACGAGATTGAGATCGCTTTCCTTCAGCATGATGGCGGAGGGATTGAGGACAAACTCGCCATTTATGCGGCCCACCCTCACCGCCGCCACCGGCCCGGCAAACGGGATGTGCGAAACTTCAAGCGCCGCGGAAGCCGCGGTAATGGCCACGATATCGGGGTCAACTTCCGGGTCCATGGAAAGCACGGTGGCCATCACCTGGGTTTCATAACGCCACCCCTTTGGGAAAAGGGGCCTGATGGGCCGATCTATGAGACGGGCCGTGATGATCTCCTTTTCGCTCCCCTTGCCTACCTCTCGCCGAAAATAACTCCCAGGAATGCGACCCGCCGCGTAGTACATTTCCTGATATTCCACGCTAAGGGGCAGAAAATCCATCTCCTTGGGCTCGTCCGAGGCCACTACCGTGACAAGGACCACGGTATCCCCGTAAGTGGCCCAAACCGCTCCGTGGGCCTGTCTGGCTACTTTTCCGGTCTCAAGGCTGAATTTTCGACCGGCAATTTCCGTTTCTACACGATACATGTGTTCCACTCTCCTTTCGCAGTTTTT
>JAADDY010000073.1 GCA_013153725.1 Thermodesulfobacteriota bacterium
GCAAAGGCGATGAGGAGGCTTCCCGAGCCCGTGCCGCACTCAAGAACAGTCTTTCCCGGGCCCACGTCCAGACGCAGGAGGATGTAGCCGATGTCCTTGGGATAGATGATCTGCGTCACCCGCCTGAGTTTCATGAGAAAATCGTAGACCGTGGGGCGAAGGACGAAGGCACGCTCGCCCCGTTTTCCGGTGATGACCGTTCCAAAGGGCTTTCCGATCAGCTCTTCCAGGGCAAAGCTATCACGGTGGGTCTGAAAGTTTCGTTTCCCCACCTCCACCAGGTAAGAGCGGCCCTCTTCGGTGCAGAATAAGACAAGCTCTCCTTCTTTTATCATTCAGCCGCCTCGAAGAAGGCCTTGTAGGCGCGGTAGGTCATGTAAAGATCCCCCTTGTGGCAGATCTCAAAGGGGGAGTGCATGGAAAGAAGCGGGGCCCCCACGTCGATAATGTCCATCCCGTGGTAGGCCAGGTATTTGGCCACGGTTCCTCCGCCGCCTTCGTCCACCTTGCCAAAGGAGGCCGCCTGCCAGACCACCCCGGCGCGGTTTAGCACGCGCCGCAACCAGCCCACATATTCCGCGTGGGCGTCGTTGGCGGCGTATTTTCCACCGTGCCCGGTGTATTTGGTGACCACGACCCCGTGGCCCATTTTGGCGTCGTTTAATTTTTCGTGCACTTCCTGGTAAAAGGGGTCAATCCCGGCGGTAACGTCTGCTGAGATGGCCCGGGTGCGGAAAAGCATCTCGAGCACCGTATCGGCCGCCGCCGAACCTCCGAGGACTTTCACGATGTCGAAATATAGCTTTTCAAGTGTGCGGCTTTTGGCCCCGGTGTTGCCGTCGGAGCCAATTTCTTCCTTGTCGAGGAAGAGGACCACGCTGGTATACGGTGGCGCTTCGAGGTTCAGGATGGCTGCGAGAGAGGTAAAGGCGCAGATGCGGTCGTCCTGGCCGTAACCACCGATGAAAGCCCGGTCAAAACCCACCTCTCGCGCCGGCCCTGCGGGGACGACCTCAAGTTCGGCACTGATGAAGTCTTCTTCTACCAGGCCGTAGCGGTCGTTTAGAAGCTTGAGGATACCGAGTTTGACGCGCTCTTTTTCCTCCGAGTCAGGAAGGGGAAGCCCCCCTACCAGCACGTTCAGCTTCTCTCCTGGGATGGCCTCCTTCAACTTCTTTTCTCCCTGAACTTTGCGCGCCAGATGTGGGAGAAGGTCGCAGATGGTGAGGACGGGGTCGTCCTGGTCTTCTCCGATTACGATCTTTACCACCTTGCCGTCTCCCTTCACCACCACCCCGTGGAGGGCAAGGGGCATGGCCACCCAGTGGTATTTCTTGATGCCCCCGTAATAGTGAGTCTTGAGGTAGGCCATCTCGAACTCTTCCAAAAGGGGGTGGAGCTTGAGGTCCAGGCGAGGGCTGTCGATGTGGCTTGCGATGAGCCTCACGCCATAGGAGATGGGTTCCCGGCCGGCTACCACCGCAGCCACCACCTTGTTGCGGAAGACCTTGTAGAAGCGGGTGGTGCTTTCGGGGTGAAAGCCTCTCTTTTCGAGGAGGGCACAGATTTCCTCGGCGCACTCTCTTTCGGTTTTGGCGCGCGAGATGAAGTCTATATAGTCTCGGGCCAGGGTTTCCACGGCCCCCTTTTCATCGGGGTCGAGTTTGTCCCACACGTGGGGAGATTGGTAACAAAGCTTTTCTCGCAATTCTTTGAGATTTTTTTCTTCTGTCATTTCTTCCTCCGTTTATATGGCGTGATGATGGCCTCCCCGCGGAGGCATTCTCCGGGGTGAGGGAGCAAACTCCACCGAAGGCTGTTGCCTCACGGGCTGCGGAAAAAGGCTCATCAGTTCGTAAATCTCTTCGGGCATCTGGGTACTCACGGGTAGCCCGAGTTTCTTGGCTTCGTCAAAGGTGATGGGGTAATCGTGCGTCCAGCGCCCCTGGGAGAGGATTTCGGCCAGCTCTTCCACTTTTTGTGGAGGGAACTTTCCTTGCAGGAGCTCTTTCAGGTTCTGCTTCATTTGGCGCAGGGCCTTTTCCGCCACATCTGCCATAATGATAGTTTGATCATCGATGCGCTCAAGGGGTTTCTCTCGCAATACCTTGGCCACGCTGGCCGCGGGAAACTGCCCCAGTTGCGGATCCACCGGCCCGAGCACGGCGTGCTCGTCCATGACGATCTCGTCCGCCGCAAGGGCGATCAGGGTTCCTCCACTCATGGCGTAATGGGGAACAAAGGCCGTTACCTTGCCTTTGTGGCGTTTGACTGCCAGGGCAATCTGTAAGGCTGCCAGAACAAGGCCCCCCGGGGTGTGGAGGATGATATCGATGGGGACTTCGGGGTCCGTGAGGTGGATGGCTCGGATGACCTGTTCGGAGTCGTTGATATCGATGAAACGCATGATGGGAAAGCCGAAGAAGCTCATCGTCTCTTGCCGGTGGACCAGGAGAATGACGCGGGAGTTCCTTTTCTGTTCCAGTTTGCGGATCATACGTTGCCGGGCGGCTTCGAGAAAGCGCTGTCTCAAAAGCGGATGCAAGGTCATGAGGATGAAAAAGATCCAGAAGATATCGAAGCCAGATATTCCGCCACCCATAAGAAACTCCTTTAACGGTTGAATTTTTCCCCGAGGCTGTATTGCACACCCCAGGGGCGGGCTTCGTCGCGAAAACAGCCCTTTCTGCCCAGGCAAAAGAGACGGTGCAGGAGGAGCCCGGCCACAAAGCCTCCCACGTGGGCCCACCAGGCCACCCCTCCTGCCACTTGCTCGTGGATCACCGAAAGGGTCCCTGAGAAAAGCTGCATCAGGTACCAGAAGCCGATGTAAAGGATGGCCGGAACTTCAAAGAAGAAGGGGAAGAAAAAGATGGGCACCATGACGATCACCCGGGCCAGGGGGAACATGGCGTAGTAGGCTCCGAGCACGCCTGAGATGGCCCCGGAGGCCCCGATTACCGGCACACGGGAGTCCGGATGCATCCAGATGTGGACCAAGGTGGCTACCAGCCCGCAGATGAGATAGAAAATGAGGAAGCGGGCGTGGCCCATGCGATCTTCCACGTTGTCTCCGAAGATCCAGAGGGTCCACATGTTGCCGATGAGGTGGACCCACCCTCCGTGCAGGAACATGGCGGTGAAGAACGCCAGATAAGGGAGCAGGGGGTAGCTGTGAAGACTTGCAAAGTGGGGGTCGGTGTAGCGTGCCGGCACCACCCCCAGGTGAAAAACCAGGGCCTCCCGCATGGGCTCCGGTAGCGAGAGCTCGAAGAGGAAGACCAGGGTATTTATGACGATGAGGCTTATCGTCACGATGGGGAAAGTCCGTCGGGGCACGATATCCTGAATGGGTATCATCCCAGGGCTCCTACCGCCTCGCCACGGACCTCTTTTCGGAAGGTTTCGCTTTCTGCCACCAGCTTTTCAAAATCTTCGGTTTCCACCAACCCGAAACGGAAGTTTTTCCCGTAGGAAGAAAGTTCATCGGGAAGCCTTTCACAGAGGCCAAAGGACCCGGCGCGTGCTTCTTTTAGGAGAGCCTCTCGCCCCCCATCGGCAAAGATCATGGCCAGACAGGCGAGCGCCGCCGCCTGGGGTGCCAGGGCGTAGAATTCTGCCTTTCGCAGGGCGTAACGGTTGCCGTTGAAGGAGACGGTGCCTCCCCGGGCCTCTCTCACCAGTTCGAAAGCCTCCACGTCTGTGATGCTGTCACCCACGTAGAGGACTTCCTCGCTAGAGAGCCCCGTCCTTTCAAGGCTTTGGACTACGGCCCGGGCCTTTTCCGGCCCGCCGATGGGGTTGGTTTCTTCCAGGAGGCGCCTGGCATTCGTCTCGGGAATGATTTCCCAGAAGATCTTTTCCAGGCGTGCGATGACTTCCTGGCTTTCGCGTGGAAGATCCGAAAGCCCTTGGGCCTCGGGCGGAAGCTCGATCATGGGAAGGGAGGCGATTTCCTGGGCGAGCTCCCGCAGGAGCTTCTCTTCTTTGCTGCTGAGGCTTACGGCGTCGATTTCGACCCGGGTGCAGAAGACGTTTTCCATGGGAAAAGCCGCGATATCACAGAGGGCTTCAAGATAAGGGCAATAACTCGTGCTGATGATGAAAGTGGGCCAGTGGGCCTTGGCAAAACGCAAAAATTCGATCGCCCGGGGCAAGACCTTCAGGGTCTTGCGGGAAAATTCGCGCATGGTGGTGTGGGTGACCCCGTGGGCCTTGAGGAAGGGTAGGATGAGTTTCAGGGTGTCTCCGGCCTTGTACCCGGGCCGCTTTTCGATATCCGCCAGGTAATCGTCATACTTGGAGACCAGGGCAAAGAATTTGCCACCGTTCGGGATGAAAGTTTCGCAGAGTTCAAAGGCGTTGTCGTTAAGGGTGAGGGGACCTTCGCAGTCGAGATTCAGCTGTGGCATAGCTTCCTCCTTCAGGTTTTCTCTAACTAATTTTTGCCCTTTAATCTACCCCAAAACTCCGGTATAAGGGCTTTGGAGGGGCAGAGAATGGCCAGGCCCAAGCGTCCGTGGTGGGATATAATGTTTCAGGAGCAATTTTTACGGCTGGAGCGGCTTCTCTACATCTTGGTGGCGGCCCTCATTCTGGTGGCCACCAGCGTGGTCATCTTCGATGGCGCGCGGGCCTTGATTTCCCTCTTCCACCAGCACGAATTTACCCACGGTATCCTCAGGGTGATGGATCGTTTCCTTCTGGCCCTGATGTTTCTTGAGATCCTCCATACCGTCCAGATCGTCTTCGGTGAAGAACACCACCTGGCCTGTGTGGAGCCCTTTTTGATGGTTGGTATCATCGCCTCGGTGAGAAGACTTCTCATCCTTTCCTTCGAGATTTCCCATGCCGGAGAGGTTCCTCTCGAAAGGCTGCGTTACTATCTCCTTGAGATGGTGATCATCGGTGTTTTAATCTTCTTTTTGGTGATTGCTGTCATCTTCTTGAGAAGATCTCGAAAACAGGGGAGTAGCTGATATGGAACACGGAGATCGCATCTTGGTGCTTGATTTTGGCTCGCAGACCACCCAGCTCATCGCCCGCCGGGTGAGGGAATTCCACGTCTACAGTGAGATCAAGCCCTGTACGGCAACCCTTGAGGAAATCAAGGCTTTCGGGGCCAAAGGGATCATTCTTTCCGGAGGGCCGGCAAGCGTTTACGACGAAGATGCCCCCAAAGTGCCTCCGGAGCTCTTCGAACTCGGGGTTCCGGTGCTTGGCATCTGTTACGGGATGCAACTCATGACCCACCTTTTGGGTGGCAGAGTGGAGCGCAGCGAAAAGAGGGAATATGGCCCGGCAGAGCTGGTGGTACTCAGAAACGACGACCTCTTCTTTGGTCTTGAAAGAGGCGGGCGTTACCGGGTCTGGATGAGCCACGGGGACCGGGTAGAAGAACCCGCCCCGGGGTTCATGGCCATTGCCGAGAGCGAAAATTCTCCTTATGCCGCCATCAAACACCGGGAAAGGCCCCTTTACGGGGTCCAGTTCCATCCCGAGGTGGCGCATACCGAAATTGGCCGCGAGGTCCTGGAGAACTTCGTCTTCCGTATCTGCCAGGCCAGACCCACCTGGACCATGAAGTCCTTCATCGAGAAGGTCGTGGAGGAGATTCGGGCCCAGGTGGGGCCAGAGGAGAAGGTCATCTGCGCCCTCTCCGGTGGTATCGATTCCACCGTCACGGCGGTGCTGGTGCACCGGGCCATAGGAGACCGTCTGGTCTGTATCTTCGTCAACAACGGCCTCCTGCGGAAGGGAGAGGCTGAAAGTGTCCTAAAGCTGATGCGTTCCCTGGGGCTCAACGTTCGATACGTGGACGCCTCGGAGAAGTTTTTAAAACGCCTCGAAGGGGTTACGGATCCGGAGGAAAAGAGGCGTATCATCGGGCACACTTTCATCGAGATCTTCGAAGAAGAGGCCCAAAAGGTGGGCCGGGTGACTTACCTTGCCCAGGGGACTCTTTATCCTGACGTCATCGAAAGCGTTTCCTTCAAGGGGCCTTCAGCCACGATCAAGTCTCACCACAACGTGGGTGGGCTCCCGGAGCGAATGAAGCTCAAGCTCATCGAACCTTTGAGAGAGCTCTTCAAGGACGAAGTGCGCGAAATTGCAAGAGAGCTCGGTCTTCCGGAAGATATCATCTACCGGCAACCGTTTCCCGGCCCCGGGCTCGCCATCCGTATCCTGGGGGAAGTGACCCGGGAACGCCTTGAAATTCTGAGGGAGGCCGACGCCATCGTGCTGGAAGAGATGAAGAAAAGCGGCTGGTATCGCAAGGTATGGCAGAGCTTCGCCGTCCTTCTGCCCATAAGGACGGTGGGAGTGATGGGAGATTACCGCACTTACGAATACGTGGTGGCCATCCGGTGCGTGGACAGTGTCGACGCCATGACCGCCGACTGGACGCGCTTGCCATACGAGCTTTTGGCCCGTCTTTCCAACCGTATCATCAACGAAGTGCGAGGGGTGAACCGCGTCGTCTACGACATCTCTTCTAAACCCCCCGCCACCATCGAATGGGAGTAACAGACCGGGAGGCCAGAAGCGGCCTCCCGCGAGTTCTACCAGGGCTCTACATAGAGTTCGAAGTAGGCCCGAGGATGAGCACAGGCGGGGCATTCCTCCGGCGCTTCGAGACCTTCGTGGACGTAACCACAATTCCGGCAACGCCACTTTACCTTCATCTCTCTTTTGAAGACACGGTTTTCCTCGATGAGGCGGGCAAAGGCCTGGTAGCGTCTTTCATGGTACATCTCCGCGACCGCGATGCGCTCAAAGACCCCCGCAATCTCCGGGAAACCTTCTTCCCGCGCGATTTCCGCGAATTCGGGGTACATTTCTTTCCATTCGTAGTTTTCTCCGGCGGCAGCCTGCTTGAGATTTTCGAGAGTGGAGCCGAGCCGCCCCGCCGGAAACGTAGCACATATTTCGAGATCACCGCCCTTTAAGAACTTGAAGAGTCTCTTGGCGTGTTCTTTTTCGTGGTTGGCAGTCTCCTCAAAGATGTGAGCTATCTGGACGTAGCCTTCCTTCTTGGCGATGGACGAAAAATAGGTGTAGCGGTTGCGAGCCTGTGACTCCCCCGCAAAGGCCTTTAGCAAGTTTTTCTCCGTCTTGGTGCCCTTGAGTTCCATGGTAAAACCTCCATGTTGTTTTTAGACCTTTTAACAAAGGTCCAAATCCTAGTCAATAAGTTTTTTAAACTTAGATAAAATCGATCTCTTCTTTGAGGCGACGGGTGAGGAGGTCCCGGGCCATTTGACGGGGGTCTTCTCCCTGGTAAAGGACCCGGTAGACCGCTTCGCAGATGGGCATTTCTACCCTTTGTTTTTGGGCCAGGGCCCGGGCCGAGGCGGTGGTCCGTATCCCCTCGGCCACCTGGGTCATGCTGTTCAAGATGTCCGCCAATCTTTCGCCACGGCCCAAACGGAGCCCAACGGTACGATTCCTGGAAAGAGAGCCGGTGCAAGTGAGCACCAGGTCTCCAAGGCCCGCTAATCCTGAGAATGTAAGGGGGTTGGCCCCCATTTTGACTCCCAGGCGGCTTATTTCAGCAAGCCCCCGGGTGATGAGAGCGGCCCGTGCGTTGAGACCAAAATTTAGGCCGTCGGCGATACCGGCGGCGATGGCCACCACGTTTTTGAGTGCCCCGGCAAGCTCCACTCCCAGGACGTCAAGGCTGCGGTAGGTCCGAAAGTAATCGGTGGCAAAGCTTTCCTGCACGGCCTGGGTGATGTCTTCTTCAAAGCCCGCGATGGTGACGGCGGTGGGGAGCCCTTTAGCCACTTCCTCGGCAAAGCTCGGGCCAGAGAGGATGGTGTAATAGGGGTGCCAGATGTTTGGAAGGGTCTCCCGTATTACCTGGCTCATGGTGGCGAGGCTTTCTTCTTCGATGCCCTTGATGGTGGAGACCAAAGGTACGGGGTTCTTCCCAAAGAAATCCCGCAAGTTCAGGAGGGTTTTCCGCAGGGCGTGGGAGGGAATGGCGAAGACGATGAGAGAGGCTTCTTTTAGGATCTTTGGGTCTTCGGTGGCGGAAAGATGAGGTGGAAGCTTGATTTTCGGTAAGTAGAAAGGGTTTTCCTGCCTCTGGTTGATGGCTTCAACCACTTCTTTTCGGCGCGCCAGAAGCTTCACCCGGCGCCCCTTTTCCGCAAGCAGCTTCCCGAGCGCTGTTCCCCAGCTTCCCGCTCCAAGGATTACCACTGGCATGGCTCTTTTTTAGCACAAGCTCTTCGAGAAAGAAAATTTACCTTCTATTTTGCCCCTCCACGTGATATTTAAACTTGCATTCTGCGGCAGCTGCGCTATAGGTCGAGCCGTAATTTTAAAACGAAAGGAGAGCCTATGTTGCGCCTTGATCTCCAAAAAGAAAGGCTTGCCCCTGAAGAAATTAAAACACTTCAGGAAATGTGGCGGCGCTGTGCCCGCCGGGTCATTTTGTCCACCACTCTCGCCGGCTGTGGTCATCCTGGAGGCTCCCTTTCTTCCCTTCACATGCTCATCCTCTTGTATGCCCTGGCAGAACACGATCCCGAAAACCCCCGCAAGCCCGACAGGGATCGCGTCGTTATCAGCCACGGGCACATAAGCCCGGGGGTTTACGCGGTGCTCAGCGAATACGGCTACTTCCCGGAGGAGCCCTTTCTCATGGAATTTCGCCGGGCGGGTTCGGCCTTCGGAGGGCACGTGGAGCAATCCGTGCCCGGGGTGGAGTGGAACACCGGCAATCTGGGCCAGGGGCTTTCTGCCGCCTGCGGCATGGCCCGGGCCCTCAAGCTCAAGGGCATTCCCCGCCGGGTCTTCTGTCTCATGGGGGACGGGGAGCAACAGAAGGGGCAGGTGATCGAGGCGCGGCGTTTTGCCGTGAAGTTCGGGCTCGACAATCTCTGTGCCCTCATCGATTACAACCGTCTTCAGATCGGGGGGCGTATCTACCGGGTGATGCCACAGGATATCGCCCACGAGGTAAAGGCTACCCACTGGAACGTGGTCGAGGCCAACGGTCACGATTTCAACGACCTCTACCAGGCCCTGCGCCGCTTTTTCACCGGTGAAGTCCTTTGCCCCGAAAAGCCCACCGCCATTCTCGCCACCACCACCATGGGCAAGGGGATTTCCTTCATGGAAGACGACGAAAAATGGCACGGGATGGCTCTTCCTCCGGACCTTGCCAAGAAGGCCCTGGAGGAGCTCGGTTTCGATCCACAGGAGCTTGACGTGTTGCTTGAAAAGAGGCGCAGCTATACCATTTCCTTTCCTCATCAACCTTACGACCCTGAACCCGTGGATATCGACCCGGGTGAGCCCATCGTTTACGATCCCGAGGTGAAGACGGATTGCCGTTCCGCTTATGGAAATGTCTTGCTCTCCCTGGCCAAGAGGAACAATCTCCCCGATGCCCCTCCCAAAGTGCTCGGTATCACCTGTGATCTTGAAGGTTCCGTGAAGATGACGGCCTTCCACAAGGAAAGCCCCGAAGGCTTCCACGAAGCAGGCATTCAGGAACACCACGCCGCTTCTCTGGCAGGGGCCCTCTCTAAGGAAGGCTTTCTGGTCTTTTTCTCCACTTTTGGCGTCTTTGCCGTGGACGAGACTTACAACCAGCACCGCTTGAACGTGCTCAACAAGACGGCGCTTAAGATCGTGGCCACCCACTGTGGTCTCGACGTCGGGGAAGACGGCCCCACCCACCAGTGTGTGGATTATCTCGGCCTTCTTTTGAACCTGATCGGCCTTGAGATCTACTTTCCGGCAGACCCCAACCAGACCGATCGTATCATTCGCTACGTGGCCACCTCCCGCGGAAACGTCTTCGTGGGGATGGGTCGTTCAAAGCTCCCTGTCATCACCGACGAGCAAGGAAACCCCTTCTTCGGAAAGGACTACGTCTTCAAGCCCGGGAAGGCCGACGTCCTGCGAAAAGGTGAGGCCGGGACCATCATCACCTTTGGGTCCGTGGTGCCACGCGTGCTCACTGCCTGGGAGAAGCTCTGGGCCGAGGGGCAGGCTGTTACCGTACTCAACATGGCTTCCCTGCGCCCGCTTGACGAGGAAGCGGTGGTAGAAGCCGCCAAGGCCGGGCCCATTCTCGTGGTGGAGGACCACGTGGTGGAGACGGGTCTTTCGGCGCTGGTGGCCAAGACGCTTGCCAAGCACGGGGTGGCAACGAAGCTTGCCTTCCGGGGGGTGCAAAAGTACGGTTCTTCCGGCAAGCCCGATGATCTTTATCGCGAGCAGGGGCTTGACCCCGAGAGCCTGGTGGCCGCGATGAAGGAGCTGCTTTCTTGACCACGGTGAGTGTCTCTCACGACCAGGAGCTTCCTCTCACCGAACATTTACGCGAGCTTCGAGACCGGCTCATCAAGAGCCTGCTGGCGGTGGTTCTCACTTCGGCCCTCTGTTACTGGCAGATCGACAGACTGCTGGCCTTCCTTTTAAAGCCTCTCCTTCCCGTGCTTTCAGAGGAGCAGAAGATAATCTTTACCGCTTACCAGGAGGCCTTTTTCAGCTATCTCAAGCTTGCCATCGTCTCCGGGGCCATCCTGGCAAGCCCTTTCATCATCTTTCAGGCCTGGCGTTTCGTGGCCCCCGGCCTTTACGAACACGAAAAGCGCTTCGCCCTCCCGATGGTGCTCTTTTCCTGTGTGGCCTTCCTGGGTGGGGCGGCCTTCGCATATTTTCTGGTCTTTCCCAAGGCCTTCGCTTTTCTGGCGAGTTTTGCCGGCCCCATGGTGCGGCTGGTGCCTACTCTCAAAGATTATCTCAGTTTCTCCCTGCGCCTTCTCTTGATCTTCGGCGTGGCCTTTCAGGTGCCGGTGGCCCTCACCGTGGCCGCGCGGCTGGGGCTCGTCTCGGCAGGCGATCTTCGCCGCTTCCGGCGTTACGCCATTCTTTTGGCCTTCGTCCTGGCCGCCATCCTCACTCCCACCCCGGATATCGTGAACCAGCTTTTTTTGGCCATCCCGCTGGTTTTCCTTTACGAGTTCAGCGTCCTTCTGGTAGCATTGGTAGGGAGATAAGGAGGTGAGAGAGTGTTCGGTTTAGGTTCCCAGGAACTTCTCATTATTCTTCTGATTGCCCTCGTCCTTTTTGGAGCAAAGCGTCTTCCGGAGATAGGAGCGGGCCTCGGTAAGGGGATCAGGGCCTTCAAGGAAGGCCTCAAGGAAGGCGAGACCACCGAGGAGCTCGAGAAGAAAAAGGTCTAAGCTTCCATGCCCCGAAGGGCCTTTGTCCTGGCGGCGGGGCTGGGGACCCGTCTGCGCCCTTTTACCAGCCGCGTTCCCAAGCCCCTTTTCCATATCCTCGGAGTCCCTCTCCTCGAAATCATCTTCGAACAGCTAAAGCAGGCAGGTTTTGAAGAAATCGGCCTAAATCTCCATCATCTTTCCTCTCAGATCGCCGACTTCGTGGCCTCTTATGCCAGGAAGAACCCGGCGCTTTCCTTCAGGCTCTTTTACGAAGAGGAGATTCTGGGGCCGGTGGGGGCCTTCTACGGGGCGCGGGAGTTCTTTGCCTCCGGCCCGGTCCTGGTGATCAACGCCGATATCCTGACAAACTTCCCCCTGAAGGTGCTTCTCGAAGCCCACGAACGCTACGGGGGGGCAGCCACCCTCCTCTTGCACCACTACCCCCCTTACAACAAGGTCCTCCTCGAAGGTGAAAGGATAGCTGGCTTTGAAGAGGGGAGAGGCTTTGCCTACACCGGCCTTCAGGTCGTGACACCAGAGCTTGTGGCCGCACTTAAGCCCGGGGAGCGAGACCTGATTCCCGCCTACACCCGCCTTTTGCAGGAGGGAATACCCCTTTGTGGCCTGGTGGGGGCGGGGTTTTACTGGCGGGACATCGGCACTCTTTCCTCCTACCTTGCCGCTCACGAAGACCTCCTGAAGGGCCGGGCGGTGATCCCGCCCCTTTCTCCGCCTTCAAGCCCCCACGTTATACAGGGAGCCCGGATCGGAAAGGGGGTGATCTTCGAGGACTGGGTGTGTCTCGAACCGGAGGTGGAGGTGGCTTCCGGGGCGAAACTGCGACGGGTGGTGGCCTGGAGGGGGGCGAAAATCCCCGCCGGTCTCCACGAAGAGAAGCTCTTTTTGCCGGGGGACCTTTGAGGCAAATCGAAAAGTTTTTGGCACGTACCGGTTTGCAAGACTTCACCCTCCGGCCCTTGAAAGGGGACGGATCGGCCCGCCGTTTCTGGCGGGTGTTCACCAGGGAGGGGAGCCTGGTCTTGATCCTCCCGCAGCCCGGAGATTTTGGCCGGCGGGAGGCGCGCTCCTACGTCTTCATCGGAGAGTTTCTGCGCCAAAAGGGCCTTCCCGTGCCGGAGATTTGCGCCTACGACGAAGAAAGCGGCTTCATCCTGGTGGAAGACCTTGGCGACACGAGGCTTGAGGACCTTCCTCCCGCAAGGCGGCGGCCCTTTTATCAAAAGGCTTTGCAGATCTTGATCCGCCTGCGGGAAAACGCGGCGGCCTACCCTGGCGAGGCGGCTCTTGAGACCCTCCATTACGACGCCTCTCTCATGTGGGAGAGGGAGGCCCGCTATTTTTTGCAGGAATTCCTGGCCCCGCATTTGACGGAAGAGGAAGTTTCC
>JAADDY010000043.1 GCA_013153725.1 Thermodesulfobacteriota bacterium
AGGCATTTAAAAGCTCCCCGCTTTCTCGAGCTTTACTTCTTTTTCTTTGTTGGCTTCAGCCAGAAATCTGGCGCACCACTCTTCACCCTTACGAGAGCGGAAACAGACCCTGACCCATGAGCTCTCTTTTGGGCCCAGATCCACCCTGATCGTGAGACTTTTCCCTGGCCAAATGGATCTTCCCTCCGGGAAGTCCACCCGCACCTTTCAAGGCTTGCGAACATCAGAAAGCCACAAGCGATGGGAAGACGGGTTAACAAGCTTGACTTCTACGACCTCCGCAAAAGCCAAGCTGACCGAGAGAAACAGCCCGCACAAAAACACCCCCAGTGTCTTTTTCATCATCAGACCTCCTTCTAAACGAGGGCGTGTTCCGCCACAAAGGCTTTCACCTTGTCCGTCTCAGCGGGAAGGACCACCTCCCGCCTCGGCCTATCTTCAAGCCCTCTGAGGGCCTCTGGCCTCTCTGGTTCATGCCCGATGGCGCTCTTCACGGCTTCAGGAAACTTGGCCGGATGGGCCGTGGCTAAACATATCATCGGCCATTCGTTGAGAAAGTGTAAGCCCGCCCTCACCCCCACCGCGGTGTGAGGATCAAGGACATAGCCTGTTTCTTCGTAAAACGAGGCGATGGTGGCCAGTGTCTCTTCCTGGCTCACAGAGATCGAAAGGAAATCTTCCTGCACCCGGGCGAGCTCTTCTGCCGAAAAAGTAAGCCTTCCTTCGCGGGAAAATCCGGCCATGGCATCCTTCACTCGGGCCGGGTCTTCACCATAAAGATAGTAGAGATAGCGCTCGAAGTTACTGGCGATTTGGATATCCATAGAGGGGCTGATGGTCGGAGTTACCTGCCCCAGAGAGTAATCCCCCTTGTTCACGAAACGGGTGAGAATATCGTTCTCGTTGGTGGCCAGGACCAAACGCTCGATACGCCCTTCTCCCAGCATTACTTTGGCCACCAGACCGGCAAAAATATCGCCGAAATTCCCGGTGGGCACAGAGAAACGAACTCTTTCCTTCTCTTCGGCCTCCGAAACCCGAAAATAGGCCCAGATATAATAGACGACCTGGGCCAGAACACGCGCCCAGTTGATGGAATTCACCGCGCCCAGGTGATAGCGCTTCTTGAACTCAAGGTCTCCAAAGATCTTCTTCACGATGGCCTGGCAGTCGTCAAAAGTGCCTTCGATGGCCAGGCAGAAGACGTTTTCATCAGGCACAGTGGTCATCTGGAGGGCCTGGACCGGTGAAACTCGCCCATGGGGGAAAAGGATGAAGATGTTGATGTTTTTCCGCCCGCGCACCCCGTAGATGGCTGCCGAACCGGTATCCCCCGAGGTGGCCCCGAGGATGTTAAGCTTTGCTCCCCGCTCCAGGAGGAGATATTCGAAGAGATTTCCCAAAAACTGGAGAGCAATATCCTTGAAGGCCAGTGTGGGACCGTGAAAAAGCTCCAGGATCCAGAGTTTGCCCTTTTTGACCACGGGGCAGATCTCAGGATGCGAAAAGGTGCTGTAAGCGCGGAAGATGAGATCTTTCAGGTCTTCTTCAGGGATGTCGTCTATGAAAAGACTCATGACCTCCAGAGCGAGTTCCGGGTAAGAAAGGTTTTGCCACCGGGAGAGGAGCTCCGAAGAGACCCGGGGAATCCTTTCCGGCAGGATAAGACCTCCGTCCTCCGCAAGCCCCATGAGGACCGTTTCCTTGAAAGGAATGGGGTTTATTCCGCCACGGGTGCTCAGGTATTTCATTTTTCCTCCTTTTACGGTTGCCTTAATCTTAGCAAGTATGGCAAATTTTGCATGAATACCCTTAGGAGGCAAAAATGTTAGAAGGACTTTTCGTGAATCTTATTCCCCAGGAACTCCTGGCGGTTTTAGCCTGCCCCAAATGTAAAGGAGATCTCGTACTCGAAGAAAAGCTCTCGGGGCTCATTTGCCAGAAATGCGCTCTACTTTATGAAATAAGGGACGGAATCCCCATCATGCTTGTCGAAGAAGCCAAACCCCTTCAAGAAGCGCCAAGTGCCGAAGAAAAAGATGAGTGAACCAACACCGCCGAAACCAGCTCAGCTCTTTTTCAGCATCTTTTCTGCAAGGGAGGATCTCATCGAAACCGCCATCAGAGAACTTGAAGGATGTCTGGGGCCCAGAGAATTCGAGAGCCCGCTCCTTAACTTCGATAAGACCAGCTATTATGAAAAGGAGTTCGGCGGGGGTCTGGTGCGGCGCTTTGTGTTTTTTGAGAAACTCATTCCTCAGGAGAAGATCGTCCCCATAAAACATCTGGCCTACAAAATCGAAAAAAAGCACTCTCGCGACGGTGCTCGCACCGTAAACATAGACCCGGGCTATCTCCTCCTGGAACGTCTGGTTCTGGTAACCTTCAAAAACTTCTCCCATCGCATCTATCTGGGAGACTATGTCTATGCGGAAGTAACCCTCCTCTTCAGCAAGGGGGAATTTCAACCGTTGCCCTGGACTTATCCTGATTATGCTGACCCTGAAGCCCAGAAAATCTTCATTGAAGCCCGAAACCGCTACCGGGACAAACTCAAACGATGCTAAACGACGCTTTCGGACGCCAGATAGATTATCTGCGGGTTTCGGTTACCGACCGCTGCAACCTGCGCTGCCTCTACTGCAGCAGCAAAGACCAGTTCGCCTGGCTCCCTCCGGAAGAAATCCTCACCTACGAGGAGCTTCTGCGGGTGATTCGCATAGGGTTAAGACTCGGGATTCGCAAGATTCGCCTTACCGGAGGCGAGCCCCTGGTCCGCAAGGGACTTTTGGATTTCATCGCCAGGGTCTCTCGACTTGAGGGGCTTAAAGACCTTTCTCTCACCACGAACGGGATTCTTCTGGCTGAGATGGCGGGTGCCCTCAAAGAGGCGGGGCTCAGACGGGTGAACATAAGCCTTGACACCCTTCGACCCGAGCGCTACGCCCGCCTTTGCGGGCGCCCCTATCTGGAAAAGGTCCTGCAAGGGATAGAAGCCGCCCTTAAAGCCGGCCTGCATCCCGTAAAGATCAACACGGTGGTCATGAAAGGGCAAAATGATGACGAGCTCGAAGACCTGGCCCGGCTCACCCTCAAGGCCCCCCTGGAAGTGAGGTTCATCGAGTTCATGCCCGTGGGAGAAGGGGCTCCCTGGCAAAAAGAGGCCTTTCTCTCCGCCCGCGAGATCAAGGAACGCCTCCTTTCTCTTGGGGATTTGAAGCCCACCTCTTCAATAGGTGCTGGGCCAGCCAAAACTTACGCCTTTCCCGGCGCACCCGGAAAGATCGGTTTTATCACCGCCATGAGCGAGCACTTTTGTGAGCGCTGTAACCGCCTCCGCTTGACCCCGGAAGGAAAACTGAGACCATGCCTTTTTTCAGACCAGGAGTTCGATTTGAAACCTCTTCTGCGAAGCCACGCCGGGGATGAAGCCCTCGCAGAGGCCTTTTTCTCCGCCCTGGCGCTCAAACCAGCCTCTCGCTTCAAAACCCGTATCCCGCGCCGCCTGATGCGCAGCATTGGTGGTTGACCTCCTTCTTCTCTTTCTTAATTTGGAGAAAACAAAAAAGTCTCTTGCCAAAGAGCTATTATTCCGATAATCGGTGGTAGCTAATTTGAAGGAGGTGAAAGGAATGCGCATTCCAGAAGATCGGCTCTATTCCGAAAATCATCTCTGGGTCAAGAAGAAGCGGGGCAACACCGCCCTTATTGGCATGACAGACCTTGGACAACTAAAATTAGGTGAAATCATCGATATCGAGTTACCTGACGAAGGAGACGAACTCATAAAAGACGAAGTCTTTGGCAGCGTAGAATCGGCTCAAGGGGTGTTTGATCTGGTGGCCCCTGTCTCAGGAGAAGTGCTTGAAATCAATGAAGATCTCCTCGACGCCCCGGATATCATCAACGATGATCCCTACGACGAGGGCTGGATTGTTAAGGTCCGGCTTTCCGATCCCGACGAACTCGAAGAACTCCTCACGGCTGACGAATACGAAGAAGTCTCAGCCGGAGAGGAAATTCCTCTGGAAGAAGACGACTTTGATTTCGAGGAAGAGGAGTAGAGATGCGGGTCTTCATGTTTCCCGGACAGGGTTCTCAATATGTAGGGATGGGAAAGGCGGCTTATGAAAGCTCTGAAGCAGCCCGAAAGGTATTCGAAATTGCCGAAGAGATCACCCGCATCCCCCTGAGAAAGCTCTGTTTCGAAGGCCCTCTCGAGGACCTCACCCGCACCCTAAACCTTCAACCCGCTCTTACAGCGGTCAATCTGGCGGTCTTTCACGCCCTGGAAGAACGAAACTTCGGAGCCGAAATCTTCTGCGGGCACAGCCTGGGAGAATATAGCGCCCTTTACGCCAGCGGCGTCATAAGCCTTGAAGATACCTTTCGCCTCGTGCTCAGGAGGGGTGAACTCATGGAAGAGGCTGCCAGGCGCTTCCCTGGCGAGATGTACGCCGTGATCGGGCTTCCCCGGGAAAAGCTCGAAGAGATCGTCGCCCGCGCGCAGGAACGCGGGGTGGTAGCCCTTGCGAACCACAACAGCCCGGTTCAAATCGTCATTACCGGAGAAAAGGAAGCCGCGGGTCTTGCAGCAAAGCTTGCCAAGGAGGCCGGAGCCAAGCGCGTGGTAAAACTCAAGGTTAGTGGCGCCTATCACAGCCCCCTGATGAAAGAAGCGGCCCGTGAATTCCAAAAACTTTTGAACGAAATTCCCTTCCAAAAACCACAAAAACACTTTTTCTCAAACGTCTCCGCCCAAAGAGAAGAAGATCCTTCGCGCATCAGGGATCTCATGGGCAAACAGATAGAAAGCCCGGTAAGATGGGTGGAGGAAATCGAAAACATCTTCGCTTTTGGGGGACGAGAATTTGTGGAAGTTGGTCCCAAAAACGTCCTGGCAGGTCTGGTCAAAAAAATTCTTCCTTCAGAAGAAATCTCAGTTCGGACAATTGAAGACCCGAAACTTCTAGAAAATTAAGTTTCAAACCTTATTTTCCGAATATTTTTTGCAGTATGAAGAAAAGCCGTCTTTCCATACCGGATTTGTTGCCAGAACTCCCCGAGTATCTCTTTTTAATCTCTCCCGATTTTCGCATCCTCTGGACCAACAAAAAAGCGGCTTCTCTTCTGGAAGGCCCGGAAACACTTTGTTTTGAAGCCGTACACGGCCGAAAGGAGCCTCCCCCGGGTTGCCCGGCCTTGAAGGCCCTGACGGAAGGGCGCCCGGTACAGGCTATCCAGAAGGCCGAGCGCCTCCAGAAAGATTTCTATGTCAGCGTCGTTCCCATAAAGGAGGAAGACAAGATCACCGCTCTCTGGCACCTGGCGGTAGACGTGACCTCAAATCAAGTCACCGAAAGAGACCTATCTTCCTACACTT
Source organism: Thermodesulfobacteriota bacterium (assembly GCA_013153725.1). GTDB lineage: Bacteria > Desulfobacterota > Thermodesulfobacteria > Thermodesulfobacteriales > Thermodesulfatatoraceae > Thermodesulfatator. The sequence goes on from JAADDY010000043.1 coordinate 5,384, forward strand.
ACGAAATCATAGGTTATCTGGCCGCAGGATTGAGCCATGACCTCAAAAACATGCTCACCGCCGCCCTGGGGGAGCTTCAGGTCCTCACCCTGATGGCTGAGAATCAGCCTCACCTCAAGAGACGTTATCAGAAATTGGCCAACATCCTGCAGGAGATCGTCTCCTTCAGCCAGAAATTGTGCTCTCTGGGCAAGACCAAGAGCCAACCCGAGCTTCTCAACTTGAACGAAGTCTTATCTGAACTTAGCAACCTCATGAAAGCCCTGACCCCCAAGAGGATTCAACTTCAGTTCATCATAAACCCCTATGTGAAACGGGTTTATATGAACCGTGCCATGTTAGAACAAATCATCCTGAACCTCTTCCTGAACGCCCTTCACGCCATTCCAGAGACGGGAAAAATCACCATATCCACTTCCCAGGAAGAAAACTTTGCCGTCCTCACCATCGAAGATACCGGAACGGGCATGAAACCAGACCTGGTCAAGTGCATTTTTGACCCCTACTTTACCACCAAAGAAGAAGGGTCCGGGCTGGGGCTGGCCCTGGTCAAACGCTGGGTGGAGGAAGCCGGGGGACGAATAAAAGTCTTTACCGAAGAGGGGCTCGGAAGCCGCTTCGAAGTCTGGCTCCCCACCGTGGACCACTAAAGATCACCCCGCAGGAAATCTTTCACCGCCTCAAAAAAAAGCCCCTCAAAACGCCCGCCAAGGGCACGTCTACCGAAGACGTAATTTATCTCATTCAGAAGCACCTCGGTTTCCGTCACCAGAAAATCTACCGCCGCAAGGTCGATGCCGGTTTGCCGGACGAGTTTTTCCACCAGCTTGAGGGCCTCTTCTTCCAGCCTTTCAGACGGAGAAGCAACCAATCTCCCACCCTGCACGAGATTTCCTCGAAAATCATCCCCCTTCTGGCGCCAGAAGGGGAGTTTTTGGCGGCCAAAGATAACGACCCTCAAATCGTAAGAAGAGGGAACGAACTCCTGCAAAAGGAAGCCAAACCGCCCTGTACGCTCGCGCTCCTTGAGAAGAGACAGGACCTTTTGCCATTGATTTTCATCCTGAAGCAGGAAGATCCCTTGACCTTCGTGTTCGTCGTTAACTTTCAGCACCAGGGGGAAAGCAAGCTCCACCGGCCTTGCTCCGGGATGAGGACCCAGGGAGGCTATCTTGGGCACCAGCACACTTCTGGGATGCGGCAGACCAAGGGACCTGAAAAGAAGAACCTGCCCGTCCTTCCCGGGAAAATCCAAGCGGGCGTCGTAGTTCGGAAAGGAAAGGAGCCCCCTTTTGCGGGCATACCGGTAGAAGCAGCCAGGGAAGACCTGGGGCCAGATCACCGCCTCCGCCTCTTCCAGCGCGGCCAACACCTCTTCGTCGAGGGCGGTGAAGGCCCAGAAGTTGAAATGGGCCTTCACCAGAGGGTGAAAAGAAACGACTCTCTTACCATCAAGAGTGCTTATATTTAGTTCGGCTGACAAAAGAGACTCCACGGGGAGGTTTTTGGATGGAGGCAATTATCCTGGCAGCGGGATTGGGAACACGCCTGCGGCCTCTTACGGAAAATTTCCCAAAACCTCTCCTCAAGGTCGCTGGAAGGGAGCTCCTCTATCGCCACCTTCACCTCCTCTCCGAAGGACCTATCGAACATTTTATCATCGTCATCAACCCGCAGCACGAAGCATTTTACCGGGAGTTCCTGGCAAAACATCCCCGATTCTCCTGTACCCTGGTCAAGAACCCTCACCCGGAGAGGGGTAACGGCTATTCCTTCTTCCTGGCCAGAGATCACGTCTCAGGCCCCTTTGTGCTTACCATGGGTGACCACGTCTACGAAAAAGACTTTGTGAGGGAAGCTCTTGGCCTCAACGGCCTGGTCGTAGATCGAGAAGGGCGTTTCATCGACCCGCAGGAAGCCACCAAAGCCCTCTGCCAGGGAGGACGTGTTGTCTCCCTCGGGAAGGATCTCTCTTCTTACACAGGCTTCGACACCGGCTTCTTCATCCTGGAGCCAGGCGTATTTTCCACAGCCGAAAAACTCTTGAGAGAGAAGCAAAAAGTAAATCTTTCCGAGATCATGGAAAAGGCTCAGATACCCTGCAGTGAGCTCTCAGGCCGTTTCTGGATGGACGTGGATACCCCGCAAGATTTGCGACGGGCCACCAAACTCTTGATAAAGGCCGCGGTCAAGGAAAGTGGAGACGGTTTCATCTCTCGCCACCTAAATCGCAAGGTCTCCACCTGGTGTTCGAGCTTTCTGGTGGATTATCTCTCTCCAAACGCCGCCACTCTCCTTACCTCTTTCCTCGGTCTTTTGGCGGCCTCCCTACTCTACTGGTCTCCCAAGGCAGCGGCCCTTCTCTATCAGTTGAGTTCGATGCTAGATGGTATAGACGGAGAAATCGCCCGGGCAAGTCTTCGGGAAAGCCCTTTTGGGGGATGGCTTGATTCGGTCCTCGATCGGTTTGTCGATTTTGCCTTTCTCCTGGGGCTCTATCTCTTGCTAAACCCTGTTTCCCCCTGGCAGCAGGCGGTGGCCCTCCTGGCCTTCTTCGGCTCACTCATGGTGAGTTACACCGCCGAAAGATTCAAAGGGGCCTTCGGGCGCGACATCTACTCGGAGATCCCCCTTTTGAGGAAACTTCCCGGCAAGAGGGACGAAAGGGTCTTTTTCATCATGGTTTGCGTGCTTTCAGGGCATCTTTGGGAGATTTTCTGGGTCCTCGCCTTGGTTACCAATCTTCGGGTTTTGCTCACCTTGATCCTGGTAGCCAGAAAGAAGGCCCGAGGTTGAGGTCAGATCCTGCAAAGGAGAGCGGCCCACCCCTCTTCAGCCAGAACCTTTTCGGCTTCGGCCTGAGGAAAGAGATTTTTTACTTCTGCCACCTGATCCAGCATGAAGCCTGAGAGGATCATACGCCCGCCCGGCCTCAAAAGGGCGGGAAATTCTTTCCCCAGGGTGAGAATGGTGCCAATGGTGAGATTTGCCAAAAGGAGATCAAAGAAAGCCCGCCGGGCGCAGGAAAGCGAACCCTGGACCACCAGAATTTGTTCTTCATATCCGTTTGTGAGGACGTTGGCCCGGGCTTCTCTTACCGCGCGGGGGTCAATGTCTGCCGCGAGGATCTCTCGGGCCCCCAGTTTCGCGGCACACAGCGCCAGGACCCCGCTTCCGGTACCCAGATCGAAAACCCTTGCAGGGCGCTCCTTCTCAAAAGCTTCCGCCAGAAGCCGGGCCGATAGCTTGGTTGTGGGGTGAAAACCACTGCCAAAGGAGAAGTTCGTCTTGAGAACGATTTCACCCTCCCGGGGAGTGATCTCTCCTCCCGGAGAAACGATGACCAGACCCTCGGCGTATCGTAAACGATAGCCGGAAACCGGCCCGGCGGAAGGATAGAGCCCGGTTTCCAGGATGTCTGCACCGGGGGCAAAATCCAGAAGATCTCTCAAAATACTGTTTACGTCTTCGGGTTCGAAGACCAAAACCAGGGCTTCGGGTTCCTCAAAAAGGTTCACCAGGCTGGGATGCGAAAAGGCCCCTTTCTTGAAACCGCGGGGGGCAATCTTCACGTGCAGGAAATTTTTTGCCGCTGGACGATACTCCATATCAGAAGATCTTCCTGCTATCGAGGAGCAAGGTTACCGGGCCGTCGTTCACGAGTTCCACTTCCATCATGGCCCGAAAGCGACCAAGCTTCACCGGAATCCCCTCTTCTTCGAGCCTGGAGGCCAGGGCCAGATAAAGTTTCTCGGCCTCCTTCGGAGGGGCGGCCTTGTCAAAGGATGGGCGATTCCCTTTCCGGCAATCTCCGTAGAGGGTAAAGTTCGAAACCAGAAGGATCTCTCCGCCGATATCCTTTATCGAGCGGTTCAATTTACCGGCTTCATCTTCAAAGACTCTCAGATTGGCAATTTTGCGCGCCAGATAGGCCAGATCTTCGGAGGCGTCCTCCCTCGAGACCCCGAGCAGGACCAAGAACCCCCTCCCGATGCGAGAGATCTCCTCTCCGGAGACTTTGACCCTTGCTTCTTTTACCCTCTGAATGACAGCCCGCATCGGAGCCTTATCTTACATAGGAGAAAAATTCTTACCAGGGGGAAAGGATGAAAAAAATCTGGGTAGGCACCTGTGGCCAGGTGGTAGCCTGGCAGAAATTCTTCGATCTCTTCTCAGCCCTTGAAATAAACGCCACCTTCTACAGATTCCCCACGGAAAGGCAGGTCAAGAACTGGAAAAAGTATCTTAAAGAGGGAAAAGAAAAAGGGGCTTTCCTTTCGATGAAGGCTCACCAGCTCTTTACCCATCCTTTGAGATCACCCACCTGGAAGCGCTCCGAATTCAGCCCGGAGGAGAGAAAGAGGCTCAAGGACCTCGTTGGTTGCCTCAAATGGAATGACTTCACCAGAGGCCAGCTCGAACGCACCAAAATTCTCCTCGAAGAACTGGTCCTCGACTTTCTTCTTTTCCAGCTTCCCGCAGCCTGTGAGGCGGAAAAGGAACAGATCTTGCCCTTTCTAAGGCAAGCCAGAGAGATGTTAACCCGCTGGGGAATAGGGCTTGAGATCCGCTGGGAAGATAGGACCTTGCTTGAGGAGGCTTACGCCGAAGGGATAACCCCGGTCTTTGACCCTTTCCTGGAACCGGACCTGCGAGAAGAATTCTTCCCGAAGCTCGATTTTCTCTACCTCAGGCTCCACGGCGAAAAAGGCCCAGGTGGAAGAATAAACTACCGGCATCGCTATGAAGATCAGGAGCTAAACACTTTGAAGGACTGGCTCTTCGAGGCGAAGGCGGAAAGAATCTGCGTGCTCTTCAACAATGTTTACATGAAGGAGGATGCCTTGAGGTTTGAGGAGTTGCTTCAAAAATAGAAATGGAGCGGGAGACGGGACTTGAACCCGCGACATCCACCTTGGCAAGGTGGCGCTCTACCAACTGAGCTACTCCCGCTCCGGAACGTCTTTATAAATAACGAGCCGTAAAAAAGCTGTCAAGCCTAAAGCTCGGAGAGCTTCACCAGCCGCTCGTACTCGGCATCCACCCGCCGTTGAATCTCTTCGATAATTTCAGGGGTAAGGTGCCGAAAGCGCCGCTGAGCCTTGAGATACTCCTCTACCGGCTTGGGCTTGGTGATCTTCCGCGTGAGATAGTACTTGCCTTCGATCACCTCATAGAGAGGAAAAATCTTCGTGTCCACCGCCAAGCGGGCAAGCTTGATGGAGTCTTCTCCTCTCGTTCCCCAGCCCGTAGGACAGGGAGAATAGATGTGAACGTAGGCCGGACCTTTTACCAGAGCCGCCTTCTTGACCTTGTTCATGAGATCCAGGAAAAAGGCCGGACTAGCCGTGGCCACGTAAGGAATACCGTGGGCAACGGCGATCTGAGGAACATTCTTCTTCCAGGTCATCTGGCCGATGGAGCGCGCCCCAGGAGGGCTCGTGGTGGTCATCGCCCCAAAAGGTGTACAACTCGAACGCTGCACCCCGGTGTTCATGTAGGCCTCGTTGTCGAGACAGATGTAGACAAAGTCGTGCCCACGCTCCAGCGCTCCGGAAAGGGCCTGAAGACCGATATCCGCTGTGCCGCCGTCACCGGCCACGGCGACCACGTCTACGTGGCGACTCTTGGGGAAACGCCCGTGCCGTTTGAGCACCTTCAAGGCCGCTTCCACTCCCGAAGCTACCGCGGCAGCGTTTTCAAAAGCGATGTGGATCCAGGGTACACGCCAGGAAGTGTGCGGAAAAGGAGAGGTGACGATCTCCATGCAACCTGTGGCGTTACAGACGATAACATCCGTCCCCAGAGCCTTCATGGCCATTCTAAGGGCCAGGATTTCACCACATCCCTGACAGGCCCGGTGACCCGGAGCCAGAGGTTCTTCCTTTGGCAAGTTTTTAATGGAATATCCCTTGAATTTCGTAAGTTCTGGTATCATGACTCCCTCACCCCTATCATTTCGTAGGCTTCTTTGGGCCGCTTCTTGAGGTAGAAGGCAGCCCTGTCCGCCATTTCTTCGAAGTCCTCTACGGTAACGTCTCTTCCACCAAGTCCCGCGATGAAATTGACCACTCGCGGACGACGCGCGGCATTGTAAAGGGCCGAACGCACCTCGGTGGCTACCGGCCCTCCTACCCCACCCGGGGTAAGGGCCCGGTCTATTACCGCTAACACCGGAATGCCAGAGACAGCCTTGCGGAACTCCTGCATCGGGAAGGGCCTCCAGAGACGGAAGCGCATGAGCCCCACCTTCTTGCCCTGCTCCCGCATCTTGTCTATCGCAGTCATCGCGGTCTCGGCCAGACTGCCATTGATGAGGAGGACTACCTCGGCATCTTCGGTGCGGTAAGTTTCTACCGGATTGTAGACTCGACCAAATCTCTTGGCCCAGTCCTTCCAGACACGCAGGATGGCACGGCGCGAGTTTTTGAAGGCCTCATCCTGGGCCTTTTTGGCCTCAAAATAGATCTCCGGGATACCAACCGGCCCCATGGTGAGAGGCTTGCGCGGATCAAGCTTGTACTTGGGCTTGAAAGGTGGCAAGAAGTCGTCCACTTCTTCCTGGTCTGGAAGCTCCACGGGCTCTATCACGTGAGAAAGTGTGAAACCGTCGATGTTAACGATGGTTGGGAACATCACGTTGCGGTCCTCGGCAATACGAAAGGCCTGGATCACGAGATCGACAGCTTCCTGGCCGTTTTCCGCCCAGAGCTGGATCCAGCCGATATCCCTCTCGGCCATGATGTCGCTGTGGTCGTTCCAGATACTGATGGGAGCAGAAAGGGCCCGGTTGGCCACCACCATCACCACTGGAAGCCTGAGAGCCGGGGCGATGAAGAGTATCTCGTGCATCAGGGCCAAACCCTGTGACGCGGTGGAAGTAAACGTCCGTGCCCCGGTGGCCACCGCCCCCAAAGCGGCACTGATAGCCGAATGCTCAGATTCTACGGTGATGTACTCGGCGTCGAGCTCGCCGTTGGCTACCAGTTCACTGAGATGCTCGACGATATGGGTCTGCGGGGTGATGGGATAGGCTGCGATGACCTCTGCCCTTGCCAGTTTGACGGCGTCTGCAATCGCAATGGATACCTCTTTGGCCACTCTCTTTCCCATGACTAGACCTCCTCCATGACCATTGTGATGGCTTTTTTGGGGCAGACAGCAGCACAAATCCCGCAGCCCTTACAGTAGTAAAGGTTGACCAGATAGTAGCCCTCTTCGTCCTGCTGGTCGTAACACATATCAGGGCACATGATGTAACAAGTGCCGCACTTGACGCATTTTTCTTTCTCCAGCACGGGGCGGAGAGAGCGCCAGTTGCCGGTCTTGAATTCCGCACTATTCCCGGGCTCCAGAATATAGAGCCCAAAGGGGACTTCTTTCCAAGGCATCATACCTTGATCTTTACCCATCGCTTGCTCCTTACGTGTAAAGTTTGGTTTCTTTCATGGCTCGCGCCATCGCTGCCTTGTTCTTCTCGGCCAGACGGCCAAAACGATGTTCAAGGGCCTCTTCAAGATACTTCTTATCCACCAGCCCTGTGGCCTTCAGGAAGGCCCCCAGCATCGTGGTGTTGGTGATGGGAAGCCCCAGAACTTCCATGGCAATCTTGGTGGCATCCACCACCGCAAGCTTGCCCTTGTATCCTCCGAGCATCTTGCGGATAGTCTTCTCGTCTTTGCTGGAGTTGAGTATGACCCAACCGTCTTCTTTGAGCCCTGCCGTAACGTCCACAATGGAAGGAAGGGAAGGATCAAGTACTATGACGATATCAGGGGTGTAGACCTTTTCTCTCAGACGGATCTTCTCGTCACTCACACGTACAAAGGCCATTACCGGTGCTCCCCGACGCTCAGGGCCAAAACTCGGAAAGGCCTGGGCATATTTGTTTTGGTTGATAGCTGAAATGGCAATCAGTTCCGCGGAGGTAACCGCTCCTTGACCGCCTCGACCGTGGAGTCTGACTTCGATCATTGGCCCTCTCCTTGAAGGATTCTAAGTTGGAACTTCCGTTAACATACCTTTTTGCTAGGTGTCAACAACGATAGATCCCAAAATTATGCCTTTTGGAGTGATTACCGAAAAGATAAACGATCAGGCAAAAAATTTGGTAGGAGGCCTTTTTTGGGAAAACTTCACTGCACCTGGCAGGCCCCGCAAGATTCAGAAGAAGAGGCTTCCCTAGAAGGGCTAGATTTTTCGGGAAAGGACCTGAGCGGTGAAGATTTAAGCGGCGCCAACCTGAGGAAAGCAAAGTTCTTCCGGGCCAATCTTCGCGGAGCCATCCTGACGGGAGCTGATCTTACCGGAGCAGATTTCACAGGCGCCAACCTTGAGGGAGCAAATCTCGAAGGGGCCAAAGCCGAAGCCGCAGGCTTTGGCATGGCCAATCTCAAGGGCGCAAGACTCTTTCACGCCGACCTTCGCCACACCACTTTCACCAAGGCCAACCTGGAGGGAGCAGACCTGGGGTGTGCCGATCTTTCCCACGCAAGACTTCGAGAGGCCAACCTCCAGAGGGCCGATTTTACTTCGGCCAATCTCCAGGACGCACACCTCAACCTGAGCGATGTCTCCGGGGCCATCTTCAAGGACGCCGACCTGAGAAAGGCCCATTTGAGGATGCTCAAAGGCTACAAATCTGCCAACTGGATAGGGGCTGACATCCGAGATATCAACTTTGCCGGGGCCTATCTCATAAGACGCCACATCCTCGACGAGAACTATCTCGAGGAGTTTCGCAAGCAGGGCAAATGGGCCCAGATAGTCTATTACCTCTGGTGGCTCACCTCAGATTGCGGGCGAAGCCTCAAGCGCTGGTGTATCCTCATCGCCATCCAGGCCCTCATCTTTGCCGGCCTTTACCATTTTGTTGGGGTCGATTACGGAAAGTACCCCACTCCTCTCTCACCCCTCTATTACAGCATCGTCACCCTTACCACCCTGGGGTATGGAGACGTGATTCCCAATTCCATGCCCGGACAAATCCTTGCCATTTGCGAAGTAATTATGGGCTACGTCATGCTAGGCGGGCTTTTAGCCATATTTACCAACCGTATTGCGAGGAGGGCGGACTGATGGGATTTCTGGGTTTTCTAAAAAAGAGGAAAAAAACTGACCCCCGCAAAGAACTGCGGGAGCTCCTGGGGGGGTTCGAGCTCCCCTACTTTCCGAAAGCAGCCATGTCGGCTCTTGAGGCCTTGAGAGACCCTCAAACCCCCACCTTCGAAATCGCAAGACGAATATCCGCCGACCCCGGTATTCACGTTCGGGTGCTCAAGACCGTAAATTCCGCAGCCTTCGGACTTCCTAGAAAGGTCTCCAATATTGAGCACGCGGTCGCTCTTCTGGGGAGGGCACGCCTGGAATCTCTGATCTTGCCCCTGGCGGTCCACCAAACCCTTCCCAAGTTCAAAAGCGCATGTCTCGATCTGGAACTTTTCTGGCTGGCCGCCGCCAAAAGGGGAAGCCTTGCCCGGCAGATCGCCCAAGTGCTTCATCCCAATACCAACGTCGAATCCTTCAGTGCCGGGCTCCTTCAAGACATGGCCATCCCGGTCATCATACATCTCAAGGAGAAGATCTATTGCCCCACTCTCCAGAACTGGAACCAAGATCCTCGCGTCAACCTGGTCGAGCTCGAAAAAGAGAGATTCGGCTTCGATCACCAAAACATCGGAGGGCTGATGGCGGAAGAGTGGAACCTTCCGGATTTCCTCGTGCAGGCGGTCTCGGCCCACCATCATCCCGAAATAGAACCCGCCGTTTATCTCGTTTCTCACATCCGCTACCAGCACGATCCCGACCACAGCCTGGAAAAAGAAATCATCGTGGAAGAGGCCCGCGACAAGTTCAATCTCCGCGCCGACCTCACCATGAACATGATCAAAAAGGCCGAACAGGAGGCCACAGAACTTGCCAAAATCTTTCTCTAATCTTGCAGATCGACCCCGATAGATTATCTTTTAGGAGACCAAGATCCCGGGTCGTCTAATCGGCAGGACATGGGGTTTTGGCCCCCACGGTGGTGGTTCGAGTCCACCCCCGGGATCCACTCTACCTTCCGATGCATACGGTTCTCGAAGTCGAAGACCTGACCAAGTGTTTCGGAAAAATCTGTGCCCTGAAAGGGATCTCGTTCACCCTGTGTTCCGGAGAGATCCTCGGGGTAGTGGGGCCCAACGGGGCCGGAAAGACCACGCTCATAAATTGCCTCTTGGGACTCGTCTTACCCACTTCGGGAAAGATCCGTTACTTTGGCAAAGATTTCTTCCGAAACCGGAGCCAAATACTTGCAAAGGTAAACTTTGCCTCCAGTTACGTGGCCTTGCCGCTCTCCCTGACCTTGGAAGAGAATCTCCTCGTCTATGCCCACCTTTATGGCCTCAGGGAACCGCGGGAGAGAGTGGCGGAGGTCTTGAAAATCTTCGGCCTCTACGAGAAACGGAAGAGACGCACCCGCACCCTTTCTTCCGGTCAGATGATGCGGCTCTGCCTCGCCAAGGCCCTGCTGAACCATCCCCGGGTACTCCTACTCGATGAACCCACCGCCGGGCTTGACCCTGAAGTCGCCCAGAAGACCCGGGACCTGATCCTCAATTATGCCCGTCAGGAAAGGACGGCGGTCCTCTTTACTTCTCACAATCTCGCAGAAGTAGAGCGCATCTCTAGCAGAATCCTTGTTCTCCAAAAGGGCCAGATAAGGGCGCTAGGAAAGATAGCGAAACTGCTGGAGGAGTTTGAGGCCGAGAGCCTCGAAGAACTCTACTTTCGGCTGGCAGCATGAATCCACGGCGTGTCTTTGCGGTCCTTCTGCGGCAAATATATCTTTACCGAAGGAGCTTCACCCGCATCCTTGACGTCTTCTACTGGCCCACCGTGGATCTTCTTCTCTGGGGGTTTGTGACCCTCTATCTTGAGAAAGCCGGGACAGAAATGCTTGAGAAAGCCGGGACAGAAATGCCTCACTATGTCTCATTCTTCCTGGGAGGGCTCATCTTGTGGAACATCCTCCTGCGAGCCCAGCAGGGGATATCCGTCTCTTTCCTCGAAGACATCTGGGCGAGAAACCTCTTAAATCTCTTCGTCTCCCCCCTCACCATTTCGGAATATCTACTCGGTCTCGTCCTGGTAAGCGTCGTGAAGGTGCTGATCGCCTTCCTGGTGATGGGGGCCCTGGCGGCCTTCTTTTTCGACTTCCACGTCCTGGTCCTGGGGGGGTCCCTTCTTCCCTTTGTTCTCAATCTCTGCGCCCTGGGCTGGGCCATCGGTCTCGTTACCATGGCCGCTATCCTGCGCTTTGGCCAGGAGGCCGAGATTCTTGCCTGGGCGCTCGCCTTCCTCTTTCTCCCCGTCTCCGCAGTCTTCTATCCGGTGGAGGTCCTGCCACCCTTTCTCCAAAAACTGGCGACCTGGGTCCCCTCTTCTTACGTGTTTGAGGGAATGCGGCAGGTCATCCTGGAAGGAAGTCTTAAACTTGGGCCCCTTTTGAAGGCCAGCCTCTTAAACATGGCTTATCTCGGAGGCAGTTACCTCATATTTTTGAGGGTACATCACGGCGCCCTTCTTCGTGGTACGATTCCCAAAATCGGAGAGTGATTGCAAATTTTCCTCTTTGGGGTAAATTTTGGGGCGTCTTTCTTGACAAAAAAGGGGCAGTCTTTTAAAGAAACGGAGCCGATTAAGCGGAGGAAATAAAGATGGCTATTTTCACCTCACAAACCCCGATGCTCAAAAAGGAAGAGGTAAAGCACAACTGGTACGTCATAGACGCCAAGGGCAAGGTCCTGGGCCGGCTGGCAAGCGAGATTGCCTACCGTCTCCAGGGCAAACACTACCCGAATTTCACACCCAACGTGGATGCCGGCGATTTTATCGTCGTGATCAATGCGGACAAGATCCGTCTCACAGGCCGAAAGACCGACAAAAAAATGTACTGGCGTCATTCCGGCTATATGGGAGGGCTAAAACTTACCCCGACCCGTAAGATGCTTGAGACCAAGCCCGAAGAAGTCATTCGCCTGGCGGTAAAGCGGATGCTCCCCAAGAACCGCCTCGGGCGCAAAATGCTCAAGAAACTGAAGGTTTATCGGGGAGGAACCCACCCCCATCAGGCTCAAAAACCGCAAACACTAGAATTTTAAGAGAGGGTGAGAGGAAATGGCAGAAACCAAGGAAAGATATTACGCCACAGGCAAACGCAAAACTGCTATCGCCCGCGTCTGGATCATGCCTGGTAGCGGGAAGTTCCGCGTGAACGATCAGGATTTCGAGGAATACTTTGCCGACAACATCGTTGCTCGCCACGTGGTAGAGCAGCCCTTCAACGTCACCGGAACTCTCGGCAAATTTGACATCATCTGCACGGTAACGGGCAGTGGCAAATCCGCCCAGGCAGAAGCCATCAGGCACGGCGTGGCCCGGGCCCTGGTGGCCTACAACGAGGATCTGAGGCCTTCCCTCAAAAAGGCCGGGTTTCTCACCCGGGATGCCCGTGTCAAGGAAAGAAAGAAATACGGGCTTCGGGGAGCGAGACGCGGTCAACAATACTCCAAGCGTTAAACCAGAAGGGGTGCTTCGGCACCCCTTCTTAATTTTGAGGATTTATGCTCAAAGTTGCCATCATCGGAGCCACAGGGTACACCGGTCTTGAACTCTTAAGAATTCTGGCCAAACATCCCAAGGTCGAGGTCACCTGCGTTACCTCTCGCCAGGAAGCCGGCAAGAAGGTCTGCGAAGTTTTCCCCTTCGAGGACCGGTTTGGAGAACTTGTTTTCGAAGAACCCTCTCCCGAAAGGATTGCCAACAAAGCGGATCTGGCCTTTCTTTGCGTACCGCACGGGGCGGCGGCGGAAACCGCCAAAGCCTTGCTGGAGGCAGGCCTCAAGGTAATCGATCTTTCGGCAGATTTTCGTCTTAAGGACCCCCGCACATACGAAGAGTGGTACGGGGCCACCCACAAAGCTCCGGAACTTCTGAGCGAAGCGGTCTACGGCCTGGCGGAGATATACCGAGACCAAGTAAAGATTACGCGCCTGGTGGCAAACCCGGGATGCTATCCCACGGCAAGCACCCTTCCTCTTATTCCACTTCTCAGAGAAGGCCTCGTAAGCCCGGAGGGGCTCGTCATCGACGCCAAAAGCGGAGTCTCCGGTGCGGGAAGGAGTGCCAAACTGCGGCTCATCTTTTGCGAGGTAAACGAGGATTTCTGTGCTTACAACGTCGCCATCCATCGTCATACCCCGGAGATCGAACAAGAACTCTCCCTGGCGGCGGGAGAAGAGCTTCGCCTCAACTTCACCACCCACCTCGTCCCCATGAGTCGGGGGATTCTTGCCACCATTTACGCCACCCCACGCACCAGAGATGAAAGGGTTTTGCACGAGGCTCTGCAAAACTTTTACGCCCAAAGCCCCTTTGTCAGGATACTCCCGCCAGGGGAATATCCCCGCACCGCCCATGTCAGAGGTACGAACCTCTGTCTCATCGGTCTCAAGCTTGATCCGCGTACCGGAAGGCTCATCATTCTATCTGCCATCGACAATCTGGTGAAAGGGGCCAGCGGGCAGGCGGTCCAAAATATGAACCTTATGTACGGTTTTCCGGAAGATCTGGCCCTGGAAAGCCGCCCACTCTTTCCTTAAACGATGCGCAACCTCAAACTCACCATCGCCTATGATGGTACCAACTATCTCGGTTGGCAAAGGCAAAGGGTGGGACCAACCATCCAGGGAATCCTCGAAGAGACGATTGCTCGCCTTGTAGGGCACAAGGTTAAGCTCCGGGCCGCCGGACGTACCGACGCCGGGGTCCACGCCCTAGGGCAGGTGGCCAACTTTTTGACCACCAGCAAGATCTCTCTCCCCGACCTTCACCGGGCCTTAAACGCCCTCCTTCCCAAGGATATCGCCATCGTGAAGATCGAAGAGGTGCCCATCAAGTTCAACGCCCAGTATGACGCCCGCTACAAGACCTATTTCTACCAGATCTACAACCATCCCATCCGAAACCCCATCTGGCGCCTTTACTCCTGGTGGGTCCCTCAAAAGCTCGATCTTGAAGCGATGAAGACCTGCCTCCCCCTCTTTGTGGGGCAGAAGGATTTTGCCAGCTTTCGCAAGGTGGGAAGTGACATCAAGACCACGGTACGCACTGTCTTTCGGGCCGAACTCAAGCGCGCCGTAGGTATCGCCGGGATGATCCGGTTTGAGATTTCGGCTCGGGGATTTTTGCGCTATATGGTAAGAAATATCGTAGGTGCCTTGGTAGAAGTGGGGTTGGGACGGCTAAGCCCCGAGGAGCTTGCCGAAATATTTGAAGCCAAGGATCGAAGCCTCGCGCCACCACCCGCCCCACCCCAAGGGCTGTTCTTGAAAGAAGTGGTCTACGAAAAAAGGAGGCCCAGCCGTGAAGGAAAAACTAGCAACCAGGGTTCGCCAACTTAAACCTTCCGCCACCCTGGCCATCAACGCCAAGGCCAAAGCACTCAAAGCTCAGGGGATCGACATCATCAACCTTTCCGCCGGGGAACCAGATTTCGACACCCCGGAACACATCAAAGAAGCCGCCATCAAGGCCATCCGTGAGGGTTTTACCCGTTACACCCCGGTGGCAGGAATTCCCGAACTTCGCGAAGCCATCGCCACCCAGATTCAAAAAGACTACGGGCTTTCTTACACCCCGGAAGAGGTGGTGGTGAGCTGCGGGGCCAAACAGGCCCTCTTCAACCTCGCCCAGGCCCTCTTCGAAGAGGGAGACGAAGTCCTCGTCCTGGCCCCTTACTGGGTTTCTTACCCTCCCATCGTGGAACTCGCCGGGGCAAGACCTGTCATCGTGCCTTCGGAGAAGGAAAACCTCTTTGAGCCGGAGCTCTCGGCCCTTGAGAGAGCCATTACTCCCAAGACCAAGGGCCTCATCTTGAACAGTCCTTCCAACCCCACGGGCCAGCTCTATAGCCAGAACTTCTTGAAAGGGGTAGCGGAACTTGCCAAGCAACATGGCTTCTTCATTATCTCGGACGACATTTACGACAAGCTGCGCTTCGACGGCAGGGGGCCGGAAAACATTCTCACCGTGGCACCGGAGCTGCGAGAACAGACGATCATGGTAAACGGAGTCTCCAAGACTTACGCCATGACTGGCTGGCGGATCGGCTGGGCGGTGGGCCCCAAAGACATCATCGCCGCCGTCTCACGCATCCAGGGGCAGAGCACCTCCAACGCCACTTCTATAGCGCAGAAAGCAGCCCTCGAAGCACTCTGTGGCCCGCAGGACTGCATCGTCGAAATGAGAGAGGCTTTCAAAAGACGGGCCACGCTCCTCTATCAAAAGCTCAAAGAGATTCCCGGCCTTGATCTCCCCAAACCCCAGGGGACTTTCTACGCCTTTGTGGATTTCTCCGCCTACTACGGGCGACAGGCTCCCGGAGGCACGACCCTCGAAGACTCCCTCACCATGTGCGATTACCTCCTAGAGGAGGCCAAAGTGGCCACGGTACCCGGAATAGCCTTCGGGGACGATCGTTGTCTCAGGATTTCCTTTGCCAATGCCGATGAAGAAATTGAAAAGGGGGTCTCTCGTATCGGAGAAGCCTTAAAAAAACTAGCTTAGGGGTGTCATTTGCTCACAATCTTTCTGCTGTGGGGGCTTTTGACCTTTTTTCTCCCGACTTTTGGCTGGGGGCATGAAGCCAAGCCCGGAGCCGTTCTTGAAAGCTTCCTTTCCAGTGCCACCGAAGTAGCCACCTTCAGCGGTTTCAACATCGATCAAATCCCTTCCTCTTTCACCATTTTCGACCGCAAAATGATCGAACGCACCGGAGCCACCACCATAGCCGAGCTCTTGCGTTTTGTCCCCGGGCTCGAGGTCATTCGAGAGAACAACGGTACCTATCATCTCATCGTCCGCGGAAACTATTCGGACCGCAGGGTTCTGATTCTCTGGGACGGTCAACCCTTGAACCACTTGCTTCTCAGAAGAGCTTTGAGTTTTGTGGGAGCCCTTCCGGTGGACATCCTGGAGCGTATCGAGATCTCCAGAGGCCCTTCTTCGGCGGTTTATGGCTCTTATGCCGTAGGAGGCGTGATAAACCTTGTCCCCCGACGCTGGAAGAATAGCGGGGAGATCGGCGGAGCCTTGGGACATTTCGATACCGGACGGGGGTTCATCTCCGGAGGTTTCATAAAAAACACCTGGGAGTTTCAGTTCAGTGCCGGAAAGAGCACCTCAAACGGAGATCGCTTTCACGTAAAGGATGCCGCCGGCATCCCCGGTACGGCAGACACCCATTTCGATACCAACTGGCAGGAGTTCCGGCTGGCCTGGAAGGGGTTGCGTTTGAAGATGTTCCGCTTCGACGTCACTCTTTCTCATTACTACGGTCTTTCGGATCGCCTTGGTAGAAGCAATGACCCCGAAAACCACTACAAACAATTCGGCGGGCAGGTAACTTACGATTTCGAAATCGCCAAAGAAACCACCGGGCATCTCTATTTCAACTGGCGCCAAAACATCCTCGATTACGGGACCTTTTACGTTTTTCACCCCGCCTCCAAAGAAATTCCCCCTGTAAAGAGATTCCTCTTGCGCTTTCCCGATCCCTATGACGCTCCTACCCTGGCTCACGAAAAGAGTCGTCTGAGGGAGATCGTTTACGGCTTCAGGTTGAAAACGAAGTGGCAGACGCATTCCTTGCGTTTGGGAGTAGAGTTTCTGGAAAACGGTATCCGCTCCTCCAAACTCCTGGCCAATCGTTCTCTACCGGAGTTTCGCCCCCTACCCACCCTTGAGAGACAACACGACCCCTGGCCGCCAAAGACCGAGAGGATGTGGGCGGTCTACTTTCAGGACGAATGGGAACTCGGACCCCGTGACGAACTCAATCTGGGGCTGCGCTACGACAAATACAACGGCTTCAACGGGCAATTCAGCCCTCGCATCGTCTGGATACACCGTTTCACCCCGAAACTGATTTCAAAATTCATCTACGGGCATGGCTTTCGGATCCCGGATCTCGATGCCCTCTACGACGACCACTCCCCCCTGGTGGTCGGGAACCCGGATCTCGATCCTGAAAAACTCGATTCTCTGGAACTGGTCCTCATCTGGAAACCCAATCCCAAAAACCGATTGAGCCTCAGCCTCTTCCGTATGTGGCTCAGGGATGTCCTCGGACGCCGAAATCCAGTGGGCATAGGAGGATGGACCTACCAACAAGGGGGAGACGAAGATGTCGTAGGTGGCGAAATCTCTTACCACTACCGGGGTGTTCACTGGGATATCTATCTTTATGGGAGCTACCAGTGGGGAGAAAACGAATTTGACGAACCGCGCCCCTACGTGGCCAACGTCTTGGCCGGAGGTATCATTTCCTACACCTTCGGTTCCCTTCCTTTGGAGATAAACCTGGCCTGCAACTATGTGGGGCCTCGCTGGCGCGAGAAATTCAACCCCGTCCGTGGCACCAACACCTACATTCCAGACCCTCGAGACAAACTTGACGGTTACACCAACGTCAACCTCAAAATAATCTACGACGTCACCTCCAAGATTTCGGCCTGGTTTGGAGTCACCAACCTCTTCGAGGATGATATCCGCTACCCTTCTTCTTGGGGAGGAATTCCGGACGATTATCAGGAAAATGGGCGTTACCTTGAGATGGGGCTTCGGATTCGATTTTAGAGGCAAAAAGTGGGCAGGAAGATCCTTCTCGGAACGATCATTGGACTCTTCTTAATGGCCTCCAAGGCCCATCCCCGGACCTTGGTAACCATAGAGTCAGAGAAAGCCCGTCTCACCCTGGCCCTCCTTTCCCGTCTGGTGAGGCTCGAGAAAAATTTTAAAGACCATCTCCCCCTCCGGGTGCTTGTCATCCTTCCCCAGACCAAGACCGCCTTTCAGGATCAGAACATCGTCAATGAGGCAGTGAAGGACTTTTTCTTGGAAAACCAAGAGTTCCAGGCGACCTTCGTGAAAGACCCCCAGGAGGCCCTCACCCTTCTTGAGAAGGATGACTTCGATATTCTCTATGTAGCGGGGCCTCTTCCAAAACTGAAACAAATCCTGGAGAAGGCCATAGCAAAAAAAGTCCTGACCATTTCTCACCTCCCTGAGCTCCTGGAGGCGGGGCTTGCCCTCTCCCTCGATCTGGATCGCCGAAAGGCCTGCATCGTGGTAAACAAAGAAACCTGGAGAAAGCTGGGGTTGGAATTTCCACCAGAGGTAATCCAAAAATTCTGTTTCATATCCTCTAAGAAATGATCTTCCGAAAAGGGCGTCTCTTTCAGATCAAGTTTCTCTTCGTGGCGGCGATTGTATTTTCTCTGGCCATCTCCTTCGGGGCCACCCTCTGGGGAACCTACGTGCTCCGCCAGGAACTCCTGCGTGAAAGAGAAGAGACCTTGAGACTTCTCATAAAACACACGGCCGAAGTCCTGAAACCGCACCTCAAATTCAAGGTGAGGAAAGAGATCTCTCGTATTCTGGAAGAACTTCTCCAGTTCGATTTCATAAACGGAGTAAGGGTCACCTGGAAGGAACCTCCCATCTACCAGGACATCAGACACCTGGACATCCTCCTGGGAGAAAAGACCTCTCCTGCCGTTCAAACTCTCTCCGTGCAGAAGGGCAATCTCAACGAAGGGAAAATTATCACCTTTCCGTTGAAAGACGGAAAAGAAACCCTGGGTTACCTGGAAGTGGCGGTGGACGATAGCCTGCACCAGAAGATTATACAAAAGGCGCTCTTCAACTTTTTGCTCATAGGATTCCTCCTCTCGAGCTTATTGTGCGGAATCCTCTATCTCTACTATCACTTCGTAACCATGCCGATTCTGGATCTGGCAAGCCACATCAAGGAGCTCCAGGAAAAATCCAAAGAAGGCAACCTGAAACCCTTTCCCGAGCTTCTGGCCCCTGAAGAGATAAAGAACCTCATCAGGGTGTTCAACGAACTCATCAAACGCATAAACATCTCTCAGGAAAATCTGAAAAACACGATGGAACAATGGCGCATCGAAGCTCACCGCGCCGAGCAAGCAAGCCAGGCCAAAACCAAATTTCTGGCAAACGTCTCTCACGAGATTCGCACCCCCATCACCGCGGCCCTGGGAATGGTAGAGCTCCTGAAAGACTCCCCTCTTACTCCGGAACAGAGAGAACAGCTCTCTCATCTGGAAAAGTCCCTTGAAAATTTGAGAGAGCTTTTGAACGAAACCCTGGATTTTGCCAAACTCGAAGAAGGAGCTGTCATCCTCAAGGAAGAACCTTTTGATCTCAAAGCCCTGCTGGAAGAATGTCTCAAACTCTTTATCCCCGAAATGGAAAGGAAAGGGCTTCGCTACGAAATCAAGGTTCCCGAAGGATTGCCGCAATTTTTGGGCGACCGGGCCAAAATCAAACAGATCATCCTCAATCTTTTGAGTAACGCCGTAAAGTTCACCGAACGAGGCAAAATCACTCTGGAAGCCGTCCCCCTCAAAAAGGGCGAAAATTTCTATCACTGGCAAATAGCCGTTCGCGATACCGGACGAGGGATAACCGAAGAAGATCTCGAAAAGATCTTCTTACCATTTGAGCGCCTGGAGGAAAGCTTCGACAAGTTCTATTTTGGCTCCGGTCTCGGGCTTGCCATTGCCAAGCGTTTGGCCAAACTCCTGGGTGGCAAACTCTGGGCCGAAAGTTATGGTTCCGGCAAGGGAAGCACTTTCTATCTCGAGATCCCTCTCAAAGTCTACGATCTGGAAAAGGAGGAAAAGAGCAACCTTCCCGAGAAACTATCGGGGAAGGTCCTCCTTGCCGAAGACAACCCGGTAAACCAGCTTTATTTTCGCAAGGCGTTAGAGAGGTTGGGGCTTGAAGTTACCCTGGCCCGTGACGGCTATGAGACTCTTGAGATCGCCCGTAAAGGGTCTTTCGATCTCCTCCTTCTGGACATCCGAATGCCCGGAATAGACGGGCTTGAAGTGGCTCGTATCCTCCGGCGGGAAGGTTATTCCGGGCCCATCCTTGCCCTCACCGCCCATGTGGTAGAAGAAATCGAAAAAGAGGCCCAGAGGGCCGGTCTTGACGGCTTTATTACCAAGCCCGTTACCCGCCAGGAACTTGCCAGGCGTCTGGCAAAATGGCTTTCTTAACTTGCCACCAGGGCTTAAGGCTTCTAGTATTCCTGCGTATACAAACTAGATGAAAGGGGTGCGCCATGGCGGAAAAAACCGACTGGAAGGAGACCCTCAACCTCCCGCAGACCGAGTTCCCCATGAAGGCCAATCTGGCCAAACGGGAGCCAGAATTTCTGAAGTACTGGGAAGAAATCGACCTCTACCGCAAAATGCTCGAACGTCGCAAGGGCGCTCCGCTCTTCGTGCTCCACGACGGCCCCCCTTACGCCAACGGCCACATCCACATGGGAACCGCACTCAACAAGGTGCTCAAGGACTTCATCATCAAAAGTCGACGCATGGCTGGTAACAACTGCCCTTACGTCCCCGGATGGGATTGTCACGGGCTGCCCATCGAGCTCAACGTGGAAAAGGAACTCAAGGTAAAACGCGGGGAGCTCCCCAAGCTCACCATCCGGAAACACTGCCGGGAATACGCCAAACGCTGGATCGAGATCCAGAGGGAAGAATTCAAGCGCCTGGGGGTCATCGGCGACTGGGAAAACCCCTATCTCACTATGAGCTACGACTATGAGGCCACCATCGCCCGCGAATTCGTGCGCTTCCTGAGTGAAGGCTACGTCTACCGCCGCAAAAAACCCGTCTACTGGTGCATCCATTGTGTTACCGCCCTGGCGGAGGCAGAAGTAGAGTACGAACCCCATCGCTCGCCGTCCATCTACGTGAAGTTCCCCCTGAAAGAGGACGCCCTTAAGGTCCTCCCGGAAGAAGTCCGGAAGCTTCCCGTCTCCATCGTGATCTGGACCACCACGCCCTGGACCCTTCCGGCCAACCTGGCGGTTGCCCTGCACCCTGAATTCGACTACGTGGTGGTGGAGCTTGACGGCGAGGCTCTCCTCCTGGCCGAGGGAAGGCTTTCGGCCCTGGCAGCCGAGCTGGGGCTCGAAAAAGTGCCCCCCATCCTTTGCCGCGTAAAGGCCCAGGAACTCGAAGGCAAACACGCCGCCCACCCCTTCCTGCCCCGGGAGTCTCTCATCGTGCTTGCGGATTACGTAACCCTCGAGGCCGGGACGGGCTGCGTCCACATCGCCCCGGGCCACGGTGAGGAAGACTACGAAACCGGGCTCCGCTACGGCCTTGAGGTCTATTCTCCGGTAGACGCCGAGGGGCGCTTTGAGAAAGACCTCCCGGAGATCGGCGGCGAGAACATCTACCAGGCCAACGAAAAGATCATCGCCATCTTGAAAGAAGCGGGCCGCCTCCTTCACGTGAGCGAGATCGAACACAGCTACCCCCACTGCTGGCGCTGCAAGAAGCCCGTCATCTTCCGGGCCACGGAGCAGTGGTTCATCTCCATGGAGGCCCACCGTTTGCGCGAAAGGGCACTTGAGTGGATCGAAAGGGTGAAGTGGATCCCGCGGTGGGGAAAGGAGAGGATCCGGAGCATGGTGGAGAGGCGGCCGGACTGGTGCCTCTCCAGGCAAAGGGCCTGGGGGGTACCAATCATGGTCTTCGTCTGCGAGGAGTGCAACGAGATCCTCAAGGAAGCCCGCCTTTACGAGAAGGCCATCGAGCTCTTCGAGGCCCACGGAGCCGATATCTGGTTCGAAAAGGAGGCTTCCGAACTCCTTCCCGAAGGCACCACTTGCCCCCGCTGCGGAAGCCGCTCTTTTCGCAAGGAAGAAGACATCCTCGACGTCTGGTTCGACTCCGGCGTTTCCTTTGCCGCGGTCCTCGAAAGGAGGCCAGAGCTCAAGTTCCCGGCGGAGCTCTATCTCGAAGGCTCGGACCAGCACCGGGGCTGGTTCCAGAGCTCTCTCCTTTGCGCGGTGGGCACCCGCGGCCGGGCCCCGTATGAAGCCGTCCTCACCCACGGCTTCGTGGTGGACGGCAAGGGGCGCAAGATGTCGAAATCTCTGGGGAACGTCATCCCGCCGGAGAAGATCATCAAACGCTACGGGGCCGAAATTTTGAGACTCTGGGTGGCGGCCGAGGATTACCGCGACGACATCCGCCTCTCAGACGAGATCCTCTCCCGCCTCACGGAAGCCTATCGCAAGATCCGCAACACCTGCCGTTTCATGCTGGGAAACCTCTACGATTTCGACCCGGAGAAAGACCTCGTCCCGCTTGAGAAGCTTCCGGAGTTTGAGCGCTACCTCCTCTTCCGGCTCTCGGGCCTCGTCTCCAAGTGTCTCAGGGCCTATGAGAGCTACGATTTCCACCACGTAACCCACGGTATTCACCAGTTCTGTGCCGTGGATCTTTCGGCCATCTTTATCGACGTCAGCCGCGACACCCTCTACTGCGAAGCCCCGGATTCCTTCGCGCGCCGTGCGGCCCAAACGGTGCTCTACCACGCCACGAACGCCATCACCCGCCTCATGGCCCCCATCCTCTCCTTCACGGCGGAAGAGATCTGGCGCTACCTCCCTGGCCAAAAAGAGGCCGAAAGCGTCCACCTGGCCTCCTTTCCGGAACCACCCCTGCCGCAGGTGGAGCCCGCCTTTCAGGAAAAGTGGGAAAAACTCTTTGCCCTGCGCTCTGAAATCACCAAGGCCCTTGAAATCGGCCGCAAAGAGGCCAAAATCATCGGAAACTCTCTGGAGGCCGCGGTGGTTCTGGCAAGTGAAGACAAAGACTTGAGAGACTTCCTTGCTGAAAACCGGGATCTCCTCACCTATCTGGCCATCGTTTCGGAGCTCGAGGTGCAGGAAGACGTAAGCCCCGAAGAGGGCGCCGTCTTTTACGAGGGAGAAGAGTTGCCGCTCAAGGTCTTGGTGCGCCGGGCCTCTGGCAAAAAGTGCGAGCGCTGCTGGAAGTGGAGCCCCACCGTGGGGACCAGAGAAGATCTCCCGGGAGTTTGTGAACGCTGCTACCGGGTGGTGAAGGAAAGATGGCCGGATCTCAAAGAGTCTTCCTCCTAACGTGTCTCCTGGTACTCGGCCTTGACCAGGCCACCAAGTTCCTGGTGAGAGAGATCCTCGCCCCCGGGGAGATAAGAGTCGTGATCCCCGGGTTCTTCAACCTGGTTCACGTCTGGAACCCGGGGGTGGCCTTCGGGTTCTTCGCCAGAGGGGCCGAGGGCTTGCGCTACTTTTTCATCCTGGCCAATCTCCTGGCCGCGGGGGGTCTTTTTCTCTACGCCAGAGGCAAAGATCACCTCGTCCAGTTTCTCTCCGGTCTCATTGCCGGGGGGGCCTTGGGGAACCTTCTCGATCGCATATTTTACGGCCGGGTCTTCGATTTTCTCGATTTCCACCTCGGCCCCTACCACTGGCCCGCCTTCAACCTCGCTGATACCGCCATCACGCTGGGAGTCCTGGGCTTCTTCCTGAAACTCCTGCGGGAATCTTAGCCTTCAGGATTCCCGATATGGGCCCTTTTTCTGACTCAAAAAATCAAAAATTGAGGCCTTGCCAATCGAAAAGGCGTGATTATATTAGCAGCCGGTCCAGGTGAGTGCTAACAAAAATTCACTAAGGAGGGGTAACAGATGAAAGTAAAGCCGCTTCACGATCGGATCCTTGTACAGCGCATCGAAGAAGAAGAGCGCACCAAAAGTGGCATCATAATTCCTGATACAGCCAAAGAAAAGCCCATCATGGGCAAGGTCATCGCCGTTGGTGATGGCCGCATCCTCGAAAACGGTCAGAAGATGCCTCTTACCGTAAAAGAGGGAGACCGCATCCTTTTCGGGAAATATGCCGGCACGGAAGTCAACATCGAAGGCGAAGAGTACCTGATCATGCGGGAAGATGACGTGCTGGCCATCATTGAGGGCTAATCCTTGAAACAAACCAAATTTATGAAAAGGAGGTTGAAAATATGGCGGCAAAGGAAATCCTTTATAGTCAAAAGGCACGCGAGGCTCTGCTCTCGGGTGTAAACAAACTGGCGGACGCCGTAAAAGTAACTCTTGGTCCCAAGGGCCGTAACGTCGTTATCGAAAAGGCCTTTGGCTCTCCCACCATCACCAAAGACGGCGTCACCGTAGCCAAAGAGATCGAGCTCGAAGACAAGTTCGAAAACATGGGCGCCCAGATGGTCAAAGAGGTGGCGTCCAAGACCAGTGACGTGGCTGGTGACGGTACCACCACCGCTACCATTCTGGCGCAGTCCATCTTCCAGGAGGGCACCAAGCTCGTTACCGCGGGCATCAACCCCATGGGCCTCAAGCGGGGGATCGAAAAAGCCGTAGACGTCGTAGTAAAAGAGCTTGAGAAGATCGCCAAGCCCTGTAAGACCCGGCAGGAGATCGCCCAGGTCGCGACCATCTCTGCCAACAACGATCCCACCATCGGGAACATCATCGCCGACGCCATGGACAAAGTCGGCAAAGAGGGTGTTATCACGGTTGAAGAGTCCAAGAGCCTGGATACTTACCTCGAAGTAGTCGAGGGTATGCAGTTTGACCGGGGTTACATCTCCCCCTATTTCGTAACTGATCCTGAAAAAATGGAATGCGTCCTCGAAGACGCTTACATCCTCATCTACGACAAGAAGATCAGCTCGATGAAGGATCTTCTGCCCATTCTGGAGCAGGTGGTACGTACCGGTAAGCCGCTCCTTATCATTGCCGAAGACGTAGAAGGCGAAGCTCTGGCCACCCTGGTGGTGAACAAGATCCGCGGTGTGCTTCAGTGCTGCGCGGTGAAGGCTCCGGGCTTCGGTGAGCGGCGGAAGGCCATGCTCGAAGACATTGCCATCCTTACCGGTGGTCAGGTCATCTCTGAAGAGCTTGGTCTCAAACTCGAAAACGCCACTCTCGACCAGCTTGGTCGTGCCCGGCGCATCATCGTAGACAAGGAGCACACCACCATCGTTGACGGTGCGGGTTCCAAAGAGGCTATCGAGGCCCGTATCAAACAGATCCGGGCCCAGATCGAGGAAGCTACCTCTGATTACGACCGTGAGAAGCTCCAGGAGCGTCTGGCCAAGCTCGTGGGCGGTGTAGCGGTCATCTACGTAGGCGCCGCCACCGAGACCGAAATGAAAGAGAAGAAGGCCCGGGTAGAGGATGCCCTCAACGCCACCAAGGCGGCGGTGGAAGAGGGTATCGTACCCGGTGGTGGTACGGCCTTCATCCGTTGTATCCCGGCTCTCGAGAAGGCCGATGCCGAAGGTGACGAAAAACACGGGGTAGCCATCATCCGTCGGGCCCTTGAGGAGCCTCTCCGTCAGATCGCCAACAACGCCGGTTTTGAAGGCTCCATCATCGTGGAGAAGGTCAAGGCCGAAAGTGGTTCCGTAGGGTTCGACGCTGCTACCGGCGAGATCAAAGACCTCATGGAGGCTGGGATCATCGACCCGAAGAAGGTGAGCCGTACGGCGCTTCAGAACGCCGCCTCCATCTCCGGCTTGCTCCTCACCACCGAAGCCATGGTGGCGGAGAAGCCCAAAGAAGAAAAGGGCGGAGTGGGCGCTCCACCAGCCCCTGAATTCTAACCTCGCCTGAAAAAGGGGCGGCGGATGCCGCCCCTTTTCATTTTTTCCTCAATTCCTTTGCTTTCCGCACATTTTGTTCTAAACTTCTTCTTAGATCTAGAAAAATAAATCTAAGAGGTTAGGTAAAAATGGCCACTTTGATTTTGAAAATAAAGCCAGAAGCCTTAGAACACATAAAATGGCTCCTTTCCCATCTAAAAGAAGAAATAGAAGTCTTTGAAGTTGAAGAATTAGAAGACCAGGCCTTAATAAAGGCTATCGAAGAAGGAGATAAAAAAGAATTTGTATCTGAAGAAGAAATATTCCGATTTTTAGAGGGTTAAAACAACTTGAAAATAAAATATGAAAAGGCCTTCCTGCGAGACATACAAAAAGTTCACAATGAAGAAGTCAAGAAAGCCCTCAAAGAACTGATATCCCTTACCAAGAGAGCTTCTTGCCCCCAAGAAATCCCCAAACTGAAGAAATTAAAAGGAACACAAAAATATTATCGAGTAAGGATAAAACGGTACCGTTTAGGCCTAAAAATTGAAAAAGATACAGTAATTTTCGTTAGATTTTTATCTCGAAAAGAAATTTACAAATATTTTCCAAAATGATTGTTGGCCTTCCTCAATTCCCCACCGTTCGCCAAAGGAACCAAAACTTCTTATATTTAAAGTGATGAGCCGAAGATTCTTGGGAACCCTTTTTTTGGCCCTTTTTCTGCTCTTGAGTGGCACCTGTTGGGCCCTCATGAGCCACGAGGAAGAAGCCCGTCTGGGGCGCCAGGTCCTCCAGATGCTCCGCGAAAAGGCCCAGTTTGTGGAAGACCCTGAAGTGGTGAACTACGTGGAGGAAGTAGGTCGCCGTATCATTGCCCACATCGGGCCCCATTACTTTCCCTTCAGGTTCTACATTCTAAAAGACGAAAGCCTGAACGCTTTCGCCGTGCCAGGAGGTTACATCTTCGTCAATACCGGTCTTCTGGAGGAAATCGACCGGGAAGACGAGCTGGCGGGAGTGCTCGCCCACGAGCTTGCCCACGTCCAGGCCCGTCATCTGGCCAAGCGGATCGAAAAGCTCACCCGTCTCAACCTTGCCAGTGCCGCGGTCACCATCGTGGGCCTGCTCCTGGGGCGAGGAGAGATGGGGCAGGCCATCGCCGTCACTTCGAGTGCTCTGGCGGCTACCAAGGCCCTTTCCTACAGCCGCACCGATGAAGAAGAGGCCGACCGGCTCGGGTTCGAATACCTCACCGCCGCGGGTTACGATCCGCGGGGGTTCATCGAGGTCTTCAATAAGATCGTAAGGCACCGCTGGCTCCTTTCGGAAAACGTCCCGAGCTACCTCTTGACCCACCCCGGCACCGCCGAAAGGGTCACCTATCTCGAATCCATGATCGAGTACTATCATCCCAAGGTCACTTATCGGCCAGATCCTTTCCGCCTGCGGCGCATTCAGGTACGGGTGAAGGTGCTCACCCACGACGCCGGGAGTCTCGTAGTCCGCTATCGGGAAGAGCTCCGCAAAAGCCCGGAGGACCCTTTCCTGCACTACGGCCTGGCCCTGGCCCTGGCCAAGCTGCGACGCTTTGAAGAGGCGGCCCGGGAGCTCCAGTTCGTCATCCAGAAGTTTCCGGACCACGATGATTTTCGCCTGGATCTGGCGGAAATTTATTTCCAGGGCGGACGCTACCAGGAAGCTCTCTCCATTCTAAAACGCTACGTCAAAAGACACCCTTACCGCACCGGGGCCAAATATCTCCTGGCCCGCTGCTACCAAGAGACCAAACAATACGAAAAGGCGCTTTCCCTTTTCAGGAAATTGAGCGAAAAGCTCGAAGACAACCCGGAGTTTCACTATCACCTGGGAAGGCTCTACGCGGCTTTGGGAAAGAGTGGCAAGGCCCACTACCAGTTTGCCCTGCACTTCCAGCTGGAAGGGGAGACCAAGGTCGCCCTCTACCACCTGCGCCAGGCCTATCGCAATCTGTCCCAGGGAGATCCGCTCAAGGCCAAGGTGGCCAAAAAGCTTGAAGCAGCCAAGATAAAGCCCAAAGAGGGCTAGGCCCTTTTGAGATCTTCCGGGCGGTCAAAGCGCAGGAAGCGCATGGTGAAACTCGCCCGCCCCTGGGTGGCGGAACGCAGAGCCGTGGAATAGCCAAACAGCCGGGAGAGGGGGACTTCGGCCCGCACGACCTGCACCGGCTCCCGGGCCTCGATATTCACCACGTGCCCCTGGCGCTGGTTGAGATCGCTTATCACTTCTCCCAGAAATTCGGAGGGGCAAACCACCTCCACCTCCATGATGGGCTCAAGGAGGATGGGACCAGCCTGAGAGAGTGCCCTTTGCAAGGCCTTTACGGTGGCGGCCCTGGCGGCCATCTCGTGCCAGGCCCCTCCAGGGAAATCGATGTCGAGGAGGACGACTTCCACGTCTGTCACCGGCCAGCCCAGGGGGCCACTCGCCTCGAGCGCCTTTTCAAGGGTTTCCAGCAGGAGGGCCTTCTGTTCCGGGCGCAGCTTTTCTTCGGGAAGAACCGCTCCCACGAGGTTTCCGGCCCCGCGCTCGCGGGGGCGCACCAGGAGTTTCACCGTGGCGGCAAGCCTTTCTTCCCCCACGGTCTGGTCAAAGACCTCGGTGACCTCGACTTCGCTGGTGATCGTCTCCCGGTAGACCACCTGCGGGCGGCCTACCAGGAGGTCGAGACCAAACTCCCGCCTCAGGCGCTCAAGAATCACCTCCAGATGTAGCTCTCCCATGCCGGAGATGACCCGCTGGCCGGTATCGGCATCCACCTTGACCCGAAAAGTGGGGTCCTCCTGGGCGATCTTGGCGAGCGCCTCTTCGACCTTTTCCTCTTCCGCCCGGGTCTTGGGCTCCACCGCGATGGAGATCACCGGCTCGTAAGCCCCGATGGCTTCGAGCAAAATGGGATGCTCCGGGTCGCAGAGCGTATCTCCGGTAACGGTATGCTTGAGGCCCATGGCGGCCACGATGTCCCCGGCCCCGGCTTTTTCGAGGCGGGTGCGCTTATTGGCGTGCAGGAGAAAGAGGCGGGCGACCTTTTCTTTTTTCTTTTGGGTGGCGTTAAGAACCGTCTTTCCCACCTCAAGCACCCCGGAGTAGAGGCGTAAGTAGACCATCTTGCGCCCTTCAAACATCTGGACCTTGAAGGCGAGAGCTGCCAGGGGTGCGGCTTCGTCTGGTGGTCTTTCCTCCTCGCGCCCGGTCAGCGGATTCACCCCTTTGACCGGGGGGACATCGAGGGGAGAAGGCATGTAACGCACGATGCCATCGAGAAGGGGCTGTACCCCCTTGTTTTTGAGGGCCGAGCCGCAGAAGACCGGGACGATCTCTAGGGCCAGGGTCCCCTTGCGGATGAGCCCGTGAATTTCCTCCTCGGAGAGGGGCTCGTCAGCCAGGTACTTTTCAAAGGCGTTTTCGTCGAATTCCACGATGGTTTCGAGGAGCTCCTTCCGCACCCGCTGCACCTCCTCCTCCATTTCCGCGGGCACGGGATGGTAAGAAAATTTCTCCCCGAGACTCTCTTCGTCCCACAAAATGAGCTTTTCCTGGACGACGTCGATGACGCCCTTGAAATCCTGCTCCGCGCCATAGGGCATGGTGAGGATCACCGGCCGGGCCCCGAGCTTTTCACGCATCTGTTCCACGACCCCCCAAAAATTGGCCCCGATGCGATCCATCTTGTTGACAAAAGCCATCTTCGGGACACGGAAGCGCTCGGCCTGGTGCCAGACCGTCTCTGACTGGGGTTCGACTCCTCCCACGGCGCAGAAGACCCCGATGGCACCGTCGAGCACGCGGAGGCTTCTTTCGACCTCGATGGTAA
The DNA here is from genome assembly GCA_013153725.1 of Thermodesulfobacteriota bacterium. GTDB lineage: Bacteria > Desulfobacterota > Thermodesulfobacteria > Thermodesulfobacteriales > Thermodesulfatatoraceae > Thermodesulfatator. The sequence goes on from JAADDY010000043.1 coordinate 34,784, forward strand.
AGTCCACGTGGCCGGGGGTATCGATGAGATGGATCTCACACCCCTTCCAGTAGCAGGTGGTACAGGCGGAGGTGATGGTGATGCCGCGTTCCTGCTCCTCAGGGAGGTAGTCCATGGTGGCCTGGCCCTCGTGGACCTCGCCGATGCGGTGAATCTTTCCGGTGTAGTAAAGGATGCGCTCGGTAAGGGTGGTCTTCCCGGCGTCGATGTGGGCGATGATGCCGATGTTGCGGATCTTTTTGATCCTTGCTTCGCCGGCCATGTGAGGATATTACCTTCCCAGAGACCAAGCTGACAAGAGAGGAGCAAAATGCCGAAAGAATATCTTATCTTCGTCCTGGCCTATCTTCTGGGCTCCATCCCCACCGCCCTTCTGGTGGCCAAACCCTTCGGGATAGACCCCCGTGAGCACGGCAGCCGCAACCTCGGGGCCACCAACGTGGCCCGTCTTCTGGGCAAAAAATGGGGGCTCCTTACCTTGCTGGGAGACATGGGAAAGGGCATCCTCCCCATGCTTCTTGCCCTGAAAATCTTTGAAGGACACCCTGAAAAAGACCTTCTCGTGGCGGGAACCGGCTTCTTCGCCTTCCTGGGGCACCTCTTTCCCCTTTATTTGCGCTTTCGAGGTGGAAAGGGAGTGGCCACGGCTACCGGAGTCTTCCTGGTGCTTTGCCCCAAGGCCCTGGGAGTAGCACTCCTCCTTTTCGTATTGGCGGTGAAGTTCTCAGGCTTCGTCTCCGTGGGCTCCCTCCTGGCCTCGGCCCTGATGCCGCTTCTGATCTATTTCTTCTGCCCCAAGAAGCCATACATCCTGGCCGCCACTCTTATGGCCCTCCTCATCTGGATCAAGCACAAGGACAATATCCGCCGCCTCCTGCGCGGTGAAGAAAAAAGCTGGAAGAAGGCTTAAAATAGGGCCTTAAAAACAAAAATATTGACTTGAAGCCCGATTTAGCCTATTATCGGCAAAAATTAGGCTGTTTTGGAGAATAATATGAGAATTGAGGCGCAGTCTCAAGTATCTGTACGCTCCAAAACCTTAGGTCAGGAAATTATCTCCAGCATTCCCGGGGCCCTTCTGGTAATCGCCGTGGCGCTTGCCGCTTACGCCATTGCTCCCCATCTTCGCAAATACGAGCTCTTTCGGACCTACATCCTGCTGAAAGACTTCATCCTGGCAATCCTTCTCGGGATCGTCATCCGCAACACCGTGGGGGTGCCAAAGGTGTTTCATCCCGGTCTCCGGTTTTCCACCGTGCTGACCAAGACTGGCATCGTGGTCATGGGAGCCAAGTACTCCATGATGGGTTTGGTGAAGGTGGGGGGGCCGGCCCTGGTCTATATCGCCACCTTTCTCTTCGGCTCGGCGATAGCTCTCATGTGGGTGGCCAATCGGTTTCGGGTTCCCACCCCGCTGGCGGCGTGTCTCTCCGCCGGGCTATCGGTATGCGGGGTCTCCGCCACCATCGCCATTGCCCCGGCGGTGCGGGCCAAAAACCGCGACATGGCCTATTCCATCGCGGTGGTCCTCATCTTTGGTCTCCTGGCCCTCATCGTCTTTCCGACCATCGGCAAGCTCCTGAACCTGAGCGACGTCCAGTACGGGGCCTTCTGTGGCGTGGGAATTGTCAATTCCGCCCAGGTCCTGGCGGCAGGCTTCGCGTACAGCGAAGAGGCCGGCCTGGTGGCGGGGATCTACAACATCGGGCGGGTGGTCTTCCTACCCTTCGTGGTCCTCATGCTGGCCATCATGGCTGCCAGCCGGGAGGCCAAAGAAGGCGGGCAGGTGACGGAAATCAACAAGATGCAGATCATTATCGAGAAGTTTCCGGTCTTCGTCCTGGGGTTCCTGTTCGTGGTGCTGCTGAACACCTTTGGTTTTCTCAACAAGGCCGAAATCCACCAGGCCAAGGTCTTCATGAACTGGTGCTTCCTCCTGGGTTTTGCAAGCATCGGGCTTACGACCCGGCTCTCCGATCTCAAGGCCGCCGGGCTTTCAGGTTTCCTCTTGGGGTTTGTGGTGGCCGGGCTCAAGGCCGCCCTGGCCTTAATCGTTGTAATGACTCTCATGTAGGAGGAAGAAATGTCCAAAGAGCGCAAACAGGATCTGGCGGTCATAATCATGGGGATCCTTCTGGTGCTCCTGGCCAAGTTGCTCCATTGAAGTGTCTCGCATCCTGCTTCTCCTCCTGGAAGAAGAAGGGCTCCTGAGGGCCATCGATTGGGCCCTCTTCTGGGCGAATATCTTTAAAGCCGCCATCAAAGGTCTCATCATCTCCGACCGTAGACTCTTCCACTTCGGAGAAGTCGATCCCCTGGCCTCTACCGCCAGTCGCAAAAAATTTCTGGCCTATCTGGAAGAGGAAGAATCCCAGAAGGTAAAGAAGCTGGCAGAAATTTTCTCCGGAAAAGTCAAGGCAAGCGGACTCTTTTACAGTTTGGAGACCCTGGAAGGACCTTTTGAGGAAAACCTTCTCGGGTGCCTGCGGAGTTTTAAGCCTCATCTGCTGATCTGGCCCTTGAGTAGCGGGAAAAAGCTCGTTTTGGCGGGAAAACTCTATCATCCCCAGGGTTATTTGCGGAAAATTCCCTGTAAGATCCTTTTTGTACCCTGATTTCAAGCTCGCAAAAATGACAAAATTTGGGCTTGACAACTTTCTACTATTTAGGTATTTAAACACCACAATATCACAGAGAGGTTTGAAGGCGATGCCAACTAGCGTTTTGAGAATTTCGGAAGCTTTATCACTGGGGCTGCACGCCATGGCCTATCTCTCAAGCACCCCGGAGAAGCCGCGGCGGGTGAAAGAAATCGCCAAGAGGCTCCGGGCCTCAGAGGCCCATCTTTCCAAGGTGCTCCAGGCCCTGGCGCGCGCCGGCCTTCTCAAGGCCACCCGCGGCCCCAAGGGGGGCTACATGCTGGCCAAAAAGCCCGAAGAGATATCTCTTCTGGACATCTTCGAGGTCATCAATGGCCCGCTAGAAGACCAGCGTTGCCTCTTTAAGGAGCCTCTCTGTAGCGGCGAAAGGTGTCTTCTGGGCAGCCTCCTGGAAGACGTAAATCGCCTGGTAAGGGAGCACTTTTCCAAAACCACGCTCAAAGAAGCCCAAAACATCTTGACTTAAAGAAAGGAGGAGAAGCCATGTTGAAGGACGGAGAAAAGGGAGCAGTTCTCCAGCGAGACAAAGAAACCTACGCCATCGTTCCACACGTTCCCCTGGGGGTTGTGACCCCGGAATTTTTGCGCAAGATTGCCGAGATTGCCGAAAAATACGGCGTCAAAGCCATGAAGCTTACCAGTGCCGACCGTATCGCTCTGGTGGGTCTCAAGGAAGAAGACATAGACAAGGTCTGGGAGGAACTGGGCGTCGAGCCCGGCGCAGCGGTGGGAGCCTGCGTGCGCAGCGTCAAGGTCTGCCCCGGGACCACCTTCTGTCGCCTGGGTCAGCAGGATTCTCTGAGCCTGGGAGCCGAGCTTGACAAGCGCTATCACGGCTACCAGCTCCCGGCCAAGTTCAAGATCGGGGTTACCGGTTGCATCAACGATTGTGCCGAGACCTGCCTCAAGGACCTGGGCTTTGTCGGCAAACCCAAGGGTTGGACCGTCCGGGTGGGCGGATGCGGTGGTTCCCGTCCGCGGCTGGCCCAGACCCTGGTGGAGAACGTCTCCACCGAAGAGGCTCTCGAGATCGCTGAAAAGATCATCAAATACTACGAAGCCAACGCCAAGAAGGCGGATCGCCTGGGCCGCCTCATCGAGCGGGTAGGTTTTGAAGAGTTCAAAAAGGCCATCCTGGGCTAAAAAGCAAGGCCCCGGGCTCCGGGGCCTCCTTTTCTTTTGTTGCCCTTCATGCTAAGCCTTGGGCATGCGCTTTCTGAGAAGCGTTGAAAACCAGACCCTTCTTGCCATCATCCTGGCCGTCCTGGCCGGGCTCTACCTTCCGGAAGTCGTCTCAAAAATCAGTCTGCTGGGCGATATCTTTTTGCGACTGCTCAAGATGATCATCGCCCCCCTCATCCTGGCTTCGGTCTACACCAGTGTTTCGGGCCTCGGGAGCATCTCCCGGGTAAAGGATCTGGGTCTAAAGACTCTTCTCTACTATTTTCTGACCACCTCCCTTGCCGTGCTCACCGGCCTTCTCCTGGTGAACCTCCTTGAGCCCGGGCACACCGGTGAGAAACTCTTCTCTCACACTGCTATTCACGTCAAAGGGCTCACCTTGAAGGATCTGGTGCTGAGTTTGATTCCGGAAAACCCGGTCAAGAGCGTGGCCGAAGGAGAGGTCCTGCCCATCATCTTCTTTGCCCTGGCCTTTGGCCTGGCCACCCTCTCTCTTGAACCTGCCCGTAAAAGGCTCCTTTTTGACTTCTTCGAAGCCTTAAACGACGCCCTCATCACCCTCATACGCTGGATCGTGCGCCTCACTCCCATCGGGGTCTTTGCCATCGTGGCAGGCATCGTGGCTGAAAAAGGCTTGAGCCCCCTTTTTCAGCTTTCTTCTTACGTGGTTACGGTGGTCTCCGGGCTCACCATCCACGCCGCCCTTACCCTGGGTGGCCTCCTCTTCCTTTTGGGACGCACCAAACCCTGGGATTATTTTTTGAGGGTGAGAGAGGCCCTCCTGGTGGCCTTCTCTACGGCTTCAAGCTCGGCCACCCTCCCCATCTCCCTTGAGGTAGCCGAAGAAAAGGCTGG